>CASFWX010000031.1 GCA_949298545.1 uncultured Verrucomicrobiota bacterium | reverse complement strand
TTGGTTAGAGCACTTGCATGACACGCAAGGGGTCGCAGATTCGAGTTCTGCTACTCCCACCATTTTAAAGGGCCGCAAGTTCAATAATTTGCGGCTTCTCTATTTTTCAAATTGGCAACTTATGCAAATTTGAAAGGTTTTGGGGCATACTCAAAAAGTCTCAATAAACTTGTTTGAAGACAAAAAATTGCGATTTTTTTGTATCTAAATAAAATGATAAAAATGGAAAGATTGATGCTTCCATAATTTTCTGCGGTTTTGGTAATTCCAAACCGAATCCTTATTTCATCAGTTCGCAAGCTTTCCCATACTTTTAATTTTATCCCATACAAACCACTATAACCCTATGCCTATGCGAATCGCAAAAGCGCTGATATGCTTATAACTTTATTTTGTGGGTAAAAAATTCCTTCCGACTACAGCAAATTGTTGCCAGCTACATTGGGATGAAGCTTATACCACTCCACTGTTTTTCTGAGTCCATCTTCCAGAGAAACCTTTGGAGTATATCCAAGCGCCGCAATTTTTGAAATATCCGGACATCTTCTCGAAGTCTCACCTTTATTTGGGTCGCTGGACTTTAATGCCAAGCGGACGTGATAAATTTTGGCAATTTGCTCTGCGAGCTCTTTTATAGAAATCTCCTGCATAGAACCGATATGGTAAATATTCATAGAATCTCCCTTCAACCACATCGTTATGATTCCGTCTACTATGTCGCCTACATAGCAAAAAGCTCGAGTTTGACTGCCGTCGCCTTGTATGGAAATAGTTCTTTCGTTGCCTGTCCCAGACTTTTCGATTTTCTTAATAAGTTGCGGTATGACATGCTTCCATCCCATATCGGGACCGTACACATTGTGAGGCCTGAATACTTGAACCTTTTCCAGAGCTTTAGGAGTTTGGTAAACTTCAGCAGACGAAGCGACTATAAGGCTCGATACCTTTGCCTTCAAAGAAGCATTCGCGATTGCAAGCATTTCGCGAACACAAACATCTAAAACCAAATCAGGATGCTTGTAAAAGTTTTCAGTCCCGTTTATTGCGGCGAGATGAAAAACTGCAATGCAATTATCGAAAACTGGAAGCAGCTCGCTCCTTTGCCTTACATCGGCTTTATATATAGTCAAGTTTGGATTGTTTATCGATCTAAGTCGTTCCGGATTGCCCCTGGAAAAATTGTCAATAGCACGAACCTTACAGTTCAAATCTAAAAGCTTTCTAACAAAGTACGCACCTATAAATCCGCCGGCGCCGCTTACTGACACACTTCACATATTAATATTTTTCTTTGTTATCTCCATATATTCCCAACTGAATAGTAGAACTGATTCCGGTGCGACAGCGTTTCAAAATTGAGGTTGTTCCAATAATCGTATATAAAACCATTTGCGGATAAATTATCCTTATAGAAATCTATGCTGTACTTTGAAAAACATGAACGGTTATTGGGTATTATTGCGATATCAACACCCATGATAGAATCATCTATGTTATCAAACGTTTTTATTTGAGGCGGATCTCAGAAGGATGAGCCCCCTATTACAGAGTCAAATCCATTCACAGCGCCAAAATCGCCCTAGATTCGATCTGCTTATATATCTTTAGCGACATTGATCCGCGCAAGTCGTTTGTGGCAAAAACTCCCTTGAAAGCTAATCCCAACAAAGCAACCTTGCAGGGCTTCTTTAAATTTTTCTTTTCGGCCATGTGCGCAATTTTATCCGCTGTTTCGGAAAGCTGCTGTTCATTGACATGCCTCGAAGCTTTACTAATCTCCAATTCTATTCCAGCATGCTTCAGGGAATATATAAAAATATGCGGATCCTTCTCAAGGCAAGGACCGCCGACAAGACCTGGAAGCGCTACATTAGTGCGCGGATAATCTATTTACCACAATGGATGACCTCGTAGGCATCTATTCCAAGAGCGACACAAGCTCTGGCTATTTCGTTTGCAAAAGCAAACCTTACATCGCGAGATGTGCCAGCTACAATTACATGCGGACAGTGTGAGTGTCGATTTCAGAAAGGAAAGACTTGTATGCGGCCTCTATACCGCTTTGCAAGGTATACTTAGGCCTCCACCCTGTCGAGCGCAATAAACTTGTATCGCAGAGTTTTCTTGGAGTGCCGTCCGGCTTCGACAAATCGTGTTTTATTTTCCCCTTGTACCCTACCACGCCGGCAACTATGCTGGCCAATTCCCTGATAGAGACCTCTTCCCCACTTCCCAAATTTACAAGGTTAGGAGGATTTTCTATTTCAAGCAGCCACAGGCAAGCCGATGCCAGATCGTCTACATGTAAGAATTCGCGGAGAGGATTCCCTGTCCCCCAAAGAATAACCTCAGGGAGATTATTCACTTTAGCCTCGTGAAACCTCCTAATGAGCGCCGGCATCACATGGGAATTCATGTCCTCATAATTGTCATGCGGTCCGTAGAGATTCGTAGGCATTGCCGAATGGTAGAGCACACCATACTGCTTCCTGAAATACTCGCAAAGCTTCACCCCCGAAATTTTTGCGATAGCATAAGCCTCGTTCGTCTTCTCAAGTGAATCAGTCAGCAACGAACTCTCTTTTATAGGCTGGGGAGCAAACTTCGGATAAATACATGTGCTTCCTAAATACAATAGCCGCTTCACACCCGATTTATAAGCCGAAAGTATCGAATTAACGGCTATTTGCATATTTATGGATATAAAATCTGCGGGATATGTATTATTGGCATAAATTCCTCCGACTTTTGCGGCCGCTATTACCGCGACATCCGGGCGCTCCCGCATAAAAAATCGTTCTGTTGCATCTTGCCTTGTCAAGTCTAATTCAGAATGCGAAGGAAGCAACAAATTGGAGAATCCGTCGGAGGTAAATTTCCTAACTAAAGCGGAACCTACCATTCCACGCGCGCCGGCAATAAATATTTTGCTTTTTTGATCCATCGTATTGAAAATTCCCAGTTAGTAATAGAAATGTCAAATTAAAAGTTCCCGCCGCCAGGCAAGGCTCTTCAAAGGAAAGCGCGCAAGCTGATACGGATATTTTTCTCTTCACAAAACTTAAATTTTGATTCTTGCTTCAACTATTCACTAAAAGACAAGTAAATAAAATTTCCCATGCAGCCTCTTGCACGTAGGGAATTTCAATTCAAGATTTTTTTAAGCGATAGTTTCGCAATTATAAACTTTTCACTTAATTCCGATTGGGCATTTTTTCCTTTTATAAAGAATTGATCTGATAAATTATTAGCCTTTATCCTTTAAAGAACCATCAATAAACTATTCGGATAATATAAAATAAATTTCGCAGTTGGTATTTTGAAATTTTTATATTTATTAAAATTTCCAATTAGTTTTCTAATATTATATGGCAGGTTATTAAGCTCCGATTGCAAAGTTCAAATAGGCTTGGAAAATATTAAATTCAATGGACTTGCAAGCATAAGGCGATTTTTCAATACGGGAAAATTGCCTTTTTTTGCTCAAATAGAAATCAATCTTGCAGATTTATTGGATTAATATTGCGATACACTATCGCTAAAAGCTTCCGCCCAAATACTGCCATGCTTATCTTCGCTACCGCGTATGAGAAAATATTATAAAATAGATTCATCTGTTCCTTGGATAAAAGCGCTTCGCATTATAAAACGAAGCTCGAATTAAATATAATTCGGGTATTTAAAATAAAGCTAATTCTAAAATTTCAATGGCGCAGATAGGAAAACGTCAGAAAAATTTATTCATTGCAGATGCGCAAATAGCAACAGTCGCCAAGCTAGCTCTGCTATGTACATGTGAAGTTTGCAGATTAAAAGGTAAAATGCGCAATTTAAATATGTGAAGTGGAGTTTATGCGCTAAAAGAGCAGCAAAGATACCCGCCTGCCTAGCCAGCACACGCATATAAAAGGCGAAAATGCCGAAATAAATTTATAAGACATTCTTGTCATTCAAGATAGCCTATGCTTGCTAATCCGAAAACTTTCGCACAAAAAAATCGCGGAAACGCGACTTTTAGAAAGCCTTTCCGCGACATAAAAATAATGGGGTGGTAAGTGGGGCTCGAACCCACGACCCCCGGATCCACAATCCAGTGCTCTAACCAACTGAGCCACTACCACCATTTTTTATGGGTAGAGAGTAAAATCCGTTTATTTAAAAATTGTCAAGGGAGTTTTTGCAAAAAATCTCTCCATGCGTTTATAACAAATCTCCCCATGCGTCCTCGTACATCTTCAGGAATGAGTCTTCCATGTATTCGTCTCGCATATCTTCCATGCTCCACCCACCACCGAGAGCCTTGTAAAGCGATATCAGGTTCGATATGAAAAGCTGCCTGCAAGACACCTGGTTGAGTTCAGACTCAAGCATCGATTTCTGCGCCTCTAGCAGATCTAAAAACTCTATTTCCCCCTCGCTATAAAGGGTCGACGAATATTCGTATGCCTTGCGGCTGTTGTCCACCACGCTATTGAGATATCCTATTCTCTCCCGCTCTTTTGTTGCCGAAAGCATGGCGTCTTCCACTTCTTTTAAGGCGGTTAATACCGCCAAGCGCCAGGCTATGCCCGCCGACTCCTCAAGTGCCTCCTGCACTTTCACGTTATAGTAAATTTTGCCCGCTTGAAAAAGGTTCCAAGAAACGCTTGGTCCAACCGACCAGCTCCCATAGCGGTTTTGGATTATATTCCCCACATCCGGGGCCTCATAGGAGACTTTTCCGGTCACATAGAATTTCGGATACAGATCCGCCTTCGCATAGCCGATGGCGGCAACCGCCGACCGCAAGGCGTATTCGGCTGAGATTATATCCGGACGCCGCTCCACCAGGTTTGCGGGAACGCCGGCGGGAATAAAGCGCTCAAGTTCGGGCAAATCTTTCTCCTGTTCCAACTCTTCCTTCAAAGCACCCGTCGGCAAGCCGAGAAGGAGCTCAAGGGCGTGGCGTACGAGCTCCATCTTGTTTTCAAGCTGCGGAATCTGTGAGGCGGTAGAATCGACCTGGGCGGCGGATCTCACTACGTCGAGCTGCGAGACAAATCCATTCTCCTTGCGCTGGCGCGTAATCTTATAAGTCTTTTTCTGTATTTGAAGGTTTGAGCGCGTTATGACGAGCTCCTGCTGGTACGCCCTGTATTGAAAATAATTTTGCGCGACTTCCGCCGCTATTGCCACTCGAGTGGCGCAGCTATCCGCCTTGGACGCCTCATAGGCGGCAAGCGTCGATTCTATGTTCCTTCGAGTTCCTCCAAAAACATCAAGCTCCCATGATGCCGAAGCTCCCATTCCGTAAGAAGGTTTTGCTGAGTCCATTTTAGGCGACGATTCGGCCATGCTCGCATTTACGTCTAAAAATGGATAAAGCCCGCTCTGTGCCACTCCCAATTTGAATCTCGCTTCAGCTATTTTGGCGCGCGCGCCCGCCAAATCGAGGTTCCCGTCGAATGCGCGGCTGATAAGAGAAGTCAGCTGCGGATCGTTAAAGACATCCCACCATGATACGAGCTCGTCCTCGGAAAGGCGGGTTGCGTCTCCCGACTCGCTGAGAGAGGCCCCGCTGGCATTAGTCTCCCATGCTTCGGGGAGGTCGGCCTTAGGCTTTTCAAAGTCCGGTCCGACCGCGCATGAAGCGACTAAAACAATCGGAACGCATATTAAGAGAGTGCAAAACTTATTCATATCTGAGAGCTTCTATCGGATCGAGGCGCGCGGCTTTCCACGCCGGATAATACCCGAATATTACGCCGACGAGAGCGGAAATTCCCACGGATATAAAAATCGCCCTTGGAGAAACGGCTGAAGGCCAGTTCATAATTGCGGTAATTGCCATGGAAAGGCCGTGCCCAACGATTATGCCCATAATGCCGCCTATTACGCATATCACTACGGACTCTATTAGAAACTGTTTGAGTATATCGCCCGCGCGCGCGCCCACGGCCATGCGCAGCCCTATCTCGCGCGTGCGCTCGGTTACAGAGACCAACATTATGTTCATTATGCCTATGCCTCCCACAAGCAGCGAAATGAAAGCCACGCAAAGCAGAAGGTTCGTCATGGTCTTTGTAGTCGACGTCATCATGTCGGTAAATTCCGCGAGAGTCCTGACGCGGAAATCGTCCTCCTCGTCGTCGGCGAGCTTGTGCGATTCTCGCATCGCGGCAACGACCTCGTCGTACGCCTTATAAACGTTGTCGGCGGAAGTCGACGATATTATCAGGCTGTCGACGTTCACGAACCTAACAGGTGGCATATTGGCGTCGGAAACCTCAGGATAAAAAGAAACTCCGCTCGTATAGATGTCAGATGTTGACGAAGTGGTTGTGGTGGTTGTGGTGGTGGACGAGGACGACGAAGATATAGAGGAGCTGCCCGCTCCCTTTAGCCTGAGCTTGACGGCCGTCCACGGAGCGAGAACGCAATCGTCCTGGTCCATGCCCATCATATTGGCGCCCTTGCTTTTTAAAACGCCTATGATTTTAAAGCTGACATTCTGAATTCGCAAAAGCTTTCCTATGGGATTCTCGCCGTAAAAGAGCTCCCTGACTATCGTCGCCCCTACGAGGCAGACTTTTGAACCGCGCGCGACTTTCACAGCGTCTATAGGCTCGCCCTCCTCAAGCTCCCAATTCGATATTTTAAGATAGTCCTCGTTTACGCCGTTGATGCTGAACGGACTCCAATTCTTTCCGCCGTAAATCACCTGTCCCCTGACTGAAACGACGGGGGACACTGCGCTGACGCTCGGACAGCTCTTCAATATGTTTCTAGCGTCGGCAAGAGTGATGTTTGCACGGCCGCCGGACCCCGATCTCACGCCGCCGCGGGTTATGGGGCCGCCCCACACGCGAATCGTGTTGACGCCCATATTTTCTATGGTTTCTTTGAGAGTTTTTTGGGCTCCGTCGCCAATCTCCATCAGGGCGATGACGGCGGCTATACCGATTATTATTCCCAGAGTCGTCAAAAACGTGCGCGTCGGATTTCTGCAAATCGACTTCAGGGCGGACTTTATTACTCTGAGCTTTTTCATTTCTTTTCGAGAACTGTATCGCCCGCGATGCGGCCGTCTATTATTTTTATTATGCGCTTTGCGCTGTTGGCGACGTCCGGCTCGTGTGTCACAAGGACTATCGTTACCCCGTCCTGCTCGTTTATTTCCTTGAATATGCGCAGAATTTCCTCGCTCATT
The DNA here is from genome assembly GCA_949298545.1 of uncultured Verrucomicrobiota bacterium. Taxonomy (GTDB): domain Bacteria; phylum Verrucomicrobiota; class Verrucomicrobiia; order Opitutales; family Intestinicryptomonadaceae; genus Merdousia. Next base: position 28,219 of record CASFWX010000031.1, on the reverse strand, counting down.
TTCGTGTCGAGGTTTCCGGTAGGCTCGTCGGCGAAGAGAATCTTCGGCTTATTTACGAGGGCCCTTGCAATCGCCACGCGCTGCTGCTGCCCGCCCGAAAGCCGCGACGGCTCGTGGTCCATTCTGTCGGCGAGTCCGACGCGATCGAGCATCTCCCTCCCCATTTCGAGCATCGCTTTTTCAGACAGGTGCGAAGCAGTATATCCCAGCGGCATTATCACATTTTCCAGCGCGCTGGTCCTGGCCAGCAGATTAAAATTCTGGAAGACAAATCCTATTTTTTTATTGCGTATGTCCGCCCTCATGTCGTTTGTGGCGCGGGATATTTCCTCTCCATCGAGCCAGTATTCCCCCGACGAAGGCCTGTCGAGGCAGCCGAGAATATTCATCAGCGTACTCTTGCCCGAACCCGACTGCCCGGTAAGGGCGACCATTTCACCCCTTTGAATTGTCAGAGACACGTCTTTGAGCACGGGCAATTTTATATCGCCCATAATGTAAGTCTTGCAAATGTCTCGCAAGCTTATCAGGCCCGCCTCTTTTGCTTTCAGATTTTCCTCCATTTTTTAATCCTACTTGGAAGAAGACGAAGCTATGGTGTTTCCCTTTTTGCGCTGGGGAACTTTCGGCATGAAAGGAGAAGCCTTTGAGGCGCCTGACTTCGCCTCGCTTATTCCCGTAACGACTCTCATGCCCTCTTTCAAATCCGGAGAATGGACAGAAGTGAACGCCCCGTCGCTGATTCCCACTTTTACGAAAACAGGCCTGACTTTCCCGTTGCCGCTAGGTACCCAAAGCGCGTCCTCGCCGTCCGGAGGCTCAATCCCCCTAAATTTTTCTTCGACATAAGACGCTTCCGGACTCCAGCGCAAGGCGGAATTCGGAACCGAGAGAACCCCGTCTTCGCGCGCGACTTCAAAATATAGATTTGCTGAGAGGTACGGAAGAAGCTTTTCGTCGGAATTGTCAGTTATGACCTCCACCACATAAGTGACTACGTTTTGAGACATTGTCGCATTGAGGCGTATCTTTCCGACCTCGCCTTTGAAAATGACGCCGGGGAACGCGTCGACAGTAAAGTCCACCGGCTGCCCGAGGCGTATTCCCCCGATATCGGCCTCATTGACGGACGCCCAAACCTCCATCTTTTTGAGGTCTTTGGCAATGAGGAATAGGCTGCTTGCAGTCATGCTTGAAACGACAGTCTGACCAATATTGACCTTCCGGTCTATAATTACGCCGTTTACTGGCGCCTTTATCACGCAATACTCGAGATTGCGCTGGGCCTCCTTAAGGCCCGCTTCCGCCTGCTCCACGCTCGCATTCGCCTGCGAAATTTGCGCCTGGGCGACGCTGATTTGAGCCGTAGCCTGTTCCCATGCGGATAAATACGAGTCATACGAAGCCTGCGACAAAGCCTCCGAAACTCCGAGCCTTTTGGCCCTGTTCCAGTCGCGCTCGGCTTGCCTGAGATTGGTCTGGCAAAGGACGAGATTGGCTTTCGCCTGCTCTTGTGAAGCCTTTGCAAGTTCCATTTCAGCTTGAGCCTTCAGGAGGCTGGAGCGCTGCAGGACATCGTCTATCAAAGCAATGACGTCGCCCTCTATCACCGTCGACCCGTAGTCTATTTCCTTCCCGTTTCTATCTTTCCCGAAGGAGACAATTTCACCCGAAACGCGCGCGCCGACATCGACGAGTTCCTCGGGTTCCACTGTGCCGGTAGCGTCTATTGTCTGAACGACATCGCGCACCTTGACCGGCGCAGTTTTAAAAGAATAATCCGCGGATTCCTTATAACCAAATTGATAATAGGCAACAGCGCCCGCTATCACAACCAAAAGCGACAAAATCAAAATTTTCTTTGCCTTCACAAATTCCTCCGTTTTTTATACAACAACACCCTTCAAATTATTAGTGCGCGCGTTTCATTCAAGCATTTTTACGCGCGCACCGACAAATATACCGCCCGAATAAAATCGCCTATTGCCCCAACCGGATTCCTGGCTATATTGACGGCTTCTGGCCTTCTTCCGACTGCCTGTGCCTGATCAGTGTTTCCTTGTATGGATTTTCCGCGGCCTCCGCATCCGCCTCAGCTTTTTCCTTCTTATATTCCTGCAAAAATGCCGGGTGCTCCTCGGGGGGGAAATATTCCAAGCACCAGCGAATCTGCTCGGGGAAAGACCCCGGATTGAGATTGCGCACTGAAACTTCAATCGGAGAAAATCCGCGCCAAGCCCATATGTCGCCGTCGGGAAGTATCGCCTGAATTTCAAGAGTGGCGTACACTTCGCTTGCAGAAGTTCCGATTTCAATCGATGTGAACGAGCTTCTTATCGGCTCCTCAGGCATTCTACTCTCTATGACAGAAACGTTCCAAAGAGGACGGAATATTATTTGGGCGTCTTCCCGCCTGCCCACGCTCTCAAAACCGCGCTCCTCGAGAAAGGTTTTTATGTCCCCTGCAAGTTTGGCGTCCAAGCTCGCCACATCGGCGTATGCTCCAAATATTGACGCCGTCCCGACGGGAGTGTCCACATAAAATTTCTTCAAGCCGGCGAAACTGACGCCGTCCTGCATTTCATGGTTCACAACCGCGCATCCGCACAGCAAAACAACACATGTAAAAAGTGAAATTACCGCTCTTTTCATGATGGCATTTTCATATTTTAATGCGCCGACTTCAACGAAATAAAACGCTTTTTTTAAATTATAGTTGAAAAGCTCCGCGAAGCTTCCATGCTACAAAGAAATGGAAGATTATGACAAAAAAGCGGCGCAAATCTGGGATTCGGTGCTGAAATCCGCCGATAATATTGCCGCGCAGGAGCCTTTTTTAAAAGACCTGGTAAACGACACCATACTGTCGCGCGCAAACCTTTTCGATTCTGTGCGCGCTAGGATATCGCGCAAGCTCGGCAGAAACGCCGTAGATGAGAAAAGCGTATTCAAGATATTCGGACAAGCTTTTGACGACGATTATGCGCTACGAAAAAATATTGTCATGGATATTGAAGCTGTCGTTTCGCGGGATCCTGCATGCGCCGAATATGTCAATCCGGTTTTATATCTAAAAGGATTCCATTCCATAACGACACATAGGGTTTCGCACTGGCTGTGGCTCAAAGGGCATGCGCATATGGCGTATTATCTCCAGAGCCTTTCATCGGAAATTTTCGGAGTGGACATACACCCTGCTGCGCGCTTCGGAGGGGGCATAATGCTCGACCACGCAACTTCATTTGTCGCTGGCGAAACATCTGTTGTCGAAGACAACGTATCCATACTGCACGAAGTGACCCTCGGCGGAACCGGAAACGAAACCGGCGACAGGCACCCCAAAGTGATGTCCGACGTGCTCATAGGGGCTGGGGCAAAACTCATAGGCAATATTCTTATCGGGAAGGGCGCGAAAATAGGAGCGGGGAGCGTCGTACTTGACGACGTGCCCGCGCACACAACCGTTGCCGGCGTCCCAGCAAAACCCATACACGCAACGCGCGAAAGCAATCCGGCATCCGAAATGAACCAGAAACTCTGAACTTTCGCCTCGGGCAACTTTAAAAATTCAATTCCACCGACTGCGCAATTGCCCAGGCAATACCTGCGGAACAAGAGAGTCTAATCGACTCCTACAAGTTCTTTGTATTCGGCGAGCTTCCTTCTCGCCTCGGCGGCTTTCGATGCGGCCGCCTCGCGGAGAGATTCGCCTATGAACACATAAGCGTCTCCGTCGAGATTTTCCGGCAGCGAAAGAAGAATTTTTATAGGCACTCTAACTTTTGACTTGCCGACCTCGGACACAAGCTCGCCGATATCACCCCTTTTGGCGCACAGCTGAAAACTTAATGACGGGAAACGCCAATCTTGCGGGAATTTTTCCGCAGAATATTCCAGCGCTATTTGAGCCTCTCTGTCGAGATTGGCGTCGCATAAAAAGTCCGAAAACGCGTATACTTCAAAAGGATTCTCTATGCGCGCATCTATGAATTTGCGAATTCTATCGTCAACTTTTTCCCCCGATAGGGCCGATATTGCTATCTCTATCCCCTCGCCCGGGAAGAGGGCGTTTTGCTTTTTCTGGGAGAAGGCGAGCTTCTTTACGGTGTTTATCTCGAAAAGGGCGTCCTGCGGCTTGCGCTGGCGCACAAAATACTCGGCCATCATCATTCCGGCGGCAACCTTATCGCCGTAATTTCCCCCCGACAATATATCCGAACATTTTTTGATCAGCTTCTCGTCCCTTGAGGAAAGCGCGTACGACATCAATAGCAACACACTTTGCCCGGACGAATATTTCTTCAAATAACTCTCGCACATTTGCCCCGCTTCCGACGGATTCGCCTCTTTTATTTTAGCCAAATCGGCGGCATAAGGCTTTCCGGAGGTCATATCCGCAAGCTTTCTCGCCTTGTTAAACTCGTCCTGAAAACCGAAATCGGAATGGCACTGGGAAATAAAATTATACAATCTCGTTGGATTCCGCGTAGTCTTGAGCGCCTTCATCGCCGTTTTCAAAGCGCCAATTTCATCTCCGGAAGCCATTTTCTTCCTGCATTCAAACGACAATATCACATCCCGCGAAGTGACTCCGCATTTTTTTATCATGGCTTCGGCAGAATCGAAATCCATGAGCGATAAATATGCGTCCGCCCCGCAGGCCCCGATAAAATTGCGCGTCTTAGCGTCGGATAAATTCTCCGCCAGCTCCGAACAATAAGCCGCCAAACTCGCATAGAGTTTCTGCAAGCGCATTCGTTTTACGACGCTTTGAAGCGATTTTATAATTTCATCGGGAGAGAGAATCCCCGACGACTCGCACGCAGAAGCCAAAACCGCACTCTTTTTCAGATATTCATCGCCCGCTGCAAAAACCGAAATAGACATCATAAGGTATGCCTTGTTCTTTGCGTCAAACGCCAGTTTTACCTTTTCGTCGAGAATGCGCGCAGCGTCGTCAGGTTTCCCGAATGCCGCCATGTATATCAACGCGAGATTTATTCTCGCCGAAAGGTTGTCAGGGGACCGCGCCACTCCCTTTTGAAGGTTTATTATTGCCGAAGAATAGTTGCCCTCGCTAAAAAGCCGTTCCGCCTCCCTGATGTTGAATTCGCCCATCAAGCGCCTGTGCTTGGTGGTGTTAAACGGGGAAGCCGCCACTTGAAGGAATGAAATATCCTTGTAATCGGCGACGTATTTATACGCCAACCAAATGCAAAACGACAAGCCGAACCACCCCATTATGCACAAAGTCAACAGGGCAGCGGCACACCTGCCGATATTAAACCGTATACTCCATTTCCCGGTCTCCGCGTCGCGCTCGCGCCGCAACAACCCGAAAAAGAAACTTCTTCCAGATTTTGCACGCGATAATTTTCTTGTATCGGATCTAGCGGCCTCCTTCTTCATTTCATTCATCTTCTATTTTGCGATAATGCTTTGGCTCAAGCCGAGTATGCTCAGAACTATGCCCATCGCAAAAATAAAGACAAGCGCGAAAGCCAGCGCCAAAGCGATTCCTCCCAAAGCCGCCGTGCCGGTTTTTATGCGCCTATCCAAAGTTTCCGCGTGAGATTTGGATATTTCCGCAAACCCCGAGACTAAACTTCCCGTTCGCTCCCCCACGGATATTACGTCTATGTCCTCGTTGCCGAGCAGCCCGAAACGCTGAAGGGCAGCGGATATCGGCGCCCCGTCGTTAACAGCCGTCCGAAAGGACTGAAAGCGCGCGCGCAAGCCGGAATTTTTTATGGATTTTTCGGACAGCCTGAAAGCCTCAGTCGTATTCACCCCGGACGCAAAAAGTGTGGAGGCTAAATTCGAGAATCTGCACACGTCGGAATCGAAGAGTATTGGGCCTATCAGCGGTATTTTAAGAAAAGCCTCATCGCTCTTGCGCATACCCGCCTCCGTCCGCCTGTAAAATTTTAAAATTATTATGGCGAGAACCGCCGCCGCCGCAAGGGACGGAACGCCGTAAATCAAAAGGTCGCCTATGGCATTCATCAGCTTAATGGGCGTATTTTCGCCCGCGCCCATGTTGTCCATCATGGATTTAATCGTGGGCAACATAAAAAATATAAAGAGCAAAACCACGGCGCTGGCAAGAACGCAAAGAAATACGGGATATGCAAGGGCGGAAATTATGGTCTGGCGAAGCGCGCGCCGCGCGTTTATATAGGCTATAATATTTTCAAAGACAAATCCGAGATTCGCCGTAGATTCGCCCGCCTCTACAAGATGGGTTGTGCAAGAATCGAAGGTATCTGGGTATTTGCGAAGGGAGTCGGCAAGCGTTTTACCCTCGCTTAAATCCTTATAAAGCTCCCTGGCTATCTTTTTCATCCGCCGGTCGAGAGACCTCTGGCTCAGCGCCTTTAGAGCGTCGCTTACGGGCATTCCACCGGTTCCGCAAAGCTGGTGCAGTTTCTTAAATAGTGCCAAAGCAGTTTTCTCGCCTCCGCCGGAACCTCCAGAGGAGCTTTCCGGCGAAACGGAACGGGAAGCGCTATTGCTCTCGGATATGCTGATCGGGCGCAGCCCCATAGCCGAAAGCATCTCCGCAACTGTCTTTTTATTTTCCCCGGAAAGCACTCCCGAAGAAAAATTGCCGTCTGCGGAAACAGCCTTATATTTAAAGTCAGGCATGTTCGGAAGAATCCTCCACAATGTTGGCGTAGTACATTATTTCGTCCATGCCCGTAGATCCGCGTTTGACGAGCTCCCAGCCGCATTCCTGAAGCGAGCGCATGCCGTGTTTTTGCGCCGCGCGCCTTATTTCCTGCGCGCTTTTTTTCTCCACGATCATTGAATGTATTTCGTCGTTTAGCAAGAGTATTTCAAATATGCCAACGCGCCCGTAATAACCTATTCCCCTGCACTTGTCGCAGCCTTTCGGCTTCATTATGCCGTCCGACTTCCCCACTTCCGAGGCATCTATGCCCAGAGACACCAGGCACGAAGCCACATAGTCTATCGCGTAGTCCGCCGGCACAGCGCACGAACAGAGCCGCCTGACCAGCCTTTGGGCCAATATCATTTCGACCGACGAAGCTATTAAGAACGGCTCTATGTCCATGTCGATAAGCCTCGTCAAAGCTCCGGGAGCATCGTTGGTATGCAAGGTGCTTAACACGAGGTGCCCCGTCAGCGAGGCGCGTATGGCGATATCCGCCGTTTCCCTGTCGCGTATTTCCCCCACCATTATAACATCGGGATCCTGCCTTAGGACCGACCGCAAAACCGATGAAAACGTCAGCCCGATTTCAGGCTGGACCTGCGTCTGGTTTACGCCCTCGACCTCGTATTCGACAGGATCTTCCACAGTTATAATGCGAATCTCGGGAGAACGGAGGCGGCGTATGAAGGCAGTAAGAGTAGTGGACTTGCCTGATCCCGTCGGCCCTGTAACGAGAATTATTCCGTGGGGGCGCGCCAAAGGGCGGGATATCTTTTCCGCATCCTCCGGCAAAAATCCCAAATCCTCTATTGTGACAGGCTGGGACTTTTGGCTCAGCAAACGCAGCGAAACGCTTTCGCCGTACAGGGTCGGAAGGCTCGATACGCGTATGTCTATTTCCTCGCCGTTGCGCGAATTAAACGTGATGCGCCCGTCCTGGGGCCGGCGCTTCTCCGATATATTCAGGCGGGCCATGATTTTTACGCGCGATATTATCGCATCCTTGAATTTTACCAGATTTTCCGGGAGGCGCACAGGCACGAGGTTGCCGTCTATGCGGTATCGGATTACCAAGGCGTCGCGCTGGGGTTCAATGTGTATGTCAGTAGCGCGGTCGACCAACGCGCGCGATATTATCTCGTTTACGAATTTTATTATCGCCGCGTTTTCGTCCTCCTCGAAATCCGGCTCGGCGATATCCGAGAAATCGTCCGCTCCCCTGCCCTCCAAACTGTCCGCGCCGACTCCGAAGCTGTCGGCTATTTTTTTAGTCACTGCATTGACGGGAGCTATCTTCCAACTTGGAACGCTGCCCGTAAGGGCGCCCACCCATCTGTTCATATCGGAAGTCGGCGGATACGACAAAACTATGTCTCCATCGGAGGTCGGCAAGCATTGATACTCGTTTATCAGCCGCAAGGGAAGGATTTTTGCCGCGTCCCTGGCGGGCTCGAACTTCTCGACAAATCCCATTCCGGAAACCTTCGCCAAAGCCCGGACAATTTCCATCTCCGTAAGATTGCCCCGCTCGAGTATGTGCATCGCCCGCCGCTCGCGCGGGAGCCCGAAGAGCCTTTCTATCTCGTCGGGAAGCAGCGTGTCTTTAAACTCCTCCCTTATCTTTTTAGAAAGCGTCTCGTCGTTCTCGAACATTTGCAAACTCCTTTTCTTGGACTTGAAAAATTCTTCCGCCTTCCCCTACCGGCGGCGGATTTGAGTGTTCTGCCTGTTTGCAGCAGGAGCTTTAACTTTAGATGCCGCCTGTTTGCCGCCCCTCTTGGCGGACATGCTCGGAAGCTTCCCGGTAGGGGGATCCTGAACTTTTAAAGTGAGGGTATAGGATCCGACATTGTTAGAAATGCTTATACTGTTGGTTTCATCGTCGAAAAAGTCTATCGTATACGGGCAGTCATCTTGCTCTTTTCTTCCGAGGGGAACCGTATAAAAGGCCTTTGTTGCGGTATCGGCAATATTGAAATACCACCTGTCGTCGACGCAAAATATGGAGCGCAGCTCCAACCCCTTCGGAGCCTCCGCGGCTTGCGCGGAAGAAGAAGTTTGCCCATTTTCCGAAAGGCTCCCAGAACCGAAAGGATTCTTTTCAAGCAGAGAAACTATCAATTTGTCGCTCTCCGAAAGTTCCGAAGCGGAATTCTGAGAAGAAGCGGATAAAGGCGATTCGGGAGATGGAGAAGCTTCGCCAGGCGAATCAGGCTCTTTTGGTGAAGCCTGCGAAGGCGAATCAGGCGGAACCTGCCCAATAGAAGATGCGGAAGGCCCTTTCGCGGAAACCGACTCTACAGATGGCGGCGGAGGCGGAATTTCCGGAGCGGAACCGCTCATAGAATCAAGCTCTTCCGCCACGAGTACCCACGGCGCGCATGCTATAAGCGCGAAAGCGCACAATGTGGATCTTGGCGTCATTTTGAATGTCCACCCCTGCTTGACTGCCTCCGCTCAAAACGCGATTTTGAATCTTCGCGTTCTGAGCCATCGGAAACCTGTTCCGAAGGCGCGCTGACGGCAGAATTATCCGCGCCAGAAACCTTGCCCTGCCCCGGCAACTGCTTGCTTTCTGAAGGCGCGCTGTCTCCAGTGGGAACTGCGGCAGCTCCTCCGCCGACTTCAACGCTAGCCCCAGAAGAATTTGAAGCGCCGGATATTGATGGCGAAGCAGAATTTCCATCTTTCGCCGCACTTTTTCCCATATTGGCGGATTCTTTCCTCTCGAGGTCGATGTTATTTTGAATCGTCTGCCTTCTCCTTTCGTACTGGGACTGCTTCGGCAAAAATCCCTTAACGAAGGAACTGTGCTCAAACTTTCCCATATCGTCAGTTTCGACGTCGTGGAACTTGCCGGATTTAAAATAATTCTTAACTTCGCGCGAAACCTCCGTAGTACCAATGCTTTCGGAAGCAAGCGTCGTGGCGGCGGAAGTGCTTTTTATAAGCGTGGGACGAATGAAAATTATGAGCTCGGTTCGCTCGTTCTTCACGGAGTCCGGTTTAAATAAATCACCTATTAGCGGGAGATCCGCCAAGAGCCAAACCTCGCCGTCAGTGACTGAGTTGTTCACTTGCTGAAGCCCCGCAAGTATTATGGTCTCGCCGCTCATGGCGCTGACAAAACTTTCCGCCTCGCGCGTGCCTACAATCGACTGCTCCGTGTTATTTATATATGTGGAGCCGACGACCGTGCTGACGGTCTGCTTTATCTCGAGCTGCACGATCCCGTTTTCGCCTATTAAAGGCTTGACCTCGAGAGTTATACCGACGTCGCGCCAATCGACAGTGTTGCTGGAAGTCGGATAGACGGTGGAGGAATAGTCAGTGCTGCTTGTTATGAAAGGATAGCGGCGCGAAACGTTCACCACGGCGTCCTTATTGTGGGTTGTGACAACGGACGGAGCTGAAAGCACCTTTACAGTCTCGTTTTGCTGGGCTATGTTAAAAACTGCCCCGAAACTGTATTCGTCTGCGGACACTGTAAAAGCGGAAGTCCCGGTATCAGATAGCGAAAGCGTCGACGTATTCCCGCTCCACCCCTTCTTATTTGTCTTATCGTCCGGCAAAAGGGAATAATTGAGCCCGAAATTCGACAATCCCGACACCTGCTTGTCGGTGAGCGTGACTTCGGTTATTATCACGTCTATCTTAACTTGGGCGAGAACGACGTCTATCTTGGATATTATGTCGCCTATCTGCTTCAGGTCGGTCGGCGTTCCGTAAACGACTATGGAATTGCTCCGCTCGTCGGCAACTATCGTTATGTAATCGCTAAACTGAAGTGCCGCTCCGGAAAGCTCTCCTACGAGATTTGTCGGCCTGTTCGCCGCCGCCGCATTGCCTGAAGCGCGCGCCCGTGCGTTTGCCGCCCTATTTGCCGCATTTTGGGCAGCGGCGTTTTGAGCCGCTGTTTTTTGCGCTGTCTTTACCGCCTGCTGCTGGCCTTTGACTATCTCGTTTAAAACGCTTGCAACGTCTTTCGATTCGCCGTGCTTGATGTAAAAAACCTCGCTCTTGGTCAGGGGCTGGGAATCGACGTCAAACTTCTCGATCAGGCTTTGTATATTTTTCATATTGCCGCGCGGAGTGACGACAATTATCTGGTTTGTGCGCTCGTCGGACTCTATTGAAGTGTCCTCAAAATATTTTTTTAGATAATTCGCGCTCAAAGAATCTATCTTTTTCTTAAACTCGTCCGCCGACATATTTTTAAGAGTGAAGAAGCCTATTTCCTCGCGAATTTCGGCGGGAATGTCTATCTTGTCGAGAAGCATCTCTATGCGTTGGTGGTTGGCGAGAGTATCGGTCAGCAAAAAAGCGTTTGTGCGCGGAAATACCGCCAATGCGGCTATGTCGTTTGGACTGATAAACGGAGATATGACGTCCTTAAACGTGTTTATGTCCAAATATTTCAACTCGTAGAGCTTTGAATAGAAAAACTGGCTCGTAGGCAAATCCGACGCGCGCCCAAAGAGATAGGCGGGAGCCTGAGCGTTGACGCCGGTTATGGGAACCGCCTTAAAAAAGCGCTCGCCCATCGGCACTATCGCAATGCCGTTTACTGCCAGGAGCGATTTAAAGGCAAGTATCGCCTCGGAACGGGGAAGGCGACGGTTCGATGAAAAATTTATCTTTACGTTCGGAAGCTCAGGGGATTGAAGCGCTATCTGTTTGGAAAGGGCTTCGTATATTTTGATCGCCTGCGCCGGAGTTTCATCTACAAGATAGAAAGGCCCTTGCAAATCCTCATTAAAGCCTTTTTTTTCTTCAAATCCCGCATTCGCGCCAGGAGCGCTCCTAATTGGGCCCGGAGCGGCAGTAGCCGCGCTTATGTTTCTCGCCGCGGACTCCGGCAAACGAGACATGCCTTCCGAACCGGAAGAGACCTTAATTCCTTGAGCGCCCATCTGCGCATGCGCAAGGAACGGGAAAAACTGGCTTAAAATAAAAATGCATATAAGCCGCCGCCCCATCGAGAAATGTTTACCATTCCGAAAAAATATTTCCATAAAATATCTATAAAATAAACTCCGCAGGCTTTAAACCAAACACCCGCCATTTTATAAAATGCAATATTACATAAAAAGTTTCCCTTTCAACACTTTTTATTTTAACATTTTTTTATGGCTTCTTCCATCATTCCAATGTTTGGGCAAACAACGGAACTTGTTTTTCCCTATGATCATTATGCCAATATCCGCATTGGCATATAAAGCGCAAGCTATACACGCGCCGCAAAATACCGCAAAACTCCCCCCTTCCCAAGTTCGAAAATAAACCTTTCCCCCATATGCTTTTATCACATGCATCATCTTTGGTCGGCTCTGATATGCCACGGTTAAAAATCTCCCAATATCGGCCCAACAGCTCGGAATTTGCAAAGGATTAAAACAAATGCGAAAACAACCTGTGAAAAAATCGCAAAAAATGTATTGCATTTAGAATGAGATGGGGTAGATTGCTTCTCATGAAACTTCGCAATTTGCTATTTATCCTCATTGCCGCAATGGGCGCCCTCCTCAGCGGCTGCAACACGGGCAATGAACAAACCGCCCAGCAAAAAACAACTTTCATGGGTATCTACACCTATGAACCGGGTTGCTTTGCCCCAGTCTCCGACACCACCATGTCGGTCCGCACTGAGGACATGTCAGGAATGGAGCTTCCCTCCGGCGATAGGACCCAGTTCCTCTGGGGCCTCATCTCCATTGAAGATTATTGATTTTACTTTAAATGCACCTGCGCCGTACGCCCTCCCGGGCGCGCGGCGTTTTCTTTTTACGTGTCCGCCTAAACGGGCAAAACATTCGCGCCCGCAGAGATTTTGCATTCCCAAATGGACATTTATTGCGTAAACGTCGGAAATACCAGAACGCACTGCGCTTTGGTTCGCAACTCGGGGCGAGAACGCTTTGAAGTAATATCCCGTTCCGATTTCCCGACGGAGACTTTTCCCGAAATATTTTTCGGCCAAATGCTCTTGAAAGAGAGCGGGGCAAGCGGAATGTCATGGTGCAGCGTAGTTCCGAAGATATCGGAAAGGCTTTTGGAGGACTCCGATTTTCCGCGCGATTTTCCCTGCGTGCGCCTGACATGGGAGAACTCCCCGCTGCCGGTGGAAGTCGAAAACCCCCAATTCCTCGGCCAGGATAGATTGGCTGACGCTATCGGAGCTTCACTATTTTTCCAAGCTCCCTATATTGTCGCAGACATGGGAACCGCTTTGACTATAGACTTTGTGGACCGCGACGGGAAGTATCGGGGAGGAGTAATAGCGCCGGGAATGCGGATATTTTCGGAATATCTTAAAGAAAACGCCGCCCAGCTTTCCGCAGCGATTCCCGACAAGGACGCCTGCGCACACTCTATAGGCAAAAATACTTTAGAAGCTGTATCCATAGGCTGTGTCGGAGGGTTTTGCAAACTTGTCGACGGCCTCATAAAAGATATTGAAAACGAATATTTCTGCGGAAGCGACGCCTCTGGCAAAACCATATTCACCGGGGGCAGTCTCGGGTCCATGCCGAAAAAATGGCTTGCAGGCAAAAAGATTGAACCTAATCTTGCGGAACTTGGACTGGCTTTGTCTTTTCTAAGAAACAATACATTGTAAGTTCCATAAAAAAAACATGAAAAAATTAGCAGCCGCATTTATAGCATTGCTCACTTTCACCTGCGCGACTTTTTCACAAGACGCCACTCCAAATCTGTTGAAGAATAAGGAACTCTTTGAGAGGAGCGAATTGTTTGAATCTGTTTCCGTATTCGCGGATAAAGACGCGAATGAAGCCTTAATAAAGGATTATGAGTCCAATCCGAAAGCCTACAAGAGAGAGCAGCTCCTTCCGGTTGCGCTATGCTACTTGTCCTTTCGCAACTTTGAAAAGACGGGCCTTCTTCTCGAAGAATTTTTAAAGGTGCGTCCCGACAATATTAGCGCCACGCGTACGCTTGCGACAGTGCGCCTCATGACAAAGCAAAATGAAGCAGCAAAAGAACTCTTAAAAAAAGCATACAGCATGGGCGATGAGGCTTCCGCCATTTTGCTTGCAAGCCTTTATTTCATGGAAAAGCGCCCCGATGAGATAGGCGACATTATAGGCACGATAAAGAGAATGGCCGTCACAAACCTTGAAGCCTTAAATCTCGCGCTCTTTTACGGACTCCGCGACAAAGACAAAATAGATGAAGGAGTTATAAAGGAGGTTCTTCAGGATGCGGATCCGCAAAAGATTCTTGCGAATGCGACCCCCGGCGGCTTGGCGGATATTTTACGCCTGTATTTTGTGACGCGCAACTACTGGCCGGTTGAAAAACTTATCATACCCGCGCGCGCTGCCGTACTTTCGGAAGCCTGGGTAATCGCACTTGACACATACAAAAAGGTCCTTGAAAATGATCCCAAAAACCCGATTGCCCTCCGCGGCATGGGCTTGGTCTCATACCGGACCGGTGACATATCCGGTGCAGACGAGTATATAACGAAGGCATACGACGCGGGCGATAGCGACGCGGTAATCGACGGCCTTGAACTCTTCATTCTCTCGAAGCGCGCAAAAATGTGGGAAAAATACAGCAAGGCGGCACAGGGCAAGCCCCTGCCCCCGCAGTTGTGCGCTGCTCTCGTCCAATTTTCCGTGAGGCAGGGAGACAATCCCGACATATTCTTCTTCGCGCTCGATAATAAAAATTCGGACATATTATATTCCGATCCTGACGTTCGCGCGCTCATAGAGGACGGCCTCAAAAAGTTCTCGGCGGACAAGCGCGCAGTTTCCGTAAGCGCAAAGCTCAAATCCACCAAGTAATGCGCGCAGGCAATGTCGGTGCGTAAAAAAGAGGGGAAAAAAGTCGACTACGCGGCTTTGAACAGCCCTTTCATGCACATTCCGAATATGGATGTGAGAGCCGCGCGAATGTTTCTCGACCTCGGAATCGGAGAAATATACCAGCTAAAAGGAAGAGATCCCTCTGCAATATTCGCCGAAGCGAAAAGAAAGAGACCTGATATCCCGCCTGAATTGTTTAAGTTTGTCTCAAAAGCAGTAGAGTTTGCGGAATCCGAGTAAACCTGCGCACTGTTTTTGCTGAATCGGAATATTTTTTGCGGCATCGCAAAATAAAAGCGGCCGGGAAGGCTGTTAATAAACACTTTTTTTTCGTTATCTTTTTGGCGCATAGGATAGCACATTCGCCATGCAATGCTCTATATGTATTCATATAATTAAAAAAAACGCGGCATGATGCACCTCTGCAGCCGCGGTTTGCGCGCGCGGCAAGGAATAAAATAAACAAGGGCGTGAATAAAATTAAATTGCATTTTCAGACTCCGTATGAATACTGGCAAGAATGGAGTCTGATTATATTCCCGTTTTGATTCAAATTCTCGCGGCAATTTTCATGGGCGGAGCGATAGTTTTAGCCAGCCATATTTTCGGACAGAGAGCAAAAGCTAATAAATTAAAAAATTCCGCCTATGAATGCGGAATAAGCCCCGAAGGGCAGCCACACCCCCGCTTCGGAGCGAGATACTACTTGGCCGCAATGTTGTTTGTAATATTCGACATAGAAATCGTATTCATGATACCTCTGGCAATGTCCTATTCGGATCTCGCATCCGACGGGCTTCCCATGCTCCTTCCCGTCTTGTTTTTCATAGCCGTAATAGCAATAGGCATGCTCTATGAACTGAAAAAGGGAGCTCTCAACTGGAACATACCAAAGACAAATTAACCGATACCGCCCATGAGATTAAAGAGGTTTCTTCCCAAATCGCGAATAATAGATATAAAAAGCTCTGATTTTGCCTCGGCGCTGGGGGAGCTCCTCCAAACCGTACCGGACAGCGTTTTAAACGGAACAAACAGAAAAGACGTCGTTTCGGATCTCGTGTCGAAAGAGAAATCCATATCGACATATCTCGGCAACGGCATTTGCATACCCCACACGCGCGTCAAAGGCTTGAAGAACAAGTACGTGTTCGCCGCGGGGCGCTGCCCGAACGGAATAAAATTCGAAAACTTGGAGGAATATACCAATACAAAAATGCTCTTCCTCCTATTGTCCGGAGACGAGGCAAATTCCTATTTCGACGTGCTCGCAAAGCTGTCAAAAGTTTTCTCGATTCCGGACACCATAGAAAAGATCCGCTCCGCTCCCGATGTTTCCGCCTTTGGGAACGAAGTGCTCGGAGCTTTCGACAGGTCTCAAGATTCCATTTTAAAGCTTGGATCGTTCAAGAGCGAATCCTCAAAAATAAACGAGCTTATAGCCAAATGCGCGGCGAGGGCGGTAAAGGTCGCCAAATGTGCCTCTATAATATTGCAGGGCGACGTTTTTGAAACCCTTCCCGACTTTTCAAAATATTTCGGAGACAAAAAAATAATTCTCGTCTCCGAGCATGCCAATACCCCCATACCTTCGGGTTGGGATACAATCAACGTCCGCGCGTTCTCCGATGCGAGATTCTCCCAGCTTCGAAGCGCGATAATAGTGGGCCTGACGCGCGGAATATTAAAGCCTAAAGATAAACTATGTTGCCTTGGCGGGCTTCGCGGAAGCGGGCAGATAGACTCCGTCGTTATACTCGATATAGCCGCCGAATTTTCAGACATTTTTATAAGCCAGAAAAACGTGCTGCCGGACGGAGTGAGGCCGGAAGTAATAGAGCGGATAATAGACATAGCGACGGAACTTTCGGTCGAAGGGCGCGAGGGGAAGCCCGTAGGCTGTCTGTTCGTGGTGGGAAAGATATCCGATTTGCAAGCGCACTTAAAGCAGCTGATATTAAATCCCTTCCACGGCTACGCCCCCGAAGACAGAAACATACTCAACCCTTTTATGGACGAGACTGTAAAGGAATACTCTCTCATCGACGGGGCTTTTATAATAGACGGAAGCGGAATAATGGAAGCGGCCGGGGCGCTCATACACACGCCTGATTTCAAGCTTCAGCTTCCCGGGGGATTGGGTGCGCGCCATGCCGCCGCATACGCTATTTCCCTCATGGCAGACTGCATATCTGTTGTAGTTTCCTCGAGCACGGGACAAATAACCCTGTTCCGCAAAGGGCAAATGATGCCTATTACCGAGAAGCGCAGAGAATGACGCTATTGGGAAGGCTCTTAAACTTCTAATTTCTTTCGTTTCTAAAATGGCAAAATATTTTAAATGGGACATACTTGTCCTCACGCTTGGAATGGTCTTCGCGTACATGCGCGGATACGAAACCGGACACAGTGGATTGCAATTTGTCTTGGCGGCAATTATAATCAGCGCACTTGAGGTCAGCCTGTCTTTCGACAATGCCGTAATCAATGCCACGAAGCTGAAAAAAATGGAGCTGAAATGGCGCAAGCGCTTTCTGACTTGGGGGATAGCAATAGCGGTATTCGGCATGCGTTTTGTATTTCCGATAGTAATAGTTGCAATATTTGCAGGAATACCGTGCTCCAGCGTCTTGAATCTCGCTCTAAATAATCCCGACGAATACGCGCGGCATTTGAGGGAGGCGCATGTCGGAATTTCCTCTTTCGGGGGAACTTTCCTGTTCATGCTATTTTTTGAATTCATGTTTGAGCGGGATAAAAATCTGCATTGGATAGCGCCAGCCGAGAGAATATTGAAAAAAATCGGGCGCATACCGCAGGCTCCCACCCTTCTGACTCTCATTGGCCTAGGCGCAATACAGCCCATGTTGAAGCCGGATCAAATATCCGTATCTATGATAGCGGGTGTAGCGGGAATAGTGACCCATCTGCTAATACACGGGGTAAGCGCCAAACTCGAGCGCCTTGCCGAAATGAAAAATGCCTTTGCAATAAAACACGCCGGCCTCGCCGCATTTATCTATCTGGAGCTCATAGACGCATCTTTTTCCCTTGACGGGGTATTAGGAGCTTTTGCGCTCACAAAGGACGTTGTCATAATAACGATAGGCTTGGCAGTAGGGGCGTTTTTCGTGCGTTCGCTCACGCTGCTGCTGGTTGAAAAACATACGCTCGAACGCCTAATATTCTTGACCCACGGGGCATATTGGGCGATAGGATCGCTCGCAGCTATTATGCTGCTCTCAACTTTTGAGGAAATACATGAAATTATAACGGGCTCTTTGGGAATGGCTTTAATCCTGGCGTCCCTGGCATCATCACTGCTTTACATGCGCAAAGCAAAAAGCCAAAGCCGAAAGGACGCGGGATCTCAACTCTCGTAATTTGGACCCGCAAATAAAATACGCGCGAATTGCGCTTTCCGCAAATTCTAATACCCGAGCAAAGCCCTCCGCAGAATGCTGGAATTGTGCCGTGCGCATCTATTCCAGCCCCTGAAAGCAAAATTACGCCTACGAGTTCCTCTTGCGGCGCTTCTTCGCGCGCGAAGCGCTGTCGGAGGAAGCGGCAAGCCTGAAGTCTATTTGACGCTTAAACCTGTCGACGCTTTCGACCTCAACGCGCACTTTGTCGCCAGTTTTAAATGTTTCGCCGGTGCGCCTGCCGCGCAATTCCCCGCCCTCTCCAGAAACATGGTAAAAATCGTCCCGCAAGTTGTGGACGTGGACAAATCCGTACGCCATAGACTGGGTCAACTCCACAAAAAATCCGTGGTTTGAAACCGATTCTATAACTGCCTCAAAAGATTCTCCGGTGTCGATTTTCCTTTCAAAGAACTCCATCAACTTTATCTTCCTGCTTTCCCGTTCGGCGTCGGCGCTATTCTGCTCAGTGCGGGAAATGTCCGCCGCAATCTGCTCGAGAGCAGCCTTGTTTGGCAGCTGCACCTGCGACTTGGGCGCCCCCGCACCTGAAGTCTCCCTCAAGAGCCAATTGATCGCCCTATGCGAAAGCAAATCGGAATATCTGCGTATTGGAGAGGTGAAATGCGAATAATAAACCTTGTTAAGGCCGTAATGGCCGTCGGGCGAAGCGCGGTACTCGGCGCGCTTCAAGCTCCTGAGAAAACGCGTTTTTAGATAATAGCTCTGCGTATGTTTGGATATTTCCGCAAGCACTCTTATAAGCTCCCGCCGCGACGACAAATCTCCGCATTTTATGCCGAATCCAGCAAGTTCGGCGCGCAACTCGATAAGCTTGTCCGCCTCCGGCTTGTCGTGCACGCGCGATACGAATGGAATATGGTGCCAAAACAATTCCCGCGCTACGGCTTCGTTTGCGGCGAGCATAAACTCCTCAATCAACTGATGGCTTTCGTCGTAGGATATTTTCTCTATCCTGTCGGCATAGCCCTCGGCGTTGCAAAAAATTTTAAATTCGGGAAGCTCAAAATCCAAACTTCCCTTTTTCATTCTCTTATTTCGCAAGGCAGATGCTATATTCCACATTTGCCGAATGGCGGATTGTATCTTTGCCAGCTCCGAAGCAGAAAGCGAATCCAGATTTTTTCCGGCAAATGCCGTCTCGTAATCTGCGGGAGGGCGGACTTTTGCAATTTTCGCAAGATCGTTCTCTACCAAAAAAGCGTGCGCCTGCTCGTAGCTTAGGCGCTTTGAACTCCTCATGACGGAATTGGCGAAGCGCACTCCCTTGCAGTCTCCGGCGGCGTCAAATTTGAGGAAAACGCTCTTTACCAGCCTGTCCTCGTTTTCGACGAGGCTGCAAATTCCGTTTGAAAGCTCAAACGGCAGCATCGGTATCACAGTTCCGACCAGATATGTCGAATTGCCCCGCGCCCGAGCCTCTAAATCTATCGCGCTTCCCGGGCGGACGTAATGGGCGACATCGGCAATGTGCACGCCCACTTCCCACAAGCCTTCTCCGGCGGGCTCTATGCTCACCGCATCGTCAAAATCTTTGGCGTCCTCGGGATCTATGGTTATTGTAAATAGATTCCGTATGTCGAGCCTGCCTTGCCTGTCTTTGGCGGAAACGGCGGACGGAACACCCGAAATCTCCTTGAGAACCGCGTCCGGGAAACTGTCGCGCAAATCGTACTTGACGAGTATCCCCCTGTACTCCGCCATCGGAGTATGGCTCTGCCCGAGATTCTCTATTATTTCCCCGCTCGGATTTATATGCCGCTGGGTCCATTCATTTAAACGAACCACCAGCTTATCGTCCGCTTTAGGGATCGGGAAAACACCCGAAGCGGCGGGATCGGCGACTATTATGTCGTAAAAAAATTTCGGATCGTCAGGCACTACATGCCAAACGTTGTATGAGCGGCGCAAGGTTCCAACCACCTTGGTGTTTTTCCGGTCGAGAATGCGTATGACCTTCGCGTATTTTCTATCGTCGCGAGCGTCCTGTTCCGAGCGCCTTGCCGCCCCCCCGCGCAAACCCCTTCCGCCGCGGGAACGCGATGCCAATATCCGAGCGAGAACTTTGTCTCCGTTCAAAGCCACTCCAGTGTCTTCGCGCCTGATTTCAATGTCGTCATAGGGATTTCCAGTGCGGAGGACAGCCCGCCCGCTCTGGCGAAACTCTATTATTCCGGCGACCAAATCGAGATCGGCAGAAACGCCGTACCTGTCGCCCTTTACTTTTGCAATGCTTCCATCGCCAAGCAGTTTTGATAGCGTTTTTTTAAGTTTGGAATTGTCTTTGCGCCTAAGTCCGAGCATCGAAGACAGTTCCTGGAGGGTGCGGGGCGCATAGCTCTTTTCCCGCATGAGTTCGAGCAATTTTTCTGATATCTCGTTTTTCATGATAAAATAATCACAACCACGACGCCACGGCTATGGGGAAAAGCAACAGCAGCGCGAAAATCGCCACGCCTGCCGAAAGCGACGCCAAACGCGATCCCTTCGCAACTCCGAAAGCCGCGAGTGAGAAAGCCGCCACTTGCGCGATGAGCAAACCCAAGCCTAAACAAAACTTGAGAACCATAGCCGATCCCGGAGAAACTTTCGATGCTGCCGCGGCCCCCGCTGCAACTGATGCCAGCATTGCGAGAGCCGCAGCCGACAGCGATGCCGACATGCCTGATTCGAGAAGTCCCAAAGACGGAATTGCGCGCGATAGTTTTGTGCTGCGCTTTTGCATGAGAAGCCTTTTTTGGCAGAAATACATTGCCGCAAGCGTTGCGGCAAACATGGTAAACGCATAAGACAACGCCGCGAGGAATCCATGCACCGAAGCGAATTCCGCCGCCTGCCTCGACGCGCCGGAGGATAGCGTTTCCATAAAGAGCGGGCAGCCAAAAGGCAGAAGGGTCATGAACGCCGCAGGAAACATGGAAAATATCCCCGTTACCCTCGCATTAAAAAATATGCGCCCCATAATGGGGAAGAATACGAGCAGGCAAACGAGAGTCTCGAGCATGTCGTAGGGGGTAGCCACGGGAAGCGAACTCGTCTCAACGGTCCTGGCGGCGAGCCAAACCAGCTGCAAGACGAATCCGGACAATGCAAAGAAAAAGACAAGGCGCTCGCCGCGTTCGGTAGAACGCCCGAGCGAAGTGATAAACGAAAGCGCATAAAACGCTCCCGACGCAAAAATTAGAGCAGCGTATGCCATTACGTTTTCTCTCTACAGCTTAGATTTTTCAATATCCGAATGCCTCTCGAAAAGCTCCGCCAAAAGCTTTGCATGCTGCGAAGACGAGTTTAAAGCGTTTATGAACCTAAAACTTCTCCCCCCCCTTGAAAGGAAGCGCGAACGCAAGTCTCTATCCACCTCTATTAGAGTTTCCGTGCAATCGCATGCAAACCCCGGGCACAAGACTGCCAAGTCTAAATCTCCGCGCGAAATTATAGAATCAACCATGCTTTCCGCCGAAGGTTCGAGCCATTTCCCGCGCCCCATTTTCGACTGCCAAGCAATATCTATCTTTTCAAAATTCAGCTCTCTTTTAAGAAGCCCAACCGTATGCGCGCAATCCCTCACGTACGGGGACCTTTTTACTGCCGACAAAGGGAGCGAATGGAAAGAAGCCAAAACCGCCGAAGCTCCTTCCGAGAGGGCCTTTGAAATCCCTTCCGAAAGAGCGGATATGTACAAGGGCTCGTCATAATACGATGGCACGCAGTAAAACTCGTCCCCCCTCCTCTTCAGCCGAAGTATCTCCTGGACCGCGCTGACAGTCGTCGAAAAGGCGCGCTGGGGGTACATCGGCAAAAATACAAATCTTTCCGCTCCAAAATCCCTCGCTCTTTCAATCGCCGCCGGAAGGCTTCCCCCGTAGCGAAAGGCAGGTATTGTGGAAACTCCGGTAAGGGCGCGTATCTCATCGGCTAAAATCTCAGTGTGGCGGATTAGCGGGTGCTTTCCGCCTTCGCTTATTTCCCCCACGCGGACTGAATAGCCCAAGGAAGATTTGCGCGCTATTAAACGGGCTATTATCTTCCTTATAAAAAATGGAGCTCCTATGACATAGGGATCGGAAAGGAAGTTCCGCAAAAAAGCCTCCGCCGCGCCGGCGCTCGCATCGGCGGGGGCTCCGAGATTCAACAATATGTATGCTTTTGTCACAATATTTTATCAGACAGCTTTTCGGCGCACGACAATGCGTTGTCAACGCACGAACTCACCCCGACACCGCCCCTGTAGGAACCCAAGAGGGCTATATTGGGAAAGTCTTCCTCCACCGAATCGAAGATCTCCACAAATTCCCCGTATCCGAGATTGTACTGCGGTATGGCGTGCTTCCAAACAAACAGTTTGCGAAATACCGGCTCCCCCTTGACGCCCAAGAGCCTGCGCAAATCTTTTAATACGAGCTCCTCGATTTTTTCCTGTGGAAGCCCGGCGTATTCCGGATGGCGCATTCCACCGACATAGTTTGTAAGCGTCACGCAATCCCGAGGAGCGCGCCCGTCAAATATGCTCGATACGAAAAGCGACCCCAGTATGGAGAGTTTTTCCCGCGCGGGCGTCAGCACTCCAAATCCGTCGAGCTTGTGGGCTATATCAGAACGCCTAAAACCAAGGGTATAGGTGGCAATCGGAGCGTATACTATCTTCGAAAGCGGAGCCAGGGCGGCAGCCAAAGTGCCGCATAGCGGAAGCGAAGCCAAATCCGGAGCAGGAACCGCCAACACCAGAGCGTCATATGTCTCGCAAACGTCCTCGATATCCGTTCCCCAAGAAACCTCCCAGGATCCTCCGCCGCCGTCTATCGATATGACTTTGGCCCCGAGTTTGAGACAATCGCCAAGCTCGGAAGCGAGCGAATCTATCAATGTGCGCATTCCTCCCTCGAAAGATACCATCATAGGCTTGAGAAAATTTTCCGAAGCCAATTTTTCCCTCCGGGATTTCATCGCGCCAAGAATGACAGAGCCGTATTTGCTCTCGAGCGTCCAAAACGGCGGAAATGCGTATTTGACCGAAAGCTTTGCGGGATCTCCGCCGTAAACTCCTGCCATAAAAGGATTGATTGCATAGTCGAGCACATCGCGCCCGAAGCGCCTCTCCGTAAATTCTGCAACGCTCGGTTCCGAATCGGGGGGAGACTTTTTCATGAAAGGCTCCATCAGAAGCCGCAATTTGCCCCAAAAAGTAAACAACCGCGTAATGAGCAGTGAAACGGGAGACATTGGCACAGCCCGGGCCTTGCCGTAACGCACAAAATAGCGCTTCTTTGCCGACGGTTTCGACACCGCCATTATGTCTCCCGCACCCGCGAGCGATTTAAAAAACTCCAAGCTCTTTCGAGAATTTACCATTACCGTATTTGAACCGCTCTCGGCGAGAAATCCGTCTTTGGAAAAAGTTCCTATTACTCCGCCCGGCTTCTTAGATTTTTCTATTACGGTTACGTCAAAACCCTTGCGCTTCAGCTCCACGGCTGCGCAAAGCCCGCTCACACCGGCGCCTATGACCGCTATCTTCCTCCCTTTCGCTCCCGAACGGATATCGCATCCCCCTTCCGCAGGCGATGGCGAATCGCAAGATTCTTTTCCGGCTTGGCGTTCGTGTTCATCGTCAAATGAAGAGTCTCTTTTTTCCATTTCCTAAATAAAACAGATAAATCTACTTTCATGCAAGCATTCTCTTGCCTTGCAAGAGCGAGAAGGACTCTGAACTTCTATCGGAGTATTTTCGGGTAAATTCAGTTTTCTTCTTGATTGAAGGGCATAAAAGTGCTTTGCTGTACGCTTTCAAACTCCCTTGGGAATTTGTTGATAAGACTCTTAATAACAATATAAATTATGAATGACAAAAACCTCAAACGCGGCCCTCACGCAGCGAAAAACAGACCCTTAAAGGACCAAATTGCGGAAATAGAGAACGGCGCAAGTTCCGTCGACGAGAGGAAAACAGTAATTCTCGACGAGGATCTCGAAGGAGTGGAATTTGAAGACAGAGTTTGGCTTTACTGGAAACGCAATAAAAATTTCATAATTTCAACTGTCGTTCTGGCCGTCGCTATCGTAATAGGCGTACAAGGCTTCAAGATTTACAAGGCCCAAAGCGCTTCAAGGCTCGCGAGCGAATTTGAAGCTGCGGCAAGCCCCGAACAGCTGGCGCAATTCGCCGCGAAAAATCCCGGAACAAAACTCGCGGGCGTCGCGCTTCTCGAAAATGCCGACTCCGCCTTCTCCGCCGGAAAATTCGCCGACGCCGAAAAGCTATATTCTGAAAGCTCCGACAGCCTTAAGGGCAACATTCTTTTCGGAAGGGCTAAACTCGGAGAAGCCGTCGCCGCCTATTCGGCGGATAAAGCAAGCGGTGTAAAGAAACTTTCCGAAACATACGCAAACCAAGAAATCGACCGCGCTTATAGAGCCCAGGCCGGATACCTGCTCGCTCTCGCATTGCAGCAGGACAAGAAAATTGACGAGGCAAAAAAAATTTTTAAGGAAATTGCATCAGACATGAAAAATGGCGTATTTGCAAATATCGCGCAAAATGCCCTGTCGAGAATTGAATAGTCTCATCTAAGCTTTTTACCATTAAACGCGCGTTCCCCCCGCTTGGGATTCGCGCGTTTTTTTATTTGATCGAATTTGAAAAATTACTGCTTTAAAACCCCATGCCGCACATGTTATTCAGCATTATACTGTTTGCCATACTGTTCCCCGTATATTCTCTGGCGGAAATTCCGAGTGAAATCGTAATATATCCGTCCGACGGCGAGAAGCTCGACGAACGCCACTTGGCTACGCTAGCGCATCTTCAGGGATTGTCGGCTAGAGGAAACCCGCAATGCGTCCTGTATAGAGTTGACGGGGGAAATTCAGAGGTCCTTTTAAAGCGCATAGCAAAACGACATTCGCTTAAGGTAGTGCGGGACATGAAATTTCAAGATTCCCTTGAAAAATTCGGAAGCAAATTCTCTAAATACTGTCTCTTTTCGGTAAATGATAATACAAATTTCAATAAAATAGCGATGTTCGCGGCGGCAAACGGCGCCCTGCTAATCGAAGAATCTTTCGCATCTTTGCCCATCCTCAAAAATTGGCAAAAGCTCTCTCCCGATTTGTCGGGCGATGAAAACGATGCCATAGCAGCCCTTTCGGGTAAACTCGATTTCTCCGCCGCCGCAAACTTAAAAAACTCACTTAAAGTTGGCTTGAGAGACTATATCGCCATGCGCTCTATTCCAGTCTATTGGAATGATAAGATACCCGATTCAATTATAAAGAATCGACACTCGAGAATCGCGCCAATGTTTGGTTTCGGTAACTATGAGGAACTAAGCGAATTCGGATTTGTATCTGAATATTCGCGCAACGGTTTTTACTGTCTTCCAAGCGACTACCAGCCGAACCTCAGCGTGCTCGGGAAATTTCCGGTTGCCCCCTCTGACACAGCTCCCCGCGATTCTATCGGCATGGGAGAAGAACTCCCTGCCAAATCAAAATTGGCATGCATCGTTATGACAGATGGGGACAATCTAAATTTCAACACGGAATCAATGATAGCCGATGCAAGATGGGGAGCCGGCCCAAGAAATATCCCCATTGGCTGGGGGTTAAATTGCAACCTCAAAAGACTCGCGCCAGAAGTATTGGCGCAATACTATGATAGAAAAGACGGGAAACGCATGCGCGACTCATATACATGCCAACTCGGCGCCGGTTACGCATACCCATCATTCATGGGAAAGGAGGCTCTCGCCGACTACGCAAAAAAAACGGCCGAACACATGGAGGAATGCGGTTTGAAAATACTGCAGGTATTGGATTCCGAAGCCTTCGAGCGCGACGACATTTGGGAAGAATTTCTTAAATATCCTCAAATAGAAGCGATAATATATCTCGACTACAATCCGTACCACGGCGCAAACGGTAGAATAAGAGAAGTCTGCGGCAAACCGGTAATAGGCGTTCGAATGAGCCTTTGGAAGGACCTCCCTAAAAAAGCGCCGCTATGCGGTTCGACGGATTACGAAATAGCCGAAGCGATAAATTCAAGCGGTGGCTCCCCCGATGACTTGCGGACATACAGCTTAATATGTGTACATGCATGGTCCAAGACTGTAAAAGACGCGCAAGACTTGGCGGACAAACTCGATAAAGACGTGAAAGTCGTCGCTCCAGATGTGTTTGTGCGCGAAATAAAAAAACATTTAAAAAAGCTCTCGCAGAACGGGAGTAAATAAATTGGCTTGACAAAAAAGGTCCCGGATACAGTTTAACAATCCATTTTATTACTGACCAGTGGTGTAATGGTAGCACAAAGGTTTCTGGCACCTTTTGTTGGGGTTCGAGTCCCTACTGGTCAATTTATTTTTTGTAAAACTTAATAGCGATCTATTATTTCCCTTTCTTATCTTTTATTATCGCAAAGTTAATTTTTATTCTCCTCAGACTCCTGCTCTTCACCATACCTTTCTAATACGCGTTTCATCCCTGCCTCCCCCAGCTGCTCCTTCATCTCTTTTATTGCCTCTTTCCCTTCTTCGGTAAATTCAAGATCGTATATATACCCATTTTTTGACTTTAAATAATAATAATACGCCTCTTCGGGGTTGCGATATCCCTCTGGCATGCGCATGTATGCTTGCATTAACATAGCACCTACATATGGATATATTGATAGCGCTTCTTTTAAATATTTTAATCCTTTCTCTATATCAGGGTCTTTTTTAGTTATAAGAACATTCCCCGCATGAACATAAATTATATTCAATCTTAGCTTAACCCAATATGCTAACTCTGCTTTACCTTCTCTCTCTAATTTATTAATTTTATCTTTTAACTCTACTATACATTCTTCCATTAATTTTTTACCTTCTTCTTCTTCCCCTTTCCTAAAACAACAAAGTCCCCAAACTGCTTTTGATGCTATATAGCCTTTATTATAAGACTTCTTAGCGTATTCTATCGCCTTTTCTAAATCCTTTTTTACATATTTCCCATACGCATACATCAATGATAAGGAATATCCTGCATCGGCAACTCCTTTTTCAAATGCCTGCATATATAGGTTGTAAGCCTTTTCATTATCTTGGGTTATGATATGTTTTATTCCTTTGGTATAAACATTTCCTAAATAATATAATGCATAAGGATTTTCTAATGTGGCTAAATCTTCTAATTCTTTTATATCATCAAAAATACCTTCGCTCAGTGACAGATACAATAAGAATACTCCTATATCTGGATCTCTTTCTACGGCTTTCCCTTCAAAATATAATCTTGATAAAATATATAATATCCGGTGATCTTTCATATCCCCTGCTTCCTTCGCCTTCTCATACGCCTTCTTCCCATATTCTTCCGATTCTAATCTCAATATATAGTAATATGTACATACATATATCTTTGATCCTGGAACTCCCAACCTTTCGGCCTCTTCGGCTAACCTTAGCGCCTCTTTCAAATCTTGAGAAACATGCAATCCATATGCATACATGTAACTTAATGTTAGCAATCCTTTAAAATGTTTTTTCTCTATCGCCTTTTGCGCATATTCGTATGCTAATTTATGCTTGTCTGGATAGCTCACGTATATAAACGATAAATTGCTTAATGACGATATATCTCCTAATTCCACACCCTTTTCAAAATACATCTTTGACAGATAAGAATTCCCAATCTCTATATCAAGACTGTAAAGCACCCCCATCAGATTATATGCCTCCGGAACATTCTTGTTTAATAATTCGTTTAAAATATCTATGGCCTTAGCATAATCCCTTTCTTTCTTATGCCCAAAAATATAATCATACGCTTCTCGATATTTGATCCCATAATCTTTGTCTTTTAAACTACTCGGAGAACGTTCTACATCATGGGAGAATGCAAAAGAGCCTTTGAACATTTTTAAATCTTCCTCCAAAATCCCTTTTAGCGCATCTTGCGATTTATCCATCTTTTCAAGCCATTCCGACGCCTCTTCTAATCCAGATTCCTCCGCTTCCATGAATAACTCACGCGCTAACTTATAATTCCTCTCCCCTACTAATTCCCCTTTATAATACAATTTCCCTAACGCTAATTTTGCCTCCGGCAACCCAGATTTAGCATAGGATTTTATTTTTTCTATACCCTCGTGTACGCTTTTCCTTTCCGCTTCCAAAAGCAATTCTATTCCACGATTTACATCCTTTTCTACTCCTTTCCCTTCTACGTATAAAATCCCCTGTCCGTAATATCCTCTACTATCTTTCCTTTTTATCAGTTTCTCG
>CASFWX010000030.1 GCA_949298545.1 uncultured Verrucomicrobiota bacterium | reverse complement strand
TAAAAAATGCGTTTAACGCCATAATGCAAAAGACGTGTTTTTTGGGAGCGGAATAGGGCAGTTTTGGGGAGGAATTCAAGGCGATAAGACGAACCGGCGTTAAACAGAATCTCTATACAACTAATTTATAGTCTCTTAGATACAAAAAAAGCGAACCGTTCTGTTTAACGCGGTTCGCCTCTTCGCCAAATGGTGGGCGATGCAGGACTCGAACCTGCGACAACCTGCGTGTAAAGCAGATGCTCTAACCAACTGAGCTAATCGCCCTTTTTAATTTTTTAAATATTGCCCAAGTGTAATTCGCCTTTCAAGCTTTTTTAACACTTTATGAGAAATCCCCCTGCACCGCCCGCCATTGCTATTATGCACACAACTTTACATGGCATGAATGCAAATCCGCGAGTTAAATAAATTCTTAAATTCTCTACGATAAAAATTGCTTGAATATTTTTTTAGAAGGAAATTTAAAAGTTAAAACAACTTATCTATTATATGCACACAAAATCACTATTCCTCTTTGCGGTTTCCGCGTTTACACTAATATTTTCTCCGTTTTTGTATGCAGATACTGAAAACGTCTCAGATATAAACGCCAGAAGCGAATGCATGAATAAAGACATCGCCGCGCGCGTCTTTCTACCGGACGGATACAATTCCCAGCCTGATAAGCGCTGGCCAGTCGTCTATCTCCTTCACGGACACGGAGGCAATTTTAAATCATGGAACGGAATACGTCCGGATCTTCAAAAAGTCGCCACCAGATATGAGACTATAATAGTCTGCCCCGACGGGCAAAATACCTGGTACTGGGACAGCATAAAGGATAAAAACGTAAAATATGAGACTTATATTACTAAAGAACTCGTCCCACTAATAGACTCAAAATACCGCACTATCGCAGATAGATCGGGACGCGCTATCACAGGACTAAGCATGGGAGGACATGGTGGACTCTGGTTCGGGTTCAGGCACCCTGACATTTTCGGTGCATGCGGCTCACAAAGCGGCGGCGTAGACATACGCCCATTCCCGCGCAACTGGCATATGGCCGACGCTCTCGGCCAACAATCAGACAACCCGCAAGCTTGGGAAGACCATACCGTAATCAACATGGTCAACAGAATAAAGCCAAACGAGCTATATATTACAATCGAATGCGGAACCGAAGATTTCTTTTACGAAGTCAACGAAGCACTGCACAAAAAACTTTTATACATGAATATTCCACACGATTATGCCACCCGCCCGGGAAAGCACAATTCAGACTATTGGAAAGATTCCATCGATTACCAGCTGCTCGGATTCTCAAAATATTTTTCACGCGCCGCTGCAGAAAAATCACATTTAAAACCACAGAAGAAAAACTGACCTCGCTTTGATTTATTTCTAAATTGGGTGCGCTTCGACAAGAAGTTCACCCTTTTTTTCTGCCC
Source organism: uncultured Verrucomicrobiota bacterium (assembly GCA_949298545.1). GTDB lineage: Bacteria > Verrucomicrobiota > Verrucomicrobiia > Opitutales > Intestinicryptomonadaceae > Merdousia. The sequence continues at coordinate 19,633 of CASFWX010000030.1, read as the reverse complement.
GCACTTTCGCGCATTTTGCAAACCATGCGAAAACAAGAAGTTTTTTTCTTTTTGCTGAATGAGTTGACAAGCGCCCCCCGCGCCTTAAATATGGACGCATGTCAAAGCGGACTGTCAAACCGGCAGCCGCTCTAAAATAATTTCACATATATAATCATAATAATGCTTAAAAAATCATATATGTTATGAAAAGCGTAAAAATATTGGCTCTTTGTCTGTTTGTCTTGCTTCATGCCATATCGCGCGCGGGGGAATTCACCCCCAAATCACTGTCCGACACTTTAAAAGAATACGATAGGACAGTCGATGTCCGCGCTTACGGGGCGATTCCGAACGACGGCGTTGACGATACAGGCGCCATACGCCGCGCAATAAGCGAAAATGCCCAAAAAAAAGGAACGCGCATACGTTTTGAAAATGGCGTCTATGAAGTCGATCCGCAAGGCGGCGTTGTTGCTGAAATACGCGGTTCCGAAGGACTTATGCTGGACGGCAACGGCGCAACAATTCTATCCAAAAGCCGCGGGGGAATATTTCCAATAATAAATTCCAAAAACGTGGCGATCGCCAGCTTTACTTTCGATTCCCGCCCATTGCCCTTTGCCGTCGCAAAGGTATTGTCCGCGGGGAAAGGCTATTTTGACGCTGAAATCCAAGATGGATACGAATGCAGAACAAGCCCCGTAAGGGCGATTAACGCATATGACCCGATAAAAAACGCCCTCTCAAAAGGGTTCGACTTATATCAGCTCCAAAGCGACAAAGCTGCCGAAGATTTGGGAGGAGGAAAAATCCGAGTATATGCCGACAGGGCGCCCGACAAAGGGACATTCGTCCTCTTGCGATATGAAGTTTACGGAGACGCCATCGTGCGCATAGGAAACTCTGAAAATACGAGGCTGTATAATTTGAATCTTCATTCCCACGCCGGAATGGGCATATATGCGGAGATGTCTAAAAACATTCTTTTGGACAATTTCTACGTCGGCATTCCTGAGGGATCTTCGCGCGCAATGAGCATTACGGCGGACGCCACCCATTTTAACGTGTGCAAGGGCAGTTTATTCGTCTTTAATTCGTCGTTTTCAAGAATGGGAGACGACGCCATGAATGTACACCAAATGTATTGGATTCTGTCGGCGCCTCCCGACGGAAACACCGTAAAATTAAAATTCGGCAAAAAAAACTTATTCTGTCCCCACCTTGCCCCGCGCGAGGGAGAAACTGTGGAATTCGGAGAACAAAACAATTGGCTGAAACCGGGCGACGCGCGCAAGGTAGTTTCAAAAAAGATAGATCATAAAAATAAAATCGTGGAACTTGTCCTTGATGCCCCCATGCCGAAAAACACCGCAGTTGGAACGCCGGCAAGCATACGGGACGCAAACGTAAAACTCGTCGTAAAAAATTGCAAATCATACGCCAACAGGGCGCGCGGCTTCCTGATACAAACCCGCAACGGAGCCTTAATCGAAAATTGCCTGTTTAAGGACAACACTATGATGCCCATTCTGATAGAGAACGACAACAACTACTGGTTTGAGGGTGCGGGAACATCGAATCTCTCCATAAGAAACTGCCGTTTTATCAACGCCAACACGTGGGGGCTTTCTCCCGCAACAATATATGCCAGAGCAAACATTTCAAATGGGACTCCAAAAACAGGCGCCGTTCATGAGAATATAACCATTGAAAACTGTTCTTTTGAAAATTGCGGTTCCAATCCCATAATCCTTTCGGATACGGCAAACGTTAAGCTTGTAAACAACAAGATTAATTAAATTCCGAAAGAGAACGCCCTTTTGCAAAAGAAACTTCTCCTTCCAAGAGAGGAACCGCATGCTGTTGCAATTGCGGACGCCGCACATTTTCCCATCTTGGTTGATACATGTATATATTTTATGCTTATTGCGCTCTCCGCTTCCTTTATAAAGCAACTTCGTCGTTCACATTAGCGTTAGCCGGTAAATTTCTTTTGCATCGCTGTTAATCCCTCTAAATCTGGCATTCATTTTTTCTCCGCTATTGCGAAATCGAAAAGCTAAAAATTTTGACTTTGGCGCGGCCCGGCAATTTATCAAAATTCTCCTCCGCGAAACCGCTAAATTTTTTGCATTTTCCATTTCTTAAAACGCCATTTCTTCCGTGTGGATGATATGGGAAACGGATAAAAAAATTAAAAAAACAAATGGCTCCGGCAAAGACATGCCGAAGCCATTTAAAATTGAGGACGAAAGCTATATAGATTTTATCTGCGAGCGCCCTTTCTAAAAGATGCTATTCCTCGTAAACGTCAACTTCGCTCTTTAGGATATTGGCGGAACCACCGCGGATTGCCTGAGCGATATTGTATGTGCGCTGCGTTTCCCCGTAAGTTTTCAGTATACCCTGGCGAGTATTTTCATCTCTGAGCGAGGGATAAAATTCAACGTGTGCATCGTTAAACGCGATCACGCCGCCGCTGTCCTTAAATACGCCTGTTTCCAAGTCCCAATCGCCCGACGGCTTGAGGCCTCTCGACCATACGAGCGGCGTGCCGGTCGGCCCGTTGGGGTCGGCGCGGTTGGCGACTTCCCAGCTGAGGGGATAGGCTTTAAATTCGGGATTTATCTGCCAATTATTTCCGGTTTTATTGGCCACAGAAACTGGCATGGGCGCTCCCATCGCACGTTTGTCCATCACCGGAAGGTCGAAGTCGAGAATCCAAATTGATGGCTCGTTGAGGTCCGCCTTTTCGGCGAGAACCGCAGCCCATTCATAGATGTCATTGCCGGCGACAATGTTTCTCGTACCCGCCCTGGTGTAATTCATCCACGCTTGGGCTATGGAGCGGCCGTTATTTTTGGCTTTTACCTGGTCGCCTCTGGTTATGACCGACGTAATGTTCGGCATAATGAGAGACGCCAACACGCCTATAATGGCGATAACGATTAGGAGTTCGATGAGGGTGAACGCTTTGGATGCTTTTAGTATTTTTTTCATAATTTATGTTTCAAATAGAGGTTTTCTTAAGCGGAGCGCCATCGGAGGGGGCATTGCACATATTCCATAAACAGCGCGCCGCTCTTGTGTTTTTGAGAGCTTCCCATGTTCCCCGCCGATTTGCAAGCATTTTTTCTTCATGGCTCGAAAGCTGCGAAAGAAGGAGAACGACAAAAAAAGCTTGAAGCAAGCGCCATAAAAATAGAAGCTTCAAAAAATTTGAAGCCCGAAGCGGCCTGCCGCGGGCAGGCGCACTGCACAGAAGCCGAAAATCCCAAACATGTCGAACGAAGACGACATACTCGAAGCGCAGAGCGAGCGCGGATACTCGCTTTACGACCTCGTTGTAATGGACGAGGAGGACTCGCTCGATAAAATCGACAACGCCCTGCTCGCCGAAACGAGCCCGCATGTATTGTCTGTATTTCTCGAGCGCCTCGACGTTGACAAGCAGCGGGAAGTGCTGAGGCGTTTCGATCCGGAAAAGGTTTCCGAAATCGTCTCCGAGATGGACGCGAACCAGTCTGCGGAACTTGTTTCGGAGATGCGCGAGCACAGGGCTATTTCGGTGTTGAACGAGATGGAGCCCGACGACGCCGCCGACATCGTCCGCGAACTCGAGGAGGAGGACAGGAACAGGCTTCTGAAGGGAATGGAAAGCTCCCAGCCCGAATCGGCGGAAGATGTTCGGGAACTGCTCGAATACCCTGCCGACACTGCGGGCGGCATAATGAATCCGCATGTGGCGACTCTCAAATCCGACATGAGCGTCGACGAAGCTATCGCGTGCGTAAGAAAGATGCGCGACGAATACGAAAACATTTATTATTTGTACGTCGTCGACGAAGACGAATCGCTCGAGGGAGTGCTGTCGGTGCGAAACCTCCTTTTGGCGCCTAAGGGTGCGAAAATTGGGGAAATCATGAAAACCAACATGATAGGGATCCTTTCTCCCTCCATGGACAAGGAAGTGGTCGCTCACATCATGGCGGACACCGACTACCACACGCTTCCCGTAGTCGGAGAAGACAACCGCCTGCTCGGCATTGTGACGCACGACGACGTAATCGACATCATGCGGGAAGAAGGGACCGAAGACTTGCAGAAACTCGCCGGCGCAGGCGCCGACGAATCCCTGTTCGACTCGATGCCCGCGAGCATACGCCAGCGTTCGCCCTGGCTCCTTGTAAATCTATGCACGGCGTTTATAGCCTCCGCAGTGGTTGGTTTTTTCGACACTGACATAGCGGTGCTTCCCCTGCTTGCCGTATTCATGCCGGTAATCGCCGGAATAGGCGGCAACACGGGCGCCCAGACTCTCGCTGTCACTGTACGCTCCATAGCGCTTGGGGAAGTCGGGATTTTCGACATGCGCCGCGTATGCCTCAGGGAAACTTACAAGGGCTTTTTAAACGGCCTGATAATAGGGGCGCTAAGCGCAATCATAGCTTATATTACGACCTTCAGACTGGACTTTTCAGCAATCGTATGGGTTGCCATGCTAATAAACATGTCACTCGGCGGATTTATGGGAAGTTTTATACCCTTCACCCTCAAACGCTTCAATTTCGACCCAGCCTCCGGATCGTCGATTTTTACGACCGGAGTCACCGACAGCGGGGGATTTTTCATATTTTTGGGGCTCGGCTCGATATTCCTGATGAATTAGCCGCCGCGCCGCTCTCTTCGGAGAACTCCAAGCGCCCCCTCCCTGCGAACAAATAAAAAAATTTGCCCGGACGGACGAAAAATGTTGCCAAGTTTGCGCGTTCGGAGTTTTAAAATAAGCCCCAAAATGAAATATATTTTTATCACAGGCGGAGTGGTTTCATCTTTGGGCAAGGGCTTGACCTCTGGCGCGCTCGGCGCGCTCTTGGAAACACGCAAATTAAAAGTTAGGATTCAAAAGTTCGACCCATATTTGAACGTCGACCCCGGAACGATGAGCCCATTTCAACACGGCGAGGTCTACGTGCTCGACGACGGAGCCGAAACCGACCTGGATCTCGGCCACTACGAGCGCTTTACCCACGCGCATTTGAGCAGGTTCAACAACCTCACTTCCGGGCAAATTTACGAGCACGTCCTCCAAAAGGAGCGCCGCGGCGACTATCTCGGAAAGACCGTGCAGGTAATTCCCCACGTCACAAACGAGATAAAAAATAGAATGTACGAGGCGGGAGGCGACGCGGACGTCCTAATCACTGAAATAGGCGGCACCGTCGGCGATATAGAGGGCCTGCCGTTTCTCGAAGCTCTCAGGCAATTTTCGCTCGAAGTCGGCAAGGAGAACGTACTGTTCATACATGTGACACTTCTCCCCTATCTAAAGGCTGCCGGCGAATTAAAGACGAAACCCTCTCAGCAAAGCGTTGCAAAACTGCGCGAGATCGGGATTCAGCCGGATATTCTCGTATGCCGCACGGAACAGCCCATGACCGAAAGCATGAGGCAAAAGCTTTCGATGTTCTGCAATGTAGAGCAAAGGGCGGTCGTCGAAGAACTCGACGTAAAGCACTCCATCTACGAGCTGCCTTTAAATCTCTCCGAGGAGGGAATGGACGAACTGGTCGTGCAAAAGCTCGGCATACAATGCGCGGAAAGCGACATGGGCGAATGGAGGGAAATTGTGCGCAAGCTCGTATATCCGGCGGGCGGGCAGTGCAAAATTGCGGTAGTCGGCAAATACATAGATTTGCAGGACGCGTACAAGTCGATTTACGAATCTCTCGCGCATGCCGGTGTCGGCAACGATTGCTCTGTAAAAATAGTCCGGGTAGATTCGGAGATGATAGAATCCGACGGAGCGGAAAAGCACCTTGGCGGAGTTGACGGCATACTCATACCAGGAGGTTTTGGTGACAGGGGAATAGAGGGGAAAATCGCTGCCGCAAAATACGCGAGAGAGAACGGAATTCCCTATTTCGGAATCTGTCTCGGAATGCAGATAGCCGTGATCGAGTACGCCAGAAACGTTCTCGGCCTTTCCGATGCCAACAGCGGCGAATTCGCCCCCGATACCCCGCACCCGGTAATACACATAATGGACGATCAGCGCGAAATAGTCGACAAGGGAGCGACTATGCGCCTTGGCTCCTACGAATGCGCTCTCGTCGACGGCAGCAAAGCCCGCGCCGCATACGGCAAGCCTGCAGTCAGGGAAAGGCACAGGCACCGCTACGAATTTAACAACGAGTACCGTTCCGCCCTTGAAAATGCCGGGCTCAAAGTTGCGGGAATAAATCCCAAGCGCGATTTGGTCGAGATAGTCGAAGTGGAAAAACATCCCTGGATGCTGGGCGTCCAATTCCACCCAGAATTTCAATCGAAACCCGCGCGTCCCCACCCTTTGTTTTGCGCGTTTGTGGAGCAGGCGCTCAAGCTCGCAAACGCGAAGCGCACAAAATGATATTCGACAAAAATTCCGGCAAGATGCTTTTGATAGCCGGTCCCTGCTCTCTCGAGAACATGGACTTGAGCCTTGAAGTCGCCGAAAAAGTATCTGATATCGCGCGCCGCCATGCGCGCGAATTAGTTGCCGTATTCAAGGGCAGCTTCGACAAAGCCAACCGCACGAGTTCGGACAGCCCGCGCGGTCCCGGAATGAAAGAGGGAATGAGGATATTTGAAGCTGTTAAGGAAAAATTTGGGCTTAAAGTCATAAGCGACGTTCACGAATCTTGGCAATGCGCCGAACTTTCCGAGGTATGCGACGTTTTGCAAATACCAGCCTATCTCTGCCGGCAGACAGACCTGCTAACCGCCGCGGCAAAAACCGGGCGCGCTGTAAACGTCAAAAAGGGGCAGTTTCTGGCGCCGGAGGACATGAAATTCGTCGTGTCCAAACTGCGCGGTGCGGGTTGTTCGGAAATTTGGCAAACGGAGCGCGGAACGACTTTCGGATACAACAATCTGGTTGTAGATATGCGGTCATTTGCAATAATGGCATGCAATGGAGCTCCAACAATTATGGACGCCACCCATGCGACGCAACATCCCGGCGGGTCGTCCGGCGTCAGCGGCGGAGATTCTAAATTCGCGTCCGTTCTGGCGGGAGCTGCAATCGCCGCCGGCGCCGACGGAATTTTTATAGAAACCCACCCCGATCCTTCCAAAGCCATATCGGACGCGGCGAGCCAAGTTCCCCTGCGCGATTTAGACAAAATGGTCGAAAAGTGCTTGAGGCTAAAAGGGCTTTAAGCGCATTGCGCGCGCTCCATAAAGAACGCGTTTCTTGGGGCGCAAGACGAGTTTTATGGCGCGCGCATTTTTCAGTATCGGAATCCGGCTTTTCAATTTTCACAAAAGAATATTTGAAACTTTTTTAACCGGAAGACCGTTGAACGCATTGTAAAGGATAAAACTCCATGAAAAAGACAATCTTACTGCTCGCAATATTCGCCGCCTCCGGGCTCTCGGCACAAACAGAGAACTCCCAGGAGACGGCTGCGGATCCTTCGGAAGGACCGGCAATGAATGCCGACGCACCAAAGCCCGCCAACAAAGAAAAGAAAAAAAACTTAAAAAGCCTGTTCGCGGATATGGACGTCGCCACGCGAATCCAGCTGATGAAGCAATTCGATAAGGACGGCGACGGGCGCCTAAACGCCAAGGAGCGCGCCGAAGCGGAAAAAGCCATGAAGGACAAATCCGCCGATCTCGAACAAATGCGCCAAAAGCACGCCGCCGAAATTATAAAAAAATTCGACTTGGACGGAGATGAAAAGCTGAACCAGAAGGAGATGAGCGCGTTTCTCGAGGAACAGCGCAAGATATTCGAGAAAAACAGGGAAAAGATGGAGGGACGGCGCGGCAAGTTCAAGCCTTCTAAAGAAATACTTGCCAAATACGACAAGAACGGTGACGGAAAAATTGACAAGGAAGAGCGAGCCGCCATACGCAAAGACATGCAGGCTCGCCGCCAGGCTTTTATAAATAAATACGACAAAGACGGCGACGGGCGCTTAAATCCCGAAGAGGCGAAAGCCGCCACCCAGGATCCAGAAGTTCAGGAGATGGTTAGCCGCATGATGGGCAATAATCCGCCCCCGCCTCCGCCTCCGCCGCCCCACGAAGATTAAGCTTTTTTAAAAGTTTTTACAAAACGACCAAAACAGCGCCTTTTTTTCAAAGGCGCTTTTTTGTCCGTCCGCATTCGCCTCTGCCTGTTTTTCAATTTGCGCCCTTGTGGAGTCATCAAATTTAGCGGAGTCGCCAAATTTATTGCCATGCGGGCTTCGCAAATATTGCCCGCGAAACCGGCAATCCGGGCTAAAGCCGACAATGCAAACCGCCGCGTCCGCGGATAAAAGCTGCAAGGCGCACCGCTAAAAGATCGCCTTAAAATGCAAAGCTGGAGCTATTCGGCCTGCCCGTTGTACTTTATAAAGCAAAGAGGCATTAATAGCAGCTGGCAAATCACAAACGCCCCAAACCAAAACCACCCGCCCTCCATAAATCCGTACGAATGAAGACCGATTCCGAGGAGGTTTACGCCGAACCAAGCCCATGCCGCGACGATATTCCCGAATACCGCCAAAGACAAAAAGATTCTGTCGCTGCACATCTTGAGCGCCCTGCAATGGATTATTGCGGCAGTCCAAAGCACCATCATCAATGCGCCGTTTTCCTTCGGGTCCCAGCCCCAGAAACGCCCCCAGCTCATGTCCGCCCAAAAACCGCCAAGCATTGTGCCTGCGAATGAGAAAAGCAAACCGAAACAAAGCACCGCGTAAACCCAACGCGCCGTCTCCCCCGTGGCGGCTCCAAAGTTAAATTCTTTCCGGGAACCCGGCAAAATTCCTTTCTCCGAGCTTCCGCGCCGCAATTTTAGGCTCTCTATAAGGTTTGCCAAAAGGCGCACGCCCGCTGCAAACCCCGCAAGAAAAATTCCGCAATACCCGACCATGATGGTTATCACATGCACCGTCAGCCAGAAATTTGAATTTAAAACCGCGCGCATCATTCCCATAGTGTCGCCGCTGTGCGGCAAGTTTGTAGCGACCAAAAGAGATATGAACCCGCATGTCGCCGCCGCTATCCCCAAAGGCTTTATTCCGCGCCGGACAAAAAACCAAAAGCCGAGAGCCGACGCGCAAGCTCCCGCGAAGACTATCGACGAATACAAATTCGTTACGGGAGGGCGCATTTGAATGTACACGCGTGCGGCGATGCCGAAAAATTGGGCAAATATCGCAAATGCCGAAAACACCGCCGCTATTCGGAGGAATGAATCTCCGAACCGCGGGAAGAGCGATGCCGCGCAAAATGCCGCCAAGGCAAAGCCCGAAAGCATGAGCCCGGCAAAGAACGGCTCGCACACATTTACAAAATTTTCAAATCGCACCCTGAAGAAATCTATCTGGGTGGGCTTTTCCATTTTTTTAAACAGCCCGGAAAGCTCGGCGAACGCCAATTCCCTGTTTCCCTCAGCAACGGCGTCGCGAATGGCCGCGTAGGATTCGAGTATGGATACTTCGTCGGGACTCGAATTTCTGTCGAAGAGAATCTGCGCCGGCGTGGAAAACCCCGAATCCCCACCGGGAATTATCCTCAAGACGCCATTCGGATTTGCCTCTTCTCTCTCGAGCGCCGCGCGAATTTCCCGCAAACCGCGCGCAGCTCCCTCAAGCTTTGAGACGTCGGGCCGCCGTTTCTCGTCGCGAGCTCTCTTTATTTCGTCGGCGGCAAGCTCAACAGACTTTTCCCATTCCGAAAGCGACTGGGAAGCCTTTGAATTTCCGCCCATCAGAAGCGAGAAAGAGGAGGCGGCCGAATCGTACTCAGCCGCAGCGCGCGCGGCTTGGCTTGCAGCAGCTGAATATGGGGAAGAATCAGCAGACCGCGCAGCGCTCTCGATATCTTTATCGCGGGCGGAATAGGCGTCCCTGGAATAATACCTGCCTTCCGATCCGAGAAGTTTCTGCAAGTCGCGGTTGTCCGTCCTCATAAAAGGCTCTTTAGACAAGGAATTCGGCAGCGCGTTTAGAAGCCAAATCCACTTTGCGGGGCTCGCCTTTTCCGAATTGATTTCAGCGACGGATTTCCCGTTGATGGATTTAAAAATATCCGCCGACGCGCTCGAAAGCGGCATTACCCTACCGCCCCTTGATACCGGAAGCATTCCGAGGCTGTCGCCAAAAACCGAATCGTACAGCGGATCAGAAAGCCATACTATCCAAGTTCCAAGCGGCAAAAGCAAGACAGCCAACGCCGCAAATGCCGATAAGACTGTTGTAAACCGCCCGGCTTTTCTCATTCCCGCTCCTCCAGATTCCTTTTAAAAACCCGCGGTATAAAGATTAAAAGCATTCCCAAGAACGCGCCCCCGACCGATATCCAAGGAAGGAGCCTTGCGGGATTTCTCACCGCCGAAAGCACGCTCACTTTTCCGCCGTCGGCATAGCTCATCTGATAGAAAGTCCACCCGCCGAAACTTGCGGGCTTGTTCATTTTTACCACATGCAGGACGCGGGATTCCCCGCGCTCGAACCAAATTTCGCTCTCAAATGATTTCGGAATGTCGCTCCCTTCCCATTTCTTTGCTGAAAACCTCTTTAGCCTGAGAGAAAACGGCAACTGCTTTACTGAAGATGCTCCGCCTTTTAAAGAACGGCTGTAAATAGCATTCGTCGGAACGCCCTCCGGCAAAGTCACTACGCCCTCCACGCGCATAAAATATTGCAGGCCGCCGGAAATTATCAGCAACAAAAGCGAAATGTGCGTTATGGACTCGCCAAGGCCGCGAATTCCAAAACGCACAAAGCGCAGGCTGCTTGCCACGAGATTTACCGCCGCCAAAATGCCCACGAGCGCCCCGCCTGCAAGAGGAATTTTTACGCCGAACCCGAGGTCGAAGAAACAAATAAAACTTTCGATAAACTCCTCCTGTGCCGCCCCGACGCCGATTTGGACTTGCGCGAGCGTCTCGACAAAAACCAGCAAAACCGAATACGCCAATATTCCCACCGTCAGCCTCGGCGACGACGCCCATGAAAGCAGGTATTTTGCCGCATTATGCTTCAATATCCATCAAACGTTGAATTTAAAGAGCGCGACGTCTCCGTCTTTAAACGCGTAATCTCGGCCCTCGAGCCTGTATTTTCCGGCTTCGCGCGCGCGGGCGAAAGAGCCAGCCGAAAGCAAATCGGAACAGCTTACGACTTCTGCCTTTATAAAGCCGCGCTCAAAATCGCTGTGTATCACCCCCGCGCATTGCGGAGCGGTCATGCCCTTTTTGAAAGTCCAAGCGCGAACTTCCTTCTCCCCGGCGGTGAAAAAGCTTTCGAGCCCGAGCAAATCGTAGGTTCTGCGTATCAATTCGGAAACTCCGCTGTCGGAAGCGCCCAAAGACTCCATATACTCGGCGACTTCCGCGGCGGAGAGAGAGCCGAACTCCTCCTCGAGCCTTGCGCAAATCACGCAAACTCCGGCATTGCGGTTCTCCGCAGAGTATTTTCTGACGGCGTCCACATATGCGTTGCCGTTGGCTGCGATGTCGCCTTCCGACACGTTGCATGCGTAAATTACGGGCTTGGAAGTCAAGAGGAAGAAGGACCTCACCCTCGCCTCATCTTCAGGATTTTCAAAATCGATGGAGTACGCGGGCTTGCCAGAATCTAAAACTTCGACCAGCCTCTCGAGCAATTCGACGTTTTTTATCGCGTCCTTGTCCATGCCCTTTGCCTTCCGTCGGTTCGCATCAAGCTGTTTCTGGCAGCTTTGAAGGTCGCTCAAAACCAATTCTGTGGTGACGACCTCTATGTCGCGGACCGGATCGACTCCGCCCATATTGTGCAGAATGTCGTCGTCGTCGAAGCAGCGGACCACTTCGACTATCGCGTCCACCTCCCTTATGTTTGCAAGGAATTTGTTTCCCAGCCCTTCCCCCTTGCTCGCGCCGGCAACGAGGCCGGCTATGTCCACAAACTCGACAGCCGCGGGAATTATCACATTTGTCTTTGCTATCTTTGCGAGGGGTTCGAGCCTTTCGTCGGGAACCTCCACAACGCCGACGTTCGGATCTATCGTGCAAAACGGATAGTTTGCAGCTTCCGCATTTCTGGTTTTTGTCAGCGCATTAAACAAAGTGCTTTTGCCGACGTTCGGCAATCCGACTATCCCTGCTTTCAACATTTTTTTAACGCCCTTTTTATTTGCGCGGGCCGTACTCCAATACGAGGTCTCCGCGCGTTATCGTCAAATGGTTTTTCCCGTCCGGGCGCGCGCTTTTTTCAGTCCGCCCGATCTGGCGCGCCTCCACGCCGAAGTCGCCGGCAATCTTTGCAACTTTGCCGACGTCGGAAGGCTTGCAATAAACCTCCATGCGGTGTCCCATATTATAGACTTCATGCATTTCCGCATCAGACGTTCCGCTCGCCTTTTGTATCGCGCGAAATACCGGAGGAACGGGAAATAGCGCGTCCTTTACAAAATGGACTCCGCGCCCGAAACGGAGGCATTTCGTCTGTCCGCCGCCAGAGCAATGCACGAGCCCCCGCATCAGCCCGGGGTGTTTTTTTGCAATTTTCATTATCACCGGCGCGTATGTCCGAGTCGGCGAAAGGAGGGCCTCCCCCACGCTCATATCCGAGCCTTCAAGCTTGTCTCCGAGCCTGTAAGGGCCGCAATAGACGAGCTTTTTATCCGTGCCGGCATCGAAAGTTTCGGGATATTTTTTCGCGTAATACGGCGACAGCATGTCATGGCGCGCGCTCGTCAATCCGTTGGAGCCTATGCCGCTGTTTTCAAATTCCTCGTAGTTCGCCCTGCCTGAGGACGAAAGACCGACTATCGCCAATCCTGGAGTTATCTTGGCACCGCTTATCACATTCTTTCGTGCCATCACCGCGACCGCGCAAGTGTCCACCACCACTGCCCCTGTGAGATCTCCAACATCGGCGGTTTCACCGCCGCCGGAATATATTTTCATTCCGTAGGAACGCAGCTTTTCGAGAAAATCTTCCGCGCCCGATATGAGCTGCGCGAGAGCCTCTCCGGGAAAGTTGCGGGCGTTTCGGTTCACCGTGTTCGATATGAGAATCCTGTCGAAGGCGCCTATGCAAAGGAGATCGTCGATATTCATCACGATGGAATCCTGCGATATTCCCCGAAATACGGAGGCATCGCCACTCTCCTTGTATTGCAGATAGGCTATTATCGACTTCGTCCCGCTTCCGTCTGAATGTATGGCGTTGCAAAGGTTTTTCGAGCCGGTTAAAAAGTCGCGCGTGATTTTGCAGAAGGAGCCGGGGAACAATCCGGCGTCGAGCTTGTCAACCGCCGCGTGCACTTCCTCCTTTCCTGCCGACACGCCGCGGGCGGCATACCGGCTCGTAGGTTTTGATGTCTTTTTTTTCATTTTTCGGAGAGAAATTTTGACAGGATATTTTTTAATTCGCCGTAGTCGAAAGCCGCCGGAAGATCCGGGTTTTCGGAGGCAAATTTTTCCGACGGCCTAAACAGCACTGCGCGGTCCGCCGCGCGCAGCATGGACAGGTCGTTGTAGGAATCCCCGCTGGATATTGTGCGGAACCCGAGAGATTTGAAAGCCTCAACGCACTTGCGCTTCTGGTCTTGTAGGCGGAGCTTGTATCCGACGACGGATCCGTCGGGAGAAATCTCGAGCTCGTGGCAAAACAGCGTGGGAGAACCGAGTTTTTTCATCACGGGAGCCGCGAATTGGGAAAAGGTATCGGATAGTATAACAACTGGGCATTGCTCCTTCAGCCACGAATAGAATTCACCCGCGCCCTCCAAGGGATCCACTCCGCTTATGACGCGCGTTATATCCGCAAGCTTAATCCCGCGCTCGGCCAAAATAGCGAGCCTGTACGCCATTAGCTTGTCGTAATTCGGCTCGTCGCGGGTGGTGCGCCTCAATTCAGGAATGCCTGCCGCGTCGGCGAAGGCTATCCACATCTCCGGTATCAGAACTCCCTCAAGGTCGAGCGTCGCTATGTCCATGTCGAAAAAAATCCGCAGCTTTTTTTATTCCGAGTAGTGAAAATCCGCTTCTTTCGCATTGCCGAATCCCTGCGTATGCAGCGGCTGGGCGTGCCCGGTTTCGGAGTCGATTACATACAGCGTGCGCCGGTCGCCGCGCGATTTTGTGCAGACTAAATGCCGGCCGTCGTTTAACCATACCGCCCCGGAAGTGTTGTCGCCGGAGCTTATCCATTTGGACGAGCGCGCCTTGCTGTCGTACACCGCTATTTGGAAACCTTTTCCTACGGCGGCGGTAAACGCGATTTTTGTCGGATCCACCGGATTCCACGCCGGCTCCGAACAATATCCGCTCATCTGAGTCGGGACTGCCTGCGGCTTTCCGCCCGCCGCGGGTATTATGTAAATTTGCGGGCCGCCGCGCGAGTCGGAAGCATAAACTATCTTTTGTCCGTCAGGAGAAAAGCTCGGGGAACTTTCCGTCGCATTCGGAGTGCGGGTCAGGCGCTTAAATCCACCCCCTTTGGCGTTTGCCGTCCAAACCTCGGCGTTGCCGCTCGAAGTCAATATGAGCGCCACCTTGCTGCCGTCGGGCGAAAATGACCCCCCCGTATTGCTCCCTTTGAACGAGGCAAATGTTCTGCGGGTATTTGAGGAAAGGTCTATCTCGAACAAATCCATAAATCCGGTTTTAAAATATCCTGTGTACAATATTTTGCCGCCGTCGGGCGAAAAGTGGGGCATAAGGGACTCATTGCCGTCGCGGGTCACTGAGCGGACGGAGCGAAACACCATGTCTGAAGTGCAGATTTCAGACGTGTTGCTTCCGCTTTTAAAATAGGAAAACACGAGTTTCCCCGCGAAAAACCCAGGCGTGCGCACAGTCCGCAAAACGGCCTCGTCGCAGGCGCGCATGAGGGCCTCCACCGAGGTTTTTCCCCGGCACACGCGCTCGTAGGTCGTCCCGCCCTTTATCGTGAGCTTGACCGCGTTTTCACCCGCGGGCTCAAAATTGAAGGAGAATTGCGCCTGTCCCGGACCCACAAGCTTATAACTGCCGTGCAATCCGAAAGCTCTTTTTGCCAAAGCCGCCATATCCGCATTCGGCGAGGACACCGCCACGCGGTAAACGGGAACGCTGCTTTTATATTTCCCAACCACCGTTATGTCTATATTTTGCGCCGAAGCCGAGAAAACGGCAAAGGCGAAAACCCCTAAAAAAGCCCTTCTTAACATACGAAGGAAAATTCTTCCACAAGGGCGCGCACATTTCAACTCTTTTCGCGCCAATGCTCCAAACGAACTCAACTAGCGCGCGATATGGAAGGGTCCGAGAGGAAGCGCATTTCCCTCCTCAGCAAAAGCAGCGTGAAACAGAACGACAGGAAGTCGGAGACAGTATAGCTCAGCCACACCCCTGCCAGCCCGAAAATTTTCGGGAGTATATAAAACATGGGAACCAAGACAAACAGCTGCCGTATGGTCGTAATAAAAATCGCCAAAGCGGGGCGCTTTGTCGACTGGAAGTATCCGGAAGACACTATGTTTACGCCTATGAGGGGAACGCAGGCTACAAGAATGCGCAGAGCTCCGGCACCATCGGAAATTATTGCCGAATCCCCACCCAGAAAAATGCGGTACACTTCTTCGGCAAAAATCTCCAAAACTAATGTCCCGAGCGTGCAGATAACCGTTGCAAATGCGACGGCCTTGTTAAAAGCGCCCTTTACGCGCGCGTAGTTTTTTGCGCCCCAGTTGTATCCGAAAATCGGCTGCATTCCCATAGAAACGCCCAGCACGGGAAATATCATAAAAGTCGCCGCCGTCGTCGCCACGCCTATAATTACGATTGCGGATTCCGAGCCGTAAAACCTCGCCTGCCTGACGTACATCATTGCCGCGAAGCTCGCAAGAAACTGTATCGCAAAAGAGGGGGATCCGGCGGATATTACCGCCTTAAAGCAATCAAAACGCGGCCGAAGATTTTTGAGCCTCAACCGCAGCCAGTTCCGCCCGCTGAAATAAAAAGACGTCACCCAAATTGCCGCGCACGCCTGGGCCAGTATTGTCGCCCACGCCGCCCCTTCAACTCCGAACCCGAACTTCATCAGGAAGAGCCAATCAAAAAACGCGTTTAATGCTCCGCCCAACACGATTGTCGCCATCGCAAAAACCGGCCTGCCCTCCGCGCGCACGAGATTGTTTATTCCAAAGGAAAGCTTTTCAAAAATCAGCCCGCCTATTATTATCGAATAATACGACTCCGCCAATCCGACTATCTTGTCGGTCGCCCCAAAGAACATTAGCATCGGGCGCATCAAAGGCAGGGCGAGCGACGCCGCGAAGACGTAAAAAGCCGCGAAGAGAAACACAGCCTGGCCGAGTATCCTTTCGGCGGCTTCGCGATTCCCCTCGCCGAGCCTGATGGAAACCATCGTCGCGCTTCCCTGCCCGATTGTCATGGCTATCGCAAGAAAGAATAGGGAGGGGGAAAAGCAAACCGTCACAGCAGCAAGCGCGTCCTCGCCGCAGGCCCGCCCCACAAAAATCCTGTCCACGACATTATAGGTCGCGCTCACGACCGTCGCGGCTATTGCGGGAAGCGAATAGCGCAACATCAAAGCGGCGATGTTCGCCTCGCCCAGCGCGCTGACATGCTTTTCGTCCATACTTTCCAAAGCGGCATACGCCAATAAACGCCTCGCCGCCTATGCGCCAAGCCGCGAAGTCAATTCACTTACGGAAGCACCCTAAAGAAAATGCGCTTCCCCGCCTGCAGGACAAACGGACTTTCGGGGCGCTGCATTCCGAGAAAGGGATCGTCTATCCTTTCCCCGTCACGCTTTACCGCTCCCGCCTCTATCAGGCGCCTTATTTCCTTCTTGCTGGGGAAGAGCGAAGTCGCCCCCATGATGTTCACAAGAGTGTCTTCGTCAGCGCCGGTCAGGCTGTCCCAGGCAAATTCCGGCATGACTTCCGGAATCCCGTTTTTGGAAAACACCTTTTCAAAATTCTCAAGCTCCGCGCGGCCGGCTTCCACCCCGAAAAATTTTGAAACCATCAGGCATGCCAGATCCTTCTTGCATTTCATCGGATGATCCGCCTTCAACGCCTCTATTCTATCGGGTTTGTAAAGCATCAGCAAGCGGTAGTATTCCCACATGGTTTCGTCGGATATCGACATTATCTTGCCGAACATTTCCTTTGGGGTGTCGTTGAAAGCTATATAGTTGCCGTAGCTTTTGGACATCTTTTTTACTCCGTCGAGGCCTACGAGAAGCGGCATCGTTATTACGGCTTGCCCGGTCTGGCCGGCGTCGCGCTGGAGATCGCGCCCGACGAGGTTGTTGAAAAGCTGGTCGCTGCCCCCAAGCTCGACGTCGGATTCAACCATTATGGAATCGTACCCCTGCACCAGCGGATAGAGGAACTCCACTATCGAAATCGGCGTATTCTCGGCATAGCGCTTGGCGAAATCGTCGCGCTCGAGCATTCGCGCAACCGTCATCTTGCGCGCCAGCGCAAGCAAATCCGAAAAAAACATCTTCGAGAACCATTCGCTGTTGTAATGAATTTCCGTCTGCTCCTTGTTGAGCACTTTAAACGCCTGTTCGAGATATGTTGCGGCATTGCTCTCAACCTCGGCCTCCGAAAGCACCGGGCGCGTGGCGGAACGCCCGCTCGGGTCTCCTATCGAAGCGGTATAGTCCCCTATTATCAAAACCGCTTGGTGCCCCAAATCCTGAAATTGGCGCAACTTGTTGAAAACAACCATGTGCCCGAAGGTCAAGTCCGGGCGGGTCGGATCAACCCCGAGCTTGACGCGCAATTTCTTGCCTTGGGCAAGTTTTTCTTTCAAATCGTCAGCTCCTATAAAATTTTCGGCGTTTTGTCCGAATATGTCGAGTTGGCTCAGATAACTCATAGTCTTAATACTTTTATCTTATAAAATCTTTCGGCGGCGCGCGCAAAATGCAAACTTTTTTTATTTTGCCGATTCCCCGCCGGGCCACTTTACCCCAAGAATATTTCGCCGAAACGCCACCTTCGCCCCCAGCGACTGCTCCGCATTTTCGCCCTATTAAAATACTAACAATTTATTTGCTTGGTTTTCTGCGCAAAATAGGCGATAATAAATGTATTCCAGAACTTTTTTGCGAACAAATCTGCAATCATGATAAAAAACGTAATAAGCATAATCATGGGCGGCGGACGCGGAACTCGCCTCTATCCCCTAACAAAATACCGCTGTAAACCAGCCGTGCCCCTCGCCGGAAAATACAGGCTAGTCGATATTCCGATCAGCAACTGCATAAATTCCGGATGCGAACAAATATACTTGCTTTCGCAGTTCAACACGGCGTCCCTGCACAAGCACATACGCCAAACGTACAAGTTTGATTCTTTCAACAACGCATTTGTGGACATTCTCGCCGCCGAACAAACCGAAAACGGGGGCCAATGGTACCAGGGAACCGCCGATGCCGTGCGCAAAAATATGCACCACTTCGAGCGGACCGGCGACGGATACCTCTATCTCATTCTGTCCGGCGACCAGCTATACCAGATGAATTTCGCCGACATGGTCGATGCGCACATAGCCAGCGGAGCCGACATTACTATAGCCGCAAAGCCCATGCCGCGTTCGGAAGCCTCAAGCCTCGGGGTGATGCGCGTAAACTCAAACCTTGAAATCACCGCTTTCGCCGAAAAGCCCAAAGACGAAAAAGTCATAGAATCCTTCTTAATCGGCGAAGACCTGAAAAAGTCCCTCAAAAACCCCAATATGGAATACTGCCTGGCTTCAATGGGCATATATATCTTCTCCCAAAAGGTTCTGGAGGAGGCTATGGGCGGAGACGAAATGGATTTTGGAAAGGAAATTATTCCAGGCCTACTCAAGAAAAAAAAGCTCTGCTCGTACATATTCGACGGATACTGGGAGGACATAGGAACAGTGGGAGCCTTCTTCAACGCAAACCTCGCCATCACCGACGACCTGCCGCCCTTTGACTTCTACGCCCCAGAAAAAATAATTTACACCCACTGCCGATACCTCCCGGGCGCGAAGCTGAACGGTTCGCGCGTCAGCCACTGCAACATATCTGATGGATCCATCATCAACGACAGCGCGCTCGAGCGCTGCGTCATCGGGATACGGTCGATTATAAGAGACGGGTCATCTCTCAAGAACGTCGTCATGATGGGCGCGGACTTTTACGAGAGCGACCTGCACGACAAGCTTCCCCCCGACGTGCCTCCGATGGGCGTCGGCAAAAACTGCCGGATAGAAAACGCCATTATAGACAAGAACGCCCGCATAGGCGACAACTGCCATCTCTCTCCGGAAGGGAAACCGGACAAATGGGAGGCGGACGGATTGTATGTGCGCGACGGCGTTCTCATCGTCACTAAAAAGGCAATTATTCCGGCAAATACTAAAATATAATATTTTCCCGCGCGCCCGGCTAAGCAGCTCGCCACAAAAAATAGGCAGCTCCAAAATCCCTAAAAAAGTCGCGCCGCTTCTGTGCGAAGGGGCGCGATTGATTTCGCAAAAAAATGCCGAACAAAATGCCTAAAGCATTGAATCCGGAAGCCTGCGGGAACGAATGTCCTCTTGAAGAAGTTTTAAAGCTTCGTCAAATGATTTAAGCCCCTCGAACTCCTTGCGAATCCTCGAGCGCACAGACACCGCTCCCTGTTC
>CASFWX010000029.1 GCA_949298545.1 uncultured Verrucomicrobiota bacterium | reverse complement strand
TTTACGGCCGATTATTTACATGTATAATAAAATGATTTTTAATAAAAAAATCATTTTCAATATTTATTTAAAAGCATTGGATTAAATTTATTATATAATCATTAAATATCAAAAAAAACACATATATGTATGTATATATATTTAAAATATCATGTTTATACAAGCAATGAGCTATTTCTGTTTTGCTTATCTAATGAATGTATAATTTTAGCGCAAAAAATGCTTGAACATATTTTTTGGCACAAACGGGAAATTTCACTGTCTGAATAATAAAATTAGGGGATTTTAAATAATCTTCTCCTCTAAAAATCGTACATTATTAAACATAATATTTTGAATATGAAAATATTATGTAAATAAAAATAAAACTCAAAAAAATGCTAAAAAATAAAAAAAAAGTTGACAATATGTTATCGGCAGTTTTCATAAGAGGGAAATTGCTTAATTATTAAATTAAAAAAACAAGCAGACAGTAAATAGAAAGGTATAGAAATATGGCACGCAAGAAAGGTTCGGGAAAAACCTTGGGAATGACTCAAATCTCAATTAGCCTACCTCAGGATTTGGTTGCTCAAATAGATGAAATGGCTAAAATGGACAACCGCAATCGTTCTAATTTTATCTCTAATACTCTTCAGAACCTCGCGAAAGAATTTACAGTTTCCGAGGCTAAGAAAAAGCTGAAGTAGTTTTTAGATATATAATTGCATTGTTAAATGGCGACGCAAGTCGCTTTTTTTTTATTTATTTTGTTCGAAGCGTTTTTGGCACGTTTGCCCAAATCCTCCGTTCGGCTCTTTAATTTAGATTCCGAAAAATATTCCGTTAAGTTTAGAATGGCGGGTGCTTCGATATATGCTCAACGTCCAATGCGCTTTTTGATAAAAAACGGCGCCAATTCTTGCAATAGAATTTTACGGATAGAGCAGGGAGTTTTGCCGGCTTCTTTGCGGCCCATGGATATTGCTTGAAAAAAAATATTATTTTCTTGCAAGGGCGGCTGGCGATAAATTTAATGTTCATTTTTAGTATACTTTAATTCGTTTTATGGAAAAAATCACATATATATTAGCAGATGCGGCATCTAACGCTGGGACTTCCGGAGTGGAAGGCGCCCAGGGAGGTGGAACTTCGATGCTTCTTTTCATCGTTCTAATGTTTGCGGCGATGTACTTTTTGATGATAGCGCCCCAGCGCAAGCGCCAAAAGCAGCATCGCCAAATGATAGAATCCCTGAAAACGGGAGATTCAGTCGTGACAATAGGCGGGATTTGCGGAACAATAGCCAACGTCAAGGAAAAGACTTTTATATTGCGCCTGGGCGATAACAACAAGGTTGAGTTCTTAAAATCCGCAATACAAGACAAGGTGGGCGAAAGTAATAGCGCCTCTTAAAAGTGCTCGCTCATTTTCGGAATTTTAACTCGCGTTTCGGCCATGTCAGACCGGAAGCTTAATATTTATCACTGAAACGGAAAGATAGTAAAAATGTCGGCAAATAACACAAATAGCGGCATAACTTGGAAACTCGTACTCACAGCGGCGGTAATCGCGTGGGCGGTGCTTTCCATGATGCCTTTTTCTGACACTCCATTTGAAAAGTACATACTCACGCGCGCGACGGCCAACCAGGCTGAGTTTGACGGCGTTTTAAAAGCCGCCGAACAAAGAGTTGACAAGGTGAATTACAGAAGCGATCCCTCGAAGTCTCCGACCCTTTATATCGCCCTCAGAGATTATGCCAACAGCAATGAAATAGATCTCGCCAAGTTTTTTCCCGATATAAATGTTTCAGACATAAAAATCCTGAAAAAGCGCAACGATATTCTTTTGAAAGAACTTTACAAACAAAGCAAGGGAGCCCTTAAAAAGGGTCTAGACCTCCAGGGCGGTGTGTCATTCACTCTCGAGATAGATGATAAAAATCTGCAGTCGGACGAATCCGCCCGCGCTGGCGAACTCGAAGATATTCTCAGCGTCATGAATAACCGCGTAAACGGTTTGGGCGTCACTGAACCGACTATACGCGTAGTCGGTGGAAACGCAATCGAGGTGCAAATGCCCGGCGTTTCGCTGAAGGATAATCCCGAAGCCATAGAAGAGCTTTCTCGACCTGCCAAGCTGGAGTTTAGGCTCGTGCACCGCACAATGCGCCCTTCTTCGGCGAAACCTCCGCTCTCTGAAATTCCGGTAGGATATGAAGTCATGCTTATGGAGACGGAGCGCCATGGGAAGCTCGTATCAGAACCTTTTTATGTGAAGCGCAGGGCGGAGGCGACTGGGGAGATTATAAAGCATGCCTATCCCGCCATACAAGATGCCAATAATTTTGTGGTCAGCATGGAATTCACTTCCGAAGGTGCGAAAACCATAAAGAAAATCACAGAAACAATACTTGAGGAAGACAGGCGTACCGGAGTAAAACAACCTCTCGCGATTGTTCTCGACGGAAAGCTGATGAGCGCTCCGAATATACAAAGCGTAATAAGCGACCATGGGCAAATTACAGGCGATTTTACGCGCCGCGAGGCGATAGAGCTTTCGAACGCGTTGAATAATCCTTTGTCTGTCGGATTGAAGCGCACTTCCCTCAACGAGGTCGGTCCCTCCCTTGCGGAGGATGCACAGGCGGGATCGCTGATGGCTGGCGCGATTGGCACGGCCTGCGTTGTGATATTCATGCTTCTATTTTACTGGGGCATGGGAGTTGTCGCGGTCATATCTGTTTTTGTCAACATATTGATATTAGTAGGCGTGCTTGCAAGTTTTGGGGCAACTATGACCCTCCCGGGCATTGCGGCTTTGGTTTTGACTATCGGAATGGCGGTCGACTCAAATATTCTCGTCTTTGAGCGAATGAGAGAGGAGACGCTCGGGGGGAAAAGCCTTTGGAATGCACTTCAAGCTGGATATGAAAAAGCTTTTTCAACAATAGTTGACGCTAATATTACGACTCTCATATCCGCAATAATCCTTTGGAAATTTGGTTCGGGGTCGGTAAAGGGATTCGGCGTCACTTTAGCCGTCGGCATATTGACGACTCTCTTTGCCTGTTTGATACTAAGCCGCGCCCTTCTCGAACTCGGCGTGAAATACAACATTATAAGGCGCGCGCTCAAAAAGGGGATTATACCCAACGATACGACCTTCAAATTCATGAAATATGCCCGGCCTGCTTTTGCGATCTCGTGGACGGTGTTTGCCCTCGGAGTGGCGGCGATAATTTGGAGGGGAGACAAAACTCTCAGCATAGACTTCACCGGCGGAGACATTGTCACACTGTCGTTCAACGTCGATAAAAAGATTCCAATAGGCGAAATAGTTTCGATGAGCGAATCGACGTCCGATACAGGTCTTGGTGAAATCCAGGCGTCCTATCAGACGGATCTTTCCTCCACCGAGGAGCGGCTCGTCCTGCAAGTCGAGAGCGAAAAGGGCGAAAGGGTGTTTCAGAAGCTTTCAGAGCGCTTCCCCGATGCGGATTTGCGCATAGTCGCCCAGCAGAGCGTGGGCGGGAGCGTCAGCGGAGAAATTACCCGAAACGCTTTTATAGCGGTTGCATTGTCTTTGCTGGCGATACTCGTATATGTGGCGCTTAGATTTGAGTTCAGCTACGGCGTAGGCGCCCTTGTTGCAACATTCCACGACGTTGTGCTGACTATCGGATTGTATATTATATGCGGAATGGCAGGCATCGGTTCAGGACAGTTTTCCGCTCCCATGGTCGCGTCTGTGCTAATGATTATGGGATACTCTATTAACGATAAAATCGTCGTGTTCGACCGAATCAGGGAGGAGCTTCAACTCAAGCCGTCGATGTCGCTTTGGGATATAATAAACTATTCCATAAGCCGCACGCTTTCGCGAACGATGCTGACAAGTATTACGACGTTTTTGGCTTCCTTCGCCCTCTTCCTATTCGGGACTGGAATTATCGTAGACTTCTCGCTTGTCTTCATAATAGGCATAATAGTGGGCACATTCTCGTCGATTTTCATAGCCAGCCCGGTTTTCTACTGGTGGAACAAGGGAAGCAGGGCGCGCGTCGAAAAGGAGACGCCGGTCGTTCAGAAACACGAATGGGAGGTTTAATAATTATTTGATTGGACGGGGGAACGGAGGCTTTCGTTCTCCCTTTTTTTGCCGCATGGAATGGGAATTTACAGATTATGACAGGAAACTTGCCGCGGATCTCGGGTCGTATCTCGGGGTAAGTCCCATTCTCGGCGCTTTGCTCGTGCAGAGGGGATATGTCGATCCCCTAAGGGCAAAGATGTTTTTAAGGCCTAAGCTCGCTGATCTTGACGATCCATTTCGCGTGAGGAATCTCCGCAGCGCAGCGCTCAGGATAATAGACGCCATAGACAAGAATGAAAATATTCTCGTCTTCGGAGACTACGATGTTGACGGCATCACGAGCACTACACTGCTCGTGGGCATATTGAGGCGGCTTGGGGCAAATCCTTCATATTTTGTTCCTCGCAGAATGGAGGAGGGATACGGCTTGAGCAAGGCGGCTCTCGAGCGCGCTCTCTCGGGCGGAAAACCCGCTTTGCTTGTCGCCCTCGATTGCGGGACGAATGCCGCCGACGCGATAAGGTATATATGTTCCCAAAATATAGATTTGATAGTTGTCGACCACCATCAGTCTAAAGAGGATCCGGTTCCCGGACACATATTGATAAATCCCCACGCTTATGCCATCGAGGGAACTCCCTGGCGCAACCTTTGCACGGTAGGCCTGGTTTTTAAGCTCACCCACGGATTAATAAAAGAGCTTCGCCTTCGCAACGACAAACGCTCGTGGGAAATAGACCTCAAGGACTATTTAGACCTCGTTTCCATGGGTACTGTCGCCGATTTGGTCCCATTGACAGACGAAAATAGGATTTTGGCGCGCTACGGCATTAAGCGATTAAAATTTTCCAAGAGAACGGGAATACAGGCTTTGATTCAGGCGAGCGGGATATCTCTCGGCGAAGACATCACTCCGGTAGACATATCGTTCAAGCTGGGGCCCCGGATAAACGCGAGCGGCAGGCTTGCCGACGCTTCTTTGCCTTTGGAAATGCTTCTCGGGGACGATTTTACAACCTGCTATCGGGCGGCGTGCGAACTCAACGACATAAATAAAGAGCGCCAGGAAATAGAGCGGGGCGTGCTCGATTCGGCAATGAGGCAGATATCGGACGAAAAGCTTGACGATTATCCCTGCATAGTAGTTTACGATAGGAGCTGGCATCCGGGCGTTGTGGGAATAATAGCCGGCAAGCTGAGCAGGGAATACCGCAAGCCGGTGGTTGTATTCGGCGAAGTGGACGATGGCATTACAAAGGGATCGGGCAGAAGCGTTCCGGGCGTGGATTTGGTTGAGTGCCTCGATTCCTGTTCCGACATGCTCGGAAGCTGGGGGGGGCATCCGATGGCCGTCGGTGTCTCAGTAAGGGAAAGCGATGTGCCGGTTTTCCGCAAAAGAATGGCGGAAATAATATCACAGAAATACGGAGATATTATAGACTTTGCCCCGAAAGTCCGCGTAAATCTCGTACTCGACGCTTCGGACGTGGGCCTTGAACTGCTCGACGAGCTTGAATTGATGCATCCATTCGGCGAGGGCAACAGAGAACCTATTTTTGTACTGAAAAATATTTTACTCGAGAAACCTCCGGAACTGTTTGGCGGCGGGCAAAACTTCCGCTTTCAAATACCGCTTTCCGAAGGCGCCTGGATAAACGGCGTGGCGTGGCGCATGTCCGACAGACTTCCGCCGGCCGGGAAGGGCGTCGATTTTGCCATAAAACTTGGCTGGAACAGATGGAATAAGCGGAAAATTCCACAGGCGACTCTTATCGACTGGCGCCTTTCGGAATGAGTCGATTTTATATGTTTTTGAATGGGCTGTCTTTTTGATCTGGAATTCCTCCTGGAGGAAAGAGCCGATGAAAAATATCGCGAGTTTTCATCGTCTTTAGTGCCGAATTGCGGGACAATGCTGGGGGTGAGGCTTCCGCAATTGCGAAGCTTGGCAAAAAGATTGGTTCAGGAAAACGAATATTCCGCCATATCCCGCCGCTTGTTGGACTCAAGCATATTTGAAGAACGCATGATTTGCGGAATGTGCCTGGGATATTCCGCGAAAACTTTTTCGGAAATTATTCCGCGCTTGAGGCGTTTTATACGCCGGATAGACAATTGGTCGATATGCGACAGTTTTTGTGCGTCTTTAAAAATTGCTGGACGTTCGCAGAACAAGCTTTCGGATTTTATACTTCCATATTTTGATTCGAAAAGAGAGTTTGATGTTCGGTTTGCATACGTCATGGAACTGATGTATTTGTCTTCAAATCGAAAATATTTGTCTTATGCGTTTAAGACTTTCGACAGGCCGGTAATCGACAAATTTTACGCGCGCATGGGAGCCGCATGGGCGCTTTCTAAATTTTGCGCCCTATATCCGCGGGAGATTACCGATTTTATGGAGAGATGCCGGCTCGACCATGAAAGCTTTTCCATGGCGGTTCGCAAAATATGCGATTGCCGGACGCTTGATTTGAAAACGAAGGTTCGCGTGCGCGAAATTATGCGAGGCCGCATTCCGCCAGGAGCGAAGATTCTGAAATCAGCTCGTTAATCCCCGCAGTTTTTATAGAAGCGCCATTTTTTAGCAGACAAGCAATGGAGCAGGTTTTCTCCGCAAAAGCGAGGTCGTGGGTGGCGATAATTTTCGGGCAAGTTATCGAGTTTAAGATATCCGCGAGCTGCCGGCGGGTTCGCGGATCGAGAGAAGCGTCTGGCTCGTCGAGAAATAGCGCTTTGGGATTCATTACGAGGACGCCTGCAATGGCGGCGAGTTTTTTCTCCCCTTCTGAAAGGCTCTGGGGGGAACGGTCGAGCAAATGCCCTATGCCCAGGCGCTCGGCGATTTCTCGCGCCATTTGGCGCGCCTGGGCGTCTTTGAACCCGGAACTCTTCGGGCCGAATGAGATATCGTCCAATACATTAGGATTAAAAAGTTGCTCGTCGGGATTTTGAAAAACCATTCCGACCGCTTCGCGTATCTTCGGAAAATTTTTTTTCTCTAAGCGGATTGAGAATATATCTGCTTCGCCTCCCGACGAGGGAAAGAGCCCGAGCAGGACTTTGAAGAGGGTAGATTTACCCGCCCCGTTCCCCCCCAGGAGTGCCATGCTCTCTCCGCCTTTCAGGGAGAAAGAAACCCCGGAGAGGATTTCTCGCCCTTCGCCTGCGGAAGCTTTAAGATTTTCAACCGTTATCATAAGCGTATTTCCATGGAAGAGAAATCGAAAATTCGCAATATTGCAAGGGACAATGCGAAAAGCGCCAAAGCGAAAAGTTCGTTTTTAGAGATCTTAATTTTATTAGAAATTGGCGAATTGGGGTTTAGGCCGCGGCACAGCATGGCGGCGCAAATCCTTTCGGACTTATCGATAGCGCGAAAAAACAGCGATCCCAAAATTCCGCTCCAATGCTTTAATTTTAAAGCGCCCGATTTCGGTGCGCGCAGGGAATAGGCCTTGGCGGCGTTTGATGCCGCATTGGAGAAATCCTCAATGTATCTCAATGTTATTGCCGCTTGCAAAACAATCGGGAAAGGAATTTTCAGCGCCAGCATGAGCGAAATTAAATCTCCGGCCGGTGTAGTTGCCGAAAATACGAGGGCTGCAATGACGCACAAGAGCGCCTTTGAAAGTATGGTGAGGGAGAATAAGAGGCCGGCGCTTGTGCTGTCTTCGAAAAACATTCCGCCCAAAGTTAGGCACAACAGAAAGGGCAGGGCAAATGCCGCCCGCTTGATGAGCAGCCTTAGGGAAAGTCCGCAATATTCCGCAGCGGAAATGGGAAATGCGAAAAATGGAATGAGTCTCCAGAACTCGTATTTCCCGAAAGAAAGAACTGCCATTATGAAAATTAAAGTTGCCGCAGCTTTTGACAAAGGAGACAAGCGTTCCGCCGCCGAATACTCTGGCAATTCCCTTGTATTTGCGGCGCTAGGGAGACGGACTCCAGGTTGCTTAAACGGATTCATTCCCGCGCTTCCTTCG
>CASFWX010000028.1 GCA_949298545.1 uncultured Verrucomicrobiota bacterium | reverse complement strand
GACGCGCTTTTTCGACGAGGTGACGCTCTCTCCTGAAAATACGAACATTCCGCAGCGCCGCAATCTCAGGGTTGTTGTAAAGGAGGGCAGAACGGGCAATTTAACTTTCGGTGCGGGCTTTAGCACGGTCGAGAATTTAGTGGCGACAGTCGAGGTCACCCAGAGCAATTTCGACTATAAAAACTACCGCAGCATGTTTCAGGGGGCGGGGCAGAAATTCCGCATAAGAGGGACTATAGGATTGGAGAGTAATCAGGTTATCATCAGCTTTGAGGAGCCGTGGCTCTTCAACCGCAGGTTGTCTTTCGGAACGGATTTGTACCGCACGGACACGGGATATTATTCAGATTATTATTCCGAATTGCGCCTCGGAGGAACGATGTATTTTCGCAAGCACCTCTTTGAGAAAGTGGAAACGCGCCTTGCGTACAAGCTTGAACTTGTGGATATTTACGATGTTTCCGATACGCTTCGCAATTACGATGTCATACCGGAACAGGACATCGGAGAGCGCTCGATTTCCCAGCTTAGCTTGTCGTTCCTCCGCGATACGAGAAACAGCTATACCATACCGACAGACGGCACGCGCTTTGAAATAATACAGGACATCGCCGGCGGGCCGCTGCTCGGCCAGACCAATCTCTATCGAGTGGAGGCGCGCGCGGGCTGGTGGATACCGACTTTCGAGTTCGCAAACCAGGTTTTGTCGTTCGTCGGAAGGACTGGTTCGGTGATGGGATACGGCGGGAAAGACGTTCCTTATTTCGAAAGGTACTTCCTCGGCGGCGGATACAATATGCGCGGGTTTAAATATAGGAAAGTCGGTCCAGTAGAGCCGCACACCGGCGAGCCCTTCGGGGGAAACACGTTCGGATTCCTCAGCGCGGAATATTCATTTGAGCTGTTTAATCCGGTGCGCTTTGCCGTATTCTACGACATTGGCTTTGTCAATTCTGATTCGTGGGATTGGAACCCGTCCGACTACAACGCCGACGCAGGTATCGGTTTCAGGATAGTCCTGATGGGCGCGCCTATGCGCATCGATTTGGCTCTGCCCGTCAAATCCGGCCCATATAATGATGACGGCTTGCAGTTTAATTTTTCTTTTGGCACAGTATTTTAAAAATAAAAAATATTGTGGGAACAAATATTATACTTTAACTTACAAATAGTTATTCAAAAAGGAAAATATATGAAAAAAATAATGGCATTGGCGGCGATGACTATCGCCTATTCAATTTTGAACGCTGCTCCGACTATTTACGTCGTTGATATGGCGGAGGTTTATTCCAATTACTATAAGGCAAAAGAGGCACATGCGCAGATAAACGCATCAGCCGAGACGACCAAGCAGGAGCTTCAAAAAATGGACAAGAAGCGCCAGGAGCTCATAGCGGAAATCGAAAAGATTAACGAAAAGGCCAATAATCCGGCTTTGACCGATGACGCCAAAAAGAAAATATTTGATTCCGAAGCTAAGCCCAAGATTGTCGAGGTTCAAAAGATCGAGACTGATATGCGCAACATTAGCCAGCAGGCTCAGCAGAGTCTCAACCAGAATTTACAGCAGGTTCAGAAAATCCACATGGATGAGATTCGCGAAATTGTCAAGAAACTCGCAGAAGAGAAAAAGGCAGATTTCATTATCGAAAAACGCTCGTGCTATTTCGTGCAGCCTACTTCAGAGCTCACTCAGGATCTCATAAAGATGGTGAACGCAACCGAGAAAAAGTAATTTTATAGCTCTATAAAATCTTATCGTTTTTTGGCCGCCCCAACAGGGCGGCTTTTTTGTAATTAAATTATGATAAATGTCATACGTTTATTCAGATGGGGCATAAAAAAAATTGACATTGTGTAAAAACGCATTTTTATAAATTGTATTTAAAGGTAATTGCATGTTGCACGCTAATATAACAAGGCTAAATTTTATTGATGGTAAAATTTACTTTTTTGCCGGTTGCTCGCTTTTAAAAATTTTTTGTCATAGAGGTGTAGATTGCCCCCCCCCCCGGGGGGTGAGGCGTAGTATTGTGGGGGGTGGGTGGGTGGGCTTTAAGGGGGCGTGTGGGGTTGGTTGGGGTTTGGGGGTTGGGTGCGGCGTTTGGCCGGGGTGGG
>CASFWX010000027.1 GCA_949298545.1 uncultured Verrucomicrobiota bacterium | reverse complement strand
TGGAGATTGAAAGCGTCTATGGCGCGGGAGAGATTTACCTGGTCTATTGCGAATCCCTCCACATGCATGACTATTATCGCGTAAATCCATGGCGGCTGTATCCCGCCCCAAGCGCCGTCTTCGTCCTGATGCTCGAGAAGCCACTGCAGTATGAGCTTTATCGCCTGTTCGCGGAACGGCTTTATGGGAGAGCGGTTGTAGGCGTGGAGCATGTGGTCGAGCTTCATGAAGAAGTTTTCCCAGCTGATGGAGCTGTCGTTTTTGCGGGGCATTCTATAATCGGCTTTGTCGCGCCCTTCGGGGAAGAGCTCGTCGAGCTGGAGCCCGGCGGGCAGCTCTTTGACTGGGCGGCGCGCGGTCAGTATGGCGATGGGCATCATTGTCGAGCGCGCCCAAGCCGCAAAGTCGTATATATTAAACGGGCACCAGGACGGCAGGTAAACTATTTCGGGAGGGAGAACCGGCGTGTGCGCCCAGGGCCATTGTCCGAAAAGAGCCAGCCAATATTTTGTAAATACTCTTATATGCTCCACCCACTTGTGTTCCAAGAGCCATTTGCGGGATTTGACAAGCACTGGATCGTCCGGGTCAAAACCGCTTATGCGAAGCGCGAAATAGCATTCAAGCGTCGTGTTTATATCGCCTTGTTCGG
Source organism: uncultured Verrucomicrobiota bacterium (assembly GCA_949298545.1). Taxonomy (GTDB): domain Bacteria; phylum Verrucomicrobiota; class Verrucomicrobiia; order Opitutales; family Intestinicryptomonadaceae; genus Merdousia. The sequence goes on along the minus strand of CASFWX010000027.1, from coordinate 9,713 downwards.
AGCCGTAATATACGTCCCAAGAACCGTCTTCGCGCTGCCGGTCGAGTATGTATTGGAGGACTTTAGGCTTTTTGGGGTCGTCAAACCCTATAAAATACATCGCCAAAATCCATTGCGCTTCCATGCAGCAGTTTGTTTCGAGGGGAGCGCACCACATCCCATCATCCCCCTGCCGTATGCGTACCCAATCGATGGCTTTTCTTATGGTCTCGCGCAGTGTTTTAGGCTTTGATTGTTGAGACTTTTGTCCTTGAAATGTTTCTTCTTGCATGGGGGAATAAACTGGTCTTTCAATTAGAACTCTCAAAAAAAGAACGGCAAGTCAACTTTTTGTTGGCTTTTTTAATTAGAAAAATTCCGTGCGAATCGCGATTTTTTCAATGTTTGCATGGCCCGTTTTGACTCATCGGGTCGAATGTGAAACCTAATGAGATGCATGATATCGAAATATAGAATACGCGCGCCGTCGGCGGCTTGAGAAACTTTCAGCGCGGAGATAATGCATGAATATGCTTAGTGCTCTTGCAGATTCAATGTTTATGCCAGCACAATATCGCCGGATTCTGCTTAAGATGTGGTTGAGAAAAGCTTTGCGCCGCGGATTATTGCGGGGATTCTTGGGTGACGTCGTCGGTGAGGGTTTTTAAGGCGCTCTTTAGTGCGGTCTTTCCACCCATTAGAGTCAGCACGTCCCCCCCCATGAGTTTTGTCTCTCCGCGGGGCACTATGAATTTTTCTCCCCGCTGTATCAGAAGGATGAGCGTTCCCTCGGGGAGTTCGAGGCTTACGAGATTGCGCCCTGTCATTGAATCCGGAAGCGTAACTTCCAAAGAGTCGGTATCGGCATTGCCCGTTTCCTCTATCGACAATGGCATGCGCGGGGCCTTGTGGAGCGGAGCGTCCAAACCCAGAAGCCTGGCAAATGGCATGACCGTCATTCCCTGGATCAGGACCGATGACAGCACTATGAAAAATACGACGTTGAACATCAGCGACGAATTTTCGAGCTCCGCCATGAGCGGAAAAGTTGCCAACATAATTGGAGCGCCGCCCCTGAGGCCGACCCAGGATACGAGCGCGCGCTCACGCATGGAGAAGGAGCTTTTCACCATGCATATAAAGACGGCAAGCGGGCGGGCAAAGAGCATTAAAAACGCGGCGACAGATATGCCTATCCATTTCGCCTCCCATATTTGCGATGGGAATGCCAGCAACCCAAGCATTGAGAACAGCGCCACTTGCATCATCCACGCTATTCCGTCGTAAAATTTTCCCACGCCGTTGTGGAACACAAAGCGGCTGTTTCCCATCACCATGCCCGCGGCGTATACGCCCATGAATCCGTTGCCTTCTATCAATTCGGGAAGCGAATACGAGATGAGGACGACCACGAGCCCGAGCACGTAATAGAGCCCGTTGTAATCGAAGTCTATTTTATTGTACAAGCGCGCCGCTATCCAGCCGGTGCAAAGCCCCACTACCAGTCCCACCGACATCTTAACCGCGAAAGTCGGGAATATTGTCCAGTATTCGGCAAGAGGCATAGGCGTTCCCGACGAATCTTCAGCCAATACGACGCCGACCATAAACAGGGTCAAAAATGCCGCCATAGGATCGTTGCTTCCGGATTCCAATTCGAGCAGGGGCTGCAATTTCCCCCTCAGGCTCACATTGCGAGAACGCAGTATCGAGAAAACCGCAGCGGCATCAGTCGATGATATTACCGACCCGAGAAGCAGGCACCAGGATAAGGAGATGTCTTTTTCGGGAATTAGATACGCAAATAGCCCCCAGGCGAATATTCCGACAATTAGCGCCGTCAACAAAACTCCAAGGCTCGACAGAATTCCTCCCGCCACAAATACGCGCCTTACCGATTTCCAATCCGTATCGAAAGCTCCCGAGAACAAGATAAAAGCCATTGCGGTGGAACCGATATAATTGGCAGCTTTTGCATTGTCAAAGGAAAGGCCGCCTATTCCCTCGCTTCCGGCTATCATTCCGACTGCGAGGAAAACGAGGAGGCTCGGCATGTTCAGATGGCTCGATATCTTGCTTGAAAGCAAGCATATAAACACCAAAACTGCCGTTATAAAGAGACCGACGTATAATTCCATGGGAGTTTTTCTTCTATAGCGGCATAAAAACCCATTTTTATAAATTTACAATATTTATCGGGCGGGTTTTTGATACTCGGCGCGCTTGGGCAAGTTATGCTTTTATCCATCTTGAAGGCGGGATTTTTTTATGCCTTCAAAGCGTACGCGAATGCCGGCGCGCATAGCGTTTTAAAGGACAATTTTTTTAGGAGAATGTTTCGTGTTTTATTGTTTCCAGCATATTTTGCGCAAAGGGGATCCCTTAGGTAACTGGTCGCTGAAATATTTGAACTTTTTTTTATTTTAAAACAGCCGAAATTGCAGTTTCGCTTGCAAAACTTAAGACATGTTCCATATTGCATGCAAAGGGCCTTTGCGTTTGAGACACTAAATTCGGAAGCAATATGTAAAAATTGTTGAATTTAAATCTATTATGCCGTAAAATATAATCGAGATGAAAGGGGCAAAAGAGAGCTTTGATTTTTTTTTGTTATTTTTCTGATATTTTTTACTTTACAATGTCATTTAAATTAAAAAAATTTCGATATAAACAATAAAACTTAGATATAAATCATCAAACAATCATTTTGATTTTATTTAAAATGAAGACGAAGTTTTTAAATTTACCACTATTGCTTTGGGCAATGTTTTTATTGTCGCCGTTTTTCAAGCTGCACGCTTCAGTGGATTATCAAGGTTATAACATAAGTAGTTATAATTTTACGGATTCTCAGTACGATGGGAAAGATTTTTCCAATTCAAATTTTTCCAATGTGATTGCGGAAGGCACGAGATTTTCATCAAGCAAGGTTGCAAGGAATTTTTCCGGTTCCAATTTTACCGGGGCGTATTTAAAGGACGCCAACTTCAGTTATGGCAATATGAACAATACTAATCTGAGCAACGCGACTTTGTATCGGACCTATTTTATTTCAACCTCTCTTGCAGGCGCAAATTTTTCGGGAGCCACCATAACTTTCGCGACATTTACCAGTACTGTAAGTTTGGGATTTACGGCCGAGCAGCTTTATTCTACCGCTTCCTATGCCAATAAGAATCTTCAAGGCGTTAGCTTGGAATTAAATAATATGGATTTATGGGTTTTCTCGGGACAGGATTTAACGGGGGCTAAATTTTCAACGTCGTCGGTTAAAAATGCCGACTTCCGCGATACAAACCTGGCGACATCTATATTTGATGCAGCCGATTTGAGCGGGGCTGATTTTAGAGGGGCGGCAAATATCGGATCTTGGAATGCATGCATTACTCAAAATACGATTTTGGCAGACGGCAGCGTTTATAACGGTTCCATTAGTTTGAGCGGCAGTCAAAAATCTCTCGTAATTCGCCCATCAAGCGTTTCAGCCGTGAAAGTAAGCGCGGAAAGCAGCGTTTCCGACGGAGCGTCGCTCGTCTTTAAGGATAAATCTAATTCGGGCGACAATGCCATGATTTCAGTTTCGGGCGAGGGCGTAAGCTTTGATTTGTCGGGGGCAAAGCTGAGCGTTTATTTTGCTGATGATTTTGAGGCGGATCAGGGAACTTTTATTTCTTTGATAGAGGCTTCCGACGGAGCTGGAATTGTCGTTAGCGGCCTCGACAAGGGAGATGTGTCGCTCTTTGACAGCTCAGGAAACACTTTTGCCAGCCAATGGCAACTTGTGGCATCTGAAAGCCAGGTCGGAATTCTTGTGGCAGTCCCGGAGTGTGCTCATGCCGGATTATTCGCCGCTTTAGGGGGCTGCGCATTATTGTTTATTGCACGCAGAAAAGCCGCGCTTGGCAAGCATGTTTGAATTTCTGCAAAGCCGTGTGTCGGATACTGTAGAAAAGCCTAAAGCGCATGCCAAACTGGTGCCGGGCGGATTTTAATCTGACGTGATAGGGCAGGCGGAAAGAAAAGCCGAATAAGGCGTCCTGTCTATTAATGGGCTTGGGGCATGCGGATTGATATTTCTACCTTGGCCTTCCGCTGAATCTGTTTCTCTCTCCGCTTCCGTTTTGCCAACTTACCGGATTGGAAAATTCAGGGGCTTGTTCCTGAGCGATTTATTCCTGAAATTTTTTATCCGGTGAAAGGTGATGAAGTTTGAATTGTGCGAGTTGTCGGCTTCGGCGACTCCGTCGAAATACGCCGTGCGCGAGAGGAATACAAGATCGTCTCCGTCTATTTCAAATTCGGCGTATTGAAAGCCAACTTTGTCGGTATTTGGATGTTTCAGCGGAATGTATTTAACTTTCCATTCAACGAGATTTTTGGATTCGACAAGCGCGAGCGTATTGCGGACCACCCCTACGGCATTTATGCTTGGGAGCATGCTTTGCCAATATGTCGCCGTATAAAAGTATTCTTCGGGTATGTAGTTAGTAAGGGCATAATACTTCTTTGAAACAGGATCGTATCGCGCCGAAGTTTTTTTGCTTCCTCCTGGCAGGCGGGCGAAAGGCTCGTTTAGATTTTCTGGTTTGCCGTCGCTGTTAAATCTGACAATTGTTCCCACGCTGTCAGTAAAACTCGGACATTTCCCAAAGAGGCACATTTTTTGCTTGTCGACGTCCAATATGGCGGTGAGTTCCGACCACGGCTGGGTCACAAGGCTTTTGAACCGCTCATCAAACCTCGCGTTTTCGGTAAATTTCCAGCTGCCTGCCTTGAGAAGGTTTGCGTTCTCGTCGGCATACATGAGCTTGCCGTTTATCGAATGCCAGACTTTGCCATCAAACAAAACGAACGGGCTTGGAACAGACGCTGCGGCGTATTTTATTTTATCGGCGTTTTTTATGATTATGCCGGTATCTGCGGAGGAGGGTTCAGTCCAGCTTCTGCCTTCATTTTGGGATTTCATTATCACAAAATCTCCATTGCCGTGTGTGGAGCCGAGAATATAAAGAGCGTCTTTATGCCACGTTAAAGACGCCCATCGAAGGTTTTTAAAAAAGTAAAGCTTTTGCCATGTTTTTCCCTTGTCTTTGCTCCCCATTACAACGGTTGATCCGGCCCCTTCGTCTTTGAATATGTCGTAGGAGGCGAAATATGTCCCGTCGGGAGATATGCAAAATGACGGCGAGCCGAGAAATACTTTCGTATGGGACGGCGAGTGGGCAAGAACCACTCCTGGAACAGCCGTGAAATCGTATTTTTCTTCTTCTTGCGAAGCGCCTGCGGACGGCGCTTCGGGGGAAATGTCAGAGCCGTTGAGCAGGAGCGCTGAAAATCCGATAAACAGGGCTATAAAAATGCATTTCCCGATAATAGAAATAGAGTTCATGTTTTTTTATTTTGTTAAATAGAATGTAATAATTTTTTAATACGTATTAGCAAGATAGATTAACGGCGCCAATTTTTTTCGAATTTATTTGCCGGTCCTTTTATATGTTTTCTTATTATTGTTGTAGCTTTTAGATAGCGCATTTGAGCGCGGTTTGATGGCATCATTTAACGCTTGAGAAGATTCGCAGTACAAATGCCGAGCCTTTTACTACCGAGGATTTCTTCAGTTCCGCGCAGGCGTTTTTTATGTCCGACTCAGTCGTTTCGTGTGTTGTGAGAACGAGCCACGCCCGCCCGGGAGTTTCATGTTTATACTGCCGCAGGAGGGCTATGGAGATATTTTGGCGCGCAAGTATGGCTGCGATTTTTGCCAAAACTCCGGCGGCGTCTTTTACTTCGAGCCTTAAATAGAAGCGGGCGGAAATTTCGTCGAGATGCGCAAGCCGCACGTCTGAGCCGAGTTCGCTCGCTGGCGGGCGCATGGGGGCTCCCTGCTTATAGCGTATGGCGTCGGCTATGTCGGCTATGACTGCGCTTGCGGTTGCGTCCTGGCCGGCCCCGCGCCCGATATAGACGGTATGCCCAACCACATCTCCGGTCAGGGAGACAGCATTGTAAACCTCGTTGACGTTTGCCACCACATCCGTCAAAGGCAAAAGTGCGGGATAGACAGATGCGAATATGGCGTTGGTCTTTTCATTCTTCCTGACTGAAGCAATGAGCTTTATTTTACAGTCGAAATCGCGCGCAAAGAGCATGTCTTCAAGCTGTATTCCCCTTATGCCTGAAATTAGCATGTCTTTTGTGCGCACCCATGCCCCGTGCGCAAGATAGGTTAAAATTGAGATTTTATGCGCTGCGTCAAAGCCGTCGATATCGAGAGACTCGTCGGCTTCGACATATCCCAGGCGCCTGGCGTCGGAGAGGATTGTCTCAAATGACGCGTTTTCCCGCTCCATGCGCGTGAGTATGTAGTTGCATGTCCCGTTTAATATCCCATAAATAAGGGGGAACCTGTTAGCCACAAGGCCTTCGCGCAGTATTTTTATTACTGGAATGCCGCCGGCTACGCTCGCTTCAAAAAAATACGCCCCGCCGAATTTGCGCGCGGTCTCAAAAATTTCCGCTCCGCGCTCGCATATTACAGCCTTATTCGCGCTCACTACGATCTTCCCGCGCTTGAGGGCTGCTATTGTCATTTCAAACGCCAACCCTGTGCCTCCCATGAGTTCGCAAACTATGTCTATCGAGGGATCGTTGACGACTTCGTACAAATCGCCGGTCATTTTTGAGGGAGGTATCTTTACGTCCCGCTTCTTGGATAGGTCTCGAACTCCTACTCTCGAGAGCTCGTAGTCTATCCCGAATCTCGAGGACATTTCGCGGCGGTTCTTGTCAAGGTGTTTCCAAACCCCCTGGGCTACAGTGCCCATTCCGAGAAAGCCTATTTTTATTTTCTTTTTTAAAGGCATAACGTTAAAATCTATTTTCCGTGCCTTTTATAAGGCGAAGTATATTCGATCGGTGCCTGGCTATTATTAAGACAGCCAATGCGAGGGCAACCCAAAACGGAATTCCGGGATAGCCGTATATGAATGCAGTCGCCACGGGGAGGACGATTGCCATTGCTATCGATGCGAGCGATACGTACCGCGACGTATAGAATACGATCAGCCAAACTGCGAGAGCGACCAATATCGCCCAGAACATGGCTGCAAGAAGTCCTCCTATTGCGGTTGCCACTCCTTTCCCCCCTCTAAATTTTATAAATACGGAAAAACTGTGCCCTACGATTGCCGCGATCAATCCAACATAGCATAGCGAGTCAGGATATTCTAAGGATATGCCAAGCTTGTCCGCCCATAGGGGAAACGAGGTTGCGATAAAACCCTTTGACGCGTCGAGAAAGAAACAGATGTTTCCGGGAAGCTTTCCGCATACGCGCTTAACATTGGTGGCGCCGGGATTTCCGCTGCCTTCCTTGAGAATGTTGACCCCGCATATGCCGCCAATTATTACGGCGAAGGGTATTGCTCCAAGCAGATACCCCACCGCCGATACGAGACAAATGTCGAAAAAATCCATGCCGGTTTATCTGAGATCCACAACCCTCAGCGACTTGACATTTTCAACTTTTTTGAGTTCTTCCAACGCTTCAGGTGAGGGAAGCCCGTCGAGCTCGTAAACGCTCAAAGCCTCGCCTTTGCCCTCCTCGCGCGAAAGAGTCATGTTGGCTATGTTGCAGTCGTACTTGCCGAGAATTGTGCCTATTATTCCGACCATGCCGGGTTTGTCGATGTTTTTCAGCAGCATGACGCAGTGGTTTACCGGATTTATTTCAACTTCGTGTTGGTCCACCCTGACAATGCGCGGATGCCCGGCTTTTCCCATAAGGGTTGCCGCGGCGCTTTGAACGCTTCCCTTTTCACATGCCGCCGTCACTTCGACGAGCTCTGAATAGTCTATTTCAGCATTGGAATTGACGCTTTCGACTTCTATGCCCAAATGTTTCATCTTTGCGGGCGCGTTGACATCGTTGGCGTTTTCGGAAATCTTGGACAGATAGCCTTTTTGCACAGCGAGCGAGAGAAGTTTGTTGTCTATGCCGCCAAGCTTTCCGAAATATTTGATGGTCAGTTTTTCGACAGGCTCAGTGGATATTTGCTGTATGAACAATCCGAGTTTCTCGCACAAGGCGACATAAGGCGAAATCTGTTTCATAGCTTCCGCCGATACGCTGGGTTTATTGATTGAATTGCGTATTGCCCCTCCGCTCAGGGCGTCTGAAATCACTTCGGCGACTTCTATGCCGCAGCTTTCCTGGGCTTCCTTTGTCGATGCGCCCAGGTGTGGAGTCATGACGAGGTTGGGGAATTGGCGGAGGGGACTGTCTTTCGCGAGGGGTTCCGATTCGTAAACATCGAGTCCCGCAGCGGCGACTTTCCCGCTCTTAAGCGCCTCTACGAGGGCGCTTTCCTTGATGATTCCACCGCGGGCGCAATTAAATACCCGCACTCCTTTTTTCATCATGTCGAAGGCTTTTTCGTCAACCATGTATTTTGTCGCGTCTGTAAGCGGCATATGCACAGTGAGATAATCCGCATTTTTAAACGCGTCTTCAAGGGAGACCATTTCAACCCCGAGAGTTTTCGCGCGCGCTTCCGTAAGGAATGGGTCGTATGCGAGAACTTTCATTCCAAAAGCCATGGCGCGCTTTGAGACTTCGGCGCCTATTCTTCCCATTCCGAGCACTGAAAGTGTTTTTCCCCTGAGTTCGGAGCCTTTAAAAGCCTTTCTATTCCACTCCTCGGCGTGGATTGAATTGTTCGCTTGGGCTATAGGGCGCGTCCCGCAGAGCATGTGCGTAAAGGTGAGCTCGGCGGTGGCTACCGTATTCCCGGTTGGAGTGTTCATAACGACAACCCCTTTTTCCGATGCGGCGGGAACGTCGATATTGTCGACTCCAACGCCGGCGCGCCCTATCGCCTTGAGCTTTTTTGCGCAGCCGAGAACGTCTGCTGTGATTTTGGTTTCAGAGCGGACAATGACTGCGTCCGCATCCTTTATCAGCTCCTTGACCTGTTCCGGCGTGGAGCCGTAGGCTTCGATAGTTTCAAAGCCCTTTTGTTTGAGAAGTTCCACCCCTTTGGGAGAGATGGGATCAGCTACCAATACTTTTAATTTATTTTCCATAGTTTTATGGATAATCGTGGGACTGTTTTCCAACCCGATTATCAACTTTCCATAGTGGCAGAAATTAGCAAAAGGTCAAGATGAAACAAAAAAATGCTTTTCAGCTGCTTTTGTTTGCGGCCTTTTAATCTTAAGGTAGCCATTCAGCATCTCGAGAGTTTGGCTTATTCCGCTTCGCCCGGCGAATTGGGAAAATATCATTCTGGCACGCCGGAATATTTTCAGCGGAAGTAATTGAATTTTGTTCAAAGCGGCATGCGCCATTTTTTAGCACGTGAAATGCCTTTTGAATTGCTTGGCAGTCGCCCCGTATAAATTAAAGATATATTCTATGTGGGAATGTGATTTACAGAAGAGAAAATTTTTGAAAAATGCGGCATTAGCAGGCATTGCTGGCGGATTCTTTGCAATGTCGCAGCCCGTGTCGGCCGGGGATTTTTCCCAAAAAAGCTCTAAGGCGAGCGTTTTTAATGTGTGTGATTTCGGAGCGAAAGGCGACGGAAAGGCTTCCGATAGCGCGGCAATACAGCAGGCTTTGGAGGCTGCAGGCAAAGTTCAAGGCACGGTTTATTTCCCTTCTGGCAAATATATTTGCGCGAAACTCAAGCTGCCCGCAAATACGACAATGCTCGCCGAGCCTCAATGGGGCT
>CASFWX010000026.1 GCA_949298545.1 uncultured Verrucomicrobiota bacterium | reverse complement strand
TTTTGAGCTTCTGAAAGTTTTTTTTCCAAGTCGAAATTTTCAGCCAAAAGAGAGCATGAAAAAATAAATGATAAGGCTGTAGCCCATAGCAGTTTCATAATTGCAAGTTTCCATTCAAACGTAAGCTCTGCAAGCTTTTTAAGCTTTTGGACGAATTATCTAAGCACGCATCGGGCATCACAATCTAATCCGGCGATACTTGTCCTTTTATGTGCGTTATTTGCGCTTTCGGAGAAAGGCGATTTGGTCGCGTATTAAGGCGGCGCGCTCAAATTCCAATCTGTCGGCCGCTTCAAGCATTTCTTTGCGCATTTCGTCTATGGCTTCTTCTATCTCTGTCTTCCCTTTTAGTTTTAGCAAATCCTTTTTGTCCTCGCGCTCAACTAGGGATTCTTGTATGGGTTTTGAAACTCCCTTGGGGATTATTGAGTGTTCCTTATTGTATGCGGCTTGCAAGGTTCTGCGGCGTTTGCATGTGTCTATCGCCGTCTGCAAAGAACCGGTGATATTGTCGGCATATAGAATGACCCTTCCGTTTTCGTGCCGGGCGGCGCGTCCGGCAGTTTGTATTATAGATGTGGCAGAACGCAAAAATCCCTCTTTATCGGCGTCGAGGATGCATACGAGCGAAACTTCTGGGACGTCCAAGCCTTCGCGCAGCAAATTTACACCCACGAGGGCGTCGGCTTCTCCCAGACGCAAGCGCCGAATTATCTCGACCCGTTCGATAGCGTCGATATCGGAGTGAAGATATTCCACCCTGACACCGATTTCCCGCAGATATTCGCTTATTTCCTCGCTCATTCGCTTGGTCAGCGTCGTGACAAACACGCGTTCGCCGCGTTCGGCTGCTGCCTTGATTTCTGCCGCGCAATCCTCAACTTGACCCTTTACCGGGCGCACTATCATTTCAGGATCGAGAAGCCCCGTCGGACGGATTATTTGTTCCGCTACCGTATCGCTTACCGAAAGTTCGAAAGGAGCGGGTGTAGCAGAAACAAAGACGGTTTGCCCCGTAAGTTTGTCAAACTCTTCCGGCCTGAGGGGGCGGTTGTCGAGAGCGCTCGGAAGTCTGAAGCCGTACTCTATGAGCCTTTGTTTACGCGAAAAATCTCCCCTGTACATTCCCCGTATTTGAGGGTATGTGACATGGCTCTCGTCAATAAAAACGACGGTGTCTTTAGGGAAAAAATCGAGCAGGCACCATGGGCGCGAGCCGGCGGGGCGCCCCGCCAGATGCCGCGAGTAATTTTCTATGCCGGTACAAAATCCCGTTTCGGCAAGCATATCTAAATCCTGCTCGGTTCGCATCCGTATGCGTTGAGCCTCCAACAATTTATTTTCCCTCTCAAGTTGCGCGACCCTTTCTTCCAGCTCGGCGCGGATTCTCACTAAGGCGGCATCGAGATTTTCCTTTGGAGTTACGAAAGCGGTGGCCGGATAAAGCTCGAACATGTCTATTCGCCCGAGGTTTTCACCTGTCAAAGGATCTATCTTCTTTAGCGAATCTATTTCATTCCCAAAAAACTCGACCCGCAACGCGGTGTCCAGATAGGCGGGATAAACATCGACGATATCGCCCCTTACGCGGAAAATACCGCGCTCAAAGGCGAAGTCGTTGCGCTCGTAGCGAATGTCAACCATTGCCGAAATGAATTCGTCCCGCGCCATTTTCATGCCTTTTTTTAAAGACACTTTCATCTTTCTAAAATCCTCCGGCGAACCCAGCCCGTAAATGCATGAAACCGTGGCTATGACGATAACGTCGCGCCGCGATACGAGCGAACTCGCGGCGGAAATGCGGAGGCGTTCTATGTCTTCGTTTGTAGAAGCGTCCTTTTCTATATAAGTGTCCGTCTGGGGGATATATGCCTCAGGCTGGTAATAATCGTAGTAGCTGACAAAATATTCGACGGCATTATCTGGGAAGAACTCCTTAAACTCCGAATACAGCTGGGCGGCAAGAGTCTTATTGTGGGAAATTACGAGAGCCGGACGGTTCATCTTCTCAATGAGGCATGCCATTGTAAAAGTCTTGCCGGAACCAGTGACGCCTACGAGGGTGGAGTACTTTGAGCCGTCTCGCAGAGCGCGCGATAGGGTTTCCACAGCCTTTGGCTGGTCGCCGGCTGCCTCAAACTTCTTTGCGAGTTTGAAAAGTTTTTCCATCGCAATAGAATCACAAAAACAGCTTTGCGAAGTCGTCTTCGGAAAAACCGTCAAAGTTTTTTATAACCACTCTGGGCTTTCCCGATGGATTTTTCGCCATAAAGGAATTCCAGAATTTCTCGTCGTAAGTAGTCGCGATTATTACGCAAGGCATATTCGCTGCGTTTGCCCCTTGGACTCCTGCTATGGAATCCTCAAACACGGCGCAGTCGCATGGCGGAATGCCGAGTTTTTGCGCCGCCAAAATGAAGGGGTCGGGCGCAGGTTTCCCGCGAGAGACATCTTCTGAACATACACATGCTTCAAAGAGGTCCTCCATGCCGAGAGCCGCAAGTGAAACTTCCATGTTTTTGCGGGGAGTTGAACTGGCAATAGCACTGAGAATCCCGGATTTTTTTAAACCTTCCAGAAAACGTCTCGCCCCCCGAACTAATGGCAAGCCGTTTTGGGATATTATTTCCCTATAAAAAATCTCTTTTTGGTCGGATAGATTCTCCGCGGAAGCTGTGTCTGGAACCCATTTTACGACGTCCCGTATGATCTCGACATTCCGCTTCCCGAATGTATCCTTAATAAACCCGTCCGGCAGCGAAAACCCGTGCTTGGAAGCTAGCAGCTTCCAACTTTCAAGATGAGAATTTATAGTATCGGCAAGAGTGCCGTCCCAATCGAATATTGCGGCGTTTTTCATTAAGCCGGTGGATTTTTACAAATGCCGGAGAAATTGAAAGTTTTTTTTAGGCTCGCTCAATTAAAAACATAAAAAATTGTTGAATGAAAATGTAAAAAAACTAATAAGTAAGCTTAAAAATATTTCCGGTTGCGCAATATGCGCTCCCGTTTAAAATAACAAACTAAATGAGCGAAAACAGGGATAATCAGAAAGTTGTTCTCACTTGCGCCCAGCCTACGGGAAAGCTTCACTTGGGAAACTATCTCGGAGCGGTTCAGAACTGGGTTAAAATGTGCGATGGCCATGAATGTTATTACGGCGTAGTAGATATGCACGCCATTACAATACCTTATGTGCCGGCAGATCTAAGAAAAAATGTGTACGAATGCGCAGCCCAATATATGGCTTGCGGATTAGATCCGGATAAATGCAATTTATTTTTGCAAAGTTCGGTCGCCGGTCATGCCGAGTTGGCGTGGATACTCGGTTGCATATGCCCCATCGGACAGCTTGAAAGAATGACCCAATATAAAGACAAGGCCCGCAAGCACGCCGACGCTATAAATAGCGGCTTGCTTTACTATCCAGTGCTTATGGCGGCAGATATTTTGATTTACAATGCCGATCTCGTGCCTGTCGGAGAGGATCAAAAACAGCATCTTGAGATAACCCGCGATCTGGCGCAAAAATTTAACAACACATATTCTCCCACATTTACATTGCCCGAACCTTTTATTCCGAAATCGGGAGCCCGAATAATGTCTCTGCAGTCTCCCGAATCCAAAATGTCCAAATCCGATCCCAATCAGAACGGGACACTTTATATAACAGATAAGCCCGATGTGCTTTCAAAAAAGATCATGTCGGCTGTGACGGATTCGGAAGGCAGCGTTCGGCGCTCTCCGGATAAACCGGGAGTGAGCAATCTAATCAATATTATGGCTGCTCTTGCGGAGCGCTCTCCAGAATCTGTAGAGAAGGAATTTGACGGGCGCGGATACGGAGATTTTAAAAAGGCAGTCGCGGAAGTCGTCATAGAAAAACTCTCGCCAGTGCGGGAGAGATACGAAGCGATAATTCCGGATAAGACTCTTATAGAATCTGCCCTTAAACGCGGAAGCGAGGCGGCACAGCGCCGAGCAAGCAGAACGATGGCTAAGGTATACCGCAAGGTCGGATTCATGAAATTCGAGTAATTTCTCAAAAATTCTTCCTTATAAAATAAAACAGAGAATCAATAGATATGAAAGAAGGCAAAATAATTCCGAAATGGCCGCTTTACACGGCGGACGCAATCATGTTTGCGGCGGTTTTCGCAATGCTTTTTCCATCAATAAGGGATTCGAGTCCAATAAGTTTTGGCATGGCTTTCTTATGTTCTCTGCTGGTTTTATGCGGAATGTTCATGTGTTTATTGCCTTATTGGCTCGAGGTGATGGAAAAAAAGTCCGAACGCATGGAACGCGCTTCCCAAAACGAGGAAAACTTTCGAATTGTTTTCGACGAGCTGAGCGCATTGAGAATGATGTTGACTGAGCTTGAGGAGAGATTTGAAGCAATCTCGAATGGCAATGAATCTATTAGCTCCCTTGAAAAGGGCATGCTTGAATTGCGGGACTCCGTAAAAAATAAGATTTCCGAAATTTCTTCCGGGCTTTCAAATGCTGTTCAAACGGCAGATTCATGCGCGCTTGCTGACAGGGAAATTCGGCAGACACTTGAAGACATCGGCGCCGATATTGTCGTATTAAAGGAGCTTTTTTCATCATCGTCCGAGAATTTGTCGGACGAAATTTCTCAACTTCGCAAGCGGGCCGACAAATGCGAGTCGGCTTTTGACGCAGTATCCAAACGCATGGAAACCCATGGGGAAAAAATCGCCAAGCTTGAGAATCAAACGGCGGAAGGCCGTGATACTCCAGATTTGTCTAATTCCCGTCAAACTTCCAAACTTGGCGCAATGATGGGGCGCGCCCTTAGCGGCGCTGCGCAAACCCGCATGAGCGTAGAAAAATTCGTGGAGCTTTCTAAGCCCGATCTCCCCGGAGACGAAGGAGATTTAAAAGAACCGGCGCCAACTGGAAGCTCTCCCGATTGCGAAACAAAGCCTGAAGAGAATACTCGCAATGCTTCTCCGGCCGCCGCGAGCGGATCTGAGAACGGAGAATCTGCCAATGAGATTCCTTCACCTGAATCCACGGCAGTTGAATCGCCCGTGGAAGATCTTGACAACGGCGAAGAATCTGCGCGTAAAGCAGCAGCACCTTCCGATTTCGAGGAAGGCGAAAAAGTCCGCGGAGAGGACGGGGCATTGTTGGATAATCCACTCCCTTCCGGCGAGGATATCCCCGGCGATGATTTCTCAGATAGCGAAGAAGATTCATTAGAAAGCATAGGCGGAAGCGAAAAGTCGGATTTTTTTGAAGAAGCGGATTCGGCGATCCTCGTTTCCGAATCCGCCGACAGAAAACTCGAGAAATCTGTCGAGAGCGATATGCTTTTCGACTTGCCGACAAATCATGAAAAAGGCTTCAAACCTCGAAAGGGAGATGCCGTGGTAACGGTAAACGCACTGATAGGGATAGGAAATAAGCCTTATCTTCGCGGAAACGGCGCCGGCCTCCGGCAAGACAAAGGTCTTCCAATGGAATATGTCGAAATAGGCAAGTGGAGGTATGTATTTCCGCCATTTAAAGGAGATATAATATTTTCAGTATATAAAAACGACAAAATACAATCCGACGGGAACGAAAATTTTTCGATATCTCCCGGAGAAAAACTCGAAAAGGATTTGAGCTTTACATCGGAAGAGGAATAATTTTTTCATGCTGAGTATAAGAATAATCCCCTGCCTCGACGTACATGCCGGGCGCGTAGTAAAAGGCGTAAATTTTGTGAATCTAACCGATGCCGGAGATCCGGTCGAACAAGCAAAGGTCTATGAAAAACAAGGGGCTGACGAACTCGTCTTTTTGGATATTACCGCCTCCAGCGACAAGCGCGACATAATGTTGGATGTTGTAGAGCGCACGGCTTCTCAGTGTTTTATGCCTTTAACCGTAGGAGGCGGTTTGAGAAGCGTCGAGGACATCAGAAAAATGCTCAATGCCGGCGCAGATAAGGTTTCTTTAAACACAGCCGCCATAGCGAATCCCGATTTAGTATCAGATGCTTCGCGCAAGTTTGGCAACCAATGCATAGTCGTTGCGATAGATGCCAAGAGAGGCGGCAGCGGTAAATGGCAAGTATATAGCCATGGAGGGAGAACGGCTACGCCTCTCGACGCTGTAGAGTGGGCTCGCGAAGTCGAAAGGCGGGGCGCGGGAGAAATTCTCCTGACATCAATGGATTGCGACGGAACAAAAGACGGATATGATATCGCGCTTACTCGCGCAGTATCGGATGCGGTGCAAATTCCAGTAATCGCTTCTGGCGGGGCCGGGAAACTCTCTCATTTAGTCGACGTGGTCAAAAACGGAGGCGCAAACGCAGTGCTCGCCGCGTCGATATTTCACTTTGGGATATATACTATCGAACAAGCTAAAAATGCACTATCCGACGCCGGACTTCCCGTGAGAAGGCTTTCTCATGAAGCGTAAGATCGCGCCTATGCCGCCGGGGGCCATGGGATTATAGAATAAACCCATGCCGCCAGGGCTCCTCCGACAACAGGTGCGCAGAATGGTATCCAAGCATATTTCCAATTTGAGCTTCCCTTCCCTCTTATTGGCATTATTGCATGAACCAGACGCGGGCCGAAATCTCGCGCGGGATTGATTGCGTATCCGGTAAGCCCGCCAAGAGACATGCCGATGGAAAGTATTATTGCAAAAACAAAGAAATTTCCCAGGCCTCCCGCAATTCCGTCGACGCGCGCTATTCCCTTTATTGCAAAAACAAGGATGAAAGTTCCGACAAGTTCGCTCATAAAATTCAAGAATGGCGAAGGTATTGAGGGGCGCGTTCCGAAGACGGCAAATTTTACTTCCGGATTAGATTCATTGTCGAGATGTGCTTTAAATAGGAGCCATGTCAAAGCTCCGCCTAAAAAAGCCCCCGCGAATTGTCCGGATATGTAGAGCGGCACATCTCCCCATGATGTGCTGCCGTCAAGGGCGAGAGCCAGGGTAAGGGCCGGATTCATGTGCGCGCCGCTTGTGGAACCGAAGATGAAAGCGGGAATCATTACAGCCAATCCCCAGCCGAATGTTATTTGCACCGCTCCGGCGCCTTTCATGCCAGAAGCGGAGAGGTTTACATTCGCAACGACAGCCGTGCCCAAAAGAACCAGGATTGCTGTCCCCATAAATTCCGATATAAATAATAGCATAAACGTAGAAATTTTTTAATTTTAAATGGTTTCGTCCCTTGCCCACGCAAAGGTTCTCTTTACAGCTTTCAGCCAGCCTCCGATCAGTTTTTCGCGTTCGCCAGGAGACATTTTAGGGCGAAATGTTCTGCCTTTGCGGGAGGTTTTTCTTATCTCGTCGCAGTCCTTCCAGTATCCCGTGGCCAGACCCGCCAAATAAGCGGCTCCCAAAGCGGTTGTTTCAACGCATGCTGGGCGCTCTACAGGAGCGCCTGTGATGTCCGCTTGGAATTGCATTAAAAAATTATTTGCGCTCGCCCCTCCATCAACTCTCAACGATTTGAGGGGTATTCGCGAATCCGCGCGCATGGAATTTATGACATCGTTTGTCTGAAATGCGAGAGATTCAAGTGTGGCGCGGACTATATGCGCCTTATTAACTCCCCGCGTAAGTCCGAGGATTGCGCCTCGCGCATATTGATCCCAATAGGGAGCGCCCAATCCTGTAAAAGCGGGAACGACATAGCAACCGTTGGTGTCTTTGACGCTTCGGGCAAGTTTTTCCGAGTCTGGAGAAGAATCCAATATTTTTAATTCGTCCCTCAACCATTGTATCGCAGCTCCAGCTACAAATATCGAACCTTCGAGCGCATAATTGACTTTCCCGCCGAGCCC
Organism: uncultured Verrucomicrobiota bacterium; assembly: GCA_949298545.1. Classification (GTDB taxonomy): domain Bacteria; phylum Verrucomicrobiota; class Verrucomicrobiia; order Opitutales; family Intestinicryptomonadaceae; genus Merdousia. Next base: position 14,779 of record CASFWX010000026.1, on the reverse strand, counting down.
CCATGCGATTGTTGTCACGAGCCCATGCTTAGATCTGACGAGTTTTTCCCCCGTATTCATGAGCAGGAAACAACCAGTTCCGTATGTGTTTTTCAGGTCGCCCGGAGAAAAACACGACTGCCCAAAAAGCGCGGCCTGCTGATCGCCGGCAGCTCCGCCTATCTTTATCGGAGCTCCGAAAAAATCCGGAGAAGTTTCGCCGTATACGCAACTCGAGTCGCAAACCTTCGGCAGCATCTTTTCAGGTATCTTAAAAATTTCGAGAATCTCCGAATCCCACTTTAGGTCTTTTATGTTAAAAAGCATGGTGCGGGAAGCGTTCGAATAATCGCTGGCGTGAACTTTGCCCTTGGTCAGTTTCCATATTAGCCACGTTTCGATTGTCCCAAAAAGCAAGCGGCCGCTTTCTGCTTTTTTACGGGCATCTTTGACATTGTCGAGAATCCATGCCAGTTTTGTCGCCGAGAAATAGGCGTCAAGAACGAGGCCCGTCTTAAGTTTAAAAGATTTAGAAAGGCCTGATGATTTTAAGGTATCGCACATTTGCGAAGTGCGCCTGCATTGCCAAACTATCGCCCGGGAAATAGGTTCTCCGGTTTCTTTATCCCATACTACGGTTGTCTCGCGCTGGTTGGTTATTCCTATTGCGGCGATATCGCCCGCATCTGCTCTTGCCTGGCGCATCGCTTCTACGGCAACTCCCAGCTGGGTCGCCCAGATTTCGTTGGCGTCGTGTTCAACCCAGCCCGGTTTCGGATAATACTGGCGAAATTCCTTTTGAGCCGACGAGCGCAAAGTTCCCCTCTTATCAAACAATATGCAGCGGCAGCTGGTTGTGCCCGCGTCAAGCGACATTATGTATTTTGACATGCTTATATATCAATTTGATTTGTTAGCGTAGAAATTCAAAAGCCCATTTGCTGAATGAAGTTCTTTTAGAGATAATGGCATATAAAATTCTTTTGAGCAAATTATTATTGATAAAATATGAAAATTTTGTTCTTAAAAAAATATGTCCATTACTAACGCATTCAAATCTGTTTTGTCCCCATTCCTCTTTTATGGAAAATTAAGCGGCGTGAAAATATTTCCGCAGGAAAAAATCTGCAGGCTAAGCGCTTCAGCCGTTATGCTTTTTTTGCTGCCTTTTAGCGCGTTTGCATCTTGGAAAGTTTCTTTCGACGAAAAAAAATCCGAAATAAACGCAGGCAATGGCGATGTTTCCCTTGTGGGAACCCTCTCGTTTTCCGCTCAAAAGGACAACCCGTGGACTGTGGCGGATTCGCGGGACGGAGTAAAGGAAAGGCTCGCGCTAGTGGATTCCAAGGGAAATGTACAGGGATATATATCATTTCCCAAGGATTGCGGCAATAGACTTACTTTGCTCGTCTATCATAGAACGGCTCAAAACTACGCCGGCAAACTCTATTTTTCCGGTGTGGTGAGAAACTCCGGAGACTCCTTCGCATGCCGTGCGCGCCCGAACTCCTCCGAGCGCGTTCTCGGACTTTCTTATGGAGACGCAGATTCTGCAACCAACGATTCCATATTTAACGCCGATACAGACACGCTTCTTAAGTTTGACGCCTCTAAAGTTTCAATTTCAAAGCTTGAAAACAATTCCTACGAATTTTCCATGGAGGCAGCAATAGATGATTCGGCAGGCTCTGAAATGAGCATCTCGCTCATGCCCGATTACTATAAAAACCGTTATATTCCATACTACCGCCCTCTCGACCGCAAATCCTGTCCCAAGACTCCAACCGGCTGGATGTCGTGGAACACATATTTTGACAAGGCAACCGCCGAAGATAATTTGAACGAAGCAAAAATCGGGAAAAAATGGCTTCAGCCTTTCGGTTGCGACATATGGTCGATAGAATCGTGGCAGGGAAATTCGGACAAGCTGCCCGTTTGCGATTTTTGGCACTATAATCTTGAAGTGAACGAAAAACAATTTCCCGAAGGCATGAAAAAGCTTGCCGATGATATTCGCGCGCTCGGTTTTAAACCCGGCATATGGATGTCTCCCTTTGGAACCGGAAACGAAAAGACTTATCTTGAACATAAAGATTGGTTCCTTCACGACAAGTACGGAAATCCAGTCAGGTCGTGGTGCGGACGCTACACACTCGATCCTACAAATTCCGAAGCGCGCAAACACCTTAAAAATCTCTTTCGGACGGCTTCCCGCGACTGGGGATATGAATTCTTTAAGATCGACGGCATGTCCGGGCGCAACCATAGCTATTGCGCCCATCTTTACGAGCGCCCTGAAATACGGGCGGCATTTTCCGATCCCGACTGCGAGAACCCATTTGAACTCTGTGTTCAGGCCTTCCGCGAGGGCATTGGGGAAGACAGAATCTTTCTCGCATGCCAGGGGCATACCTCAGGTGTCGATGTCAAATATGCTGATGCTTGCAGGACCGGCGCGGACATTGTACATCCTAACCAGCCTGTAAAATGGGAAAACGTATTAAACCAAGCTATTTGCACTGAAAACCAGATATTCGCCCACAATATAGTATCCATCGCCGATCCCGACACTCTTTTAGTAAAGGATTTGCCGACCGAACAGGCCCGTGTGAGCGCCACAGTAGTTGCCCTTCCCGGCCAATTAACTTTCTTTGGCGATAAACTTGCCGGGCTCAATCCGGATCAAATGAAGATTCTCCAACAAACGCTTCCTCCGATTGTGGCTCGTCCGCAGTCGCTGTATCCGTATTTCAAAAAGCTTCCCCTTTGGAAACTTTCCGTTAGGAACGAACAAATTGGGGAATACGCAGTTGTGGCATTTTTTAATTGGGGAGATTCAGACTCTAAAATATCCGCAAGTGCCGAAGAGCTGGGAATGCCGCCAAACGAAGATTATATAGCCTGGGAATTTTGGACCGGCGAACCTAAGGGGAAGATTCGAGCTCCATTTGACGTGGAGGTTCCCGCGCGCGGAGTTCGCGTGCTGGCGCTCCATAAAGCTTCAAACGCGCCGCAGTGGATATCTAGCGACAGGCACCTCGCCCAATGCGCGTTGGAGCTGAAAAAGTGCAAGTGGAACCCGGAAACTAAAACTATCGATGGCGAAATTGAAATAATCGCAGATTTTCCCGTGACGGAAATATTTTATTTGCCTGACGGTTTTGAAGTAAAAAAAGTTGAAAGTCCTGCATTTGCCGAGAGGGCAGACCTGGGGAGCGGCTTTATTTCCATTACATTTGCAATTCCCGAAAATACGGAAAAGAAGATAGTGCCTTTTTCTATACAGTTCTAATTTTGCCTTTTGATAAAACAAAAGCTCATTTTCGCTAATATACAGCGTAAAAACGATAAGAGCACCATTCCTTACGGAATGGCGCTCTGCTTAGCTGGAGATAAAGAAGTGTATTATATTTTTCCGGGGAGGAATTCCTGCTTGTATGCGTAGCTGCTGTTGAAATAGGAATTCGCCTCTTTCACGTTCGTAAACTCGCGCTTTGCCGGATCGAAAATCAACTCCTGATTCTGGAAGAAAATCGGTATCGTTCCAAGCAGGACAAATTCATTCAAATCCGCCGCATAGGAAACGATGTCGGATTCCGCCTTTTTCCCCTCTATACATGAGTTGACAAAGTTGCGCTGGTGAGAGCAATCGATCCTTGGAAGAGTCGGTTCGGGAAGCGCTTTAGACTTCAAAAGCTCAACCATGCGTTCGCGCGGAGATATCATAGTGTTCGTTCCAAACTGGTCGAAACAAATGGCAGTCTCTTTTTTACCGACAATGGCAGTTCCATTGCGGGTGGCCGCAAGAATATTAGCGGGAACGCCCTTTATCTCCTTGGGCTTTTGCGAAGCGTCGAACCAGTAAAGTTTCACAGGAGGACGGCTGCCCTTGGCTGCAAACTCGAATTCGGTAAGCATTTTCTTCGGCCAGCCAAACTCATTAAACTCAGAGCTCGTTCCCTTCATTTTTATCGGCATGCCGAGGTCGAGGGCAGAATATGGCCAGTCGAAAGCGTGGCAGGCGTGGTCTCCCATTGCGCCGGTTCCAAAATTCCTAAATCCCCGCCAGTGGAAGGGTACAAACAGCGACGAATACGGGGTATCGGGCGCTACATTGAGCCAAAGCTTATAATCGAGAGTGGCGGGTATTTTTTCCTTGCCGTCCGGAACTGCATAGGGTCCCTGGTTCCATATCGGCCTATCTGTCCAGACATAGACTTCTTCCACCTCGCCCAAAATTCCGGCGTGGTACCATTCCCAAACCTTTCTCCAATGGTCCATGCTATGTCCCTGGTTTCCGAGTTGGGTGATAACGCCCGTCTTTTCGGCTATGCGCGCGATTTCTCTCGATTCCCAAACAGTACGGGTCATCGGTTTTTCGAGATATATATGCTTGCCGTTCGCCATCGCCCAAGCGGCTATTGGATAGTGGGCGTGGTCCGGAGTCGATATGACTACCGCATCTATATCTTTGCCGAACTTGTCGAACATTCTGCGGTAATCGTACATTCTCGGCACATTCGGAAAGCTCCTGTAAGTTTTAGCCGCATTTAGATCGTCGACATCGCAGAACACTACAGGATTGACTTTATCGTATGTGCAAAGGTTTTTTGCAGATTCCGCCCCGCGCCCCCCGACTCCGACAAACGCAACATTTAACTTTCCGCTCGGGGGCGTTGAAGAACATGCCACCCAATTTGGAAGAAGGCTGAACCCGAAAGCTCCAGCCATTGTTTTTTTGATGAATTTTCTTCTATTTTCTCTCATGTATTCCTCCTATTGATTGGATATTTACTACTTCCGAAGCCTTTTGCCTACAAGCATATTATAAAAATACTTTACTTTACTGTTAATATGCCGGAGGAATCGCAATATTTGCTATGCCACGCGGTTGCGGATATTTCCGGAAAGGAAGCCCAATATGTTGTCGCGGGTTATGCGCATGAGCGCGCGGCGGGATTCAAGAGCGGACCAAGCCATGTGTGCGGTTAAAACGCAATTTGGCAAGCCAATCAGGGGATTATCCGCATCCGGCGGTTCTTTTGAAAGGACGTCGAGGGCTGCAAATATGCGGCCTTTTTTCAGTTCGCAAGCAAGCTCCACTTCATTTACGAGACCGCCGCGGGCGGTATTGACAAAGAGCGCTCCGTCTCTCATCTTTGAAAACAATTCGCCGTTGGCGAATTTTACGTTGTCGGAACCGAGTGCGCAATGGAGTGTGACGACATCGCACTTTGAAAATATTTCCTCGATTGAAGCTTCCGTCGCAAAATCGCATTTCAGGGGAGTGCGGTTGAAATAAAGGATTTCTCTCGTTCCCAATGCCTGAAACATTTCCGCCACGCGCCTGCCGATTGCTCCCATGCCTATTATGCCGATTGACATTTCAGAAAGCAACCTGACAGGTTTCTTCCAGCGGCAAAAATCTTTCGATTCGGCCCAAAGCCCGGACATGACATCCGCAGAGTTTTCCGATACCGCATTGAGGTGGTTCAAAACCATTGCAACAACATGCTGCGCTACCGAATCTGTGCAATATGATGGCGCATTGCATACGGGAATTCCGCGCGCTTTTGCCGCTGAAATATCTACTACATTATATCCTGTTGCGAGTACGGAAATGAACTTTAAGCGCGGCAAGGCCGATATGCGGGCGGCATCCAAAACTACTTTATTTGTGAGAATGATGTCTGCGGATTCAGCTCGCTCAAAAAATTTTTCGGACGGAGTCCGGTCGTAAACAGTCAAATCGCCAAGGGCGGCGATTTCGTCCCAGGGATTATCGCCGTCGGGGTTTAATGTATAGGCGTCGAGGGCTGCAATTTTCACGGCTTGTCCCAGCTGAATTTTATTCCGGAGAGCGGTTCGAGCGGCGGAGACACTTTAATGGAGCTATTTAATTTCCCGCGGTTTAGAAGATTTTTCGGGTCGAAAAGTTTTTTCAGCTTCAGCATATATTCCAATTCCGCCTGCGAGTGTTGCGCCGCCATATATTTCGATTTTAAAAATCCTATGCCGTGCTCTCCTGATACCGCCCCGCCCAGTTCCATCACCTTGAATATTGCCTTGTCCATTGTTTCCCAAGCGCGTTGCCGCGCATTTTTTTGTTTTGAATTGTACATCAGATGTATATGGTAATTGCCATCGGCTGCATGGCCAAACACGGGAGTAGGAAATCCAGATTCCATGCCAAGTTTCTTATAGAAAGCAAAAAAATCGCGAACGCTCTCAAACGGCAAAACTATATCCTGGCTTATTTTTGAATCTCCAAGCTCGTACATGGCTGGCGATGATGCTCTACGCAAATTCCAAAGCGATTCCGCCTCCTTTCCATCTTTTGCCATGCGCGCGCTCCCGCGCGGGAAAAGCGCCAAAAAATCTCCACACGCCTTTCCGGTTTCTGCGCTTCCACCGTCGAACTCGACAAGCAAAGCAGACGCGCCGGCAGGAATTATTGAATCTCCGAAGCGGATTCGCAAACAGGATACAGTTTCGGAATCCATAAACTCCAATACTGAAGGCTGAAGCTTTGAAAGCATTACTTTTTCTATTCCGGCAAATCCGGAATCGTCTCCGTCGAAAAACGCGAGCGCGACTTTCCGAGATTCCGGTCTTGGCAAAAGCTTTAACCACGCCTCTCCAACCACTCCGAGGCTGCCTTCCGACCCGATGAAAATATCGCGCAAATTAAATCCTGCGGAAAATTTTTTTAGAGGGCGGGCGCAGTCCAACCGCGTGCCATCGGAGAGATAGGCCGTTAGCGATAGGATGTTTTCACGGGTATTTCCGTACTTTGCCGCCCTTAGGCCGCCAGCATTGCAAGCTATGTTTCCGCCTATAGAGCAATATTTGTGCGAGGATGGATCGGGCGCGTAGAATAGCCCGAACTTTGACGCCTCTGCGTCTATCTTTGAAGTGATTGCCCCCGCCCCGACATGCGCAGTGCGCGCAACGGGATCTATTTTTATGAAATCCAGTCTGCTCAAGTCTATGACAGGCTCCCCGCATAACGGCACAGCCCCTCCGGAACACCCCGTGCCGGACCCGCGCAAGGACACAGGCGTTTCGGTCTCAAAAGAAGCCCTTAAGACGAATGATATCTCCGCTCCGCTTCTCGGGTAGACGACAAGCGACGGCATGACGGAAAATCTTGAATTGTCAATGGAGGCTGCAAACCTCGCATCTGCATCCAGCGAATAGGCGATTCTGCCTCCATTGATCCTGTTGATAAAAGTTTCGAGCATATAGCGAACTGGTTCCCGCCTACTTCACGTAGAGCCGCATAAGCTCGTAGTGGAAGGAACGAAGCCTGCTGATGACATGGCGGGAGCGCTTTATCGAGAGAACTTCATCGCGCAAATTTTTCGCTGCTTCAAAAGATGTCTTTTGCAGTAAGAATTTAATTTCGCTAAGGGATTTTGGAGAGATGCTGAATTCGTCTACTCCCATTCCCAAAAGGAGCGGCACAAAGACCGGATCTGCTGCGAGCTCGCCGCAAACTCCCACAGGAATTTTCGCCTTATGAGCCGCCTCGACAACAAAATTGAGCGTTCTGATTACCGCCGGATGTGTCGGCTCGTAGAGATAGGCAACCATGTCGTTTACCCTGTCGACAGCCAAGAGATACTGTATAAGGTCATTCGTCCCTATGCTTATGAAATCGCAGGCTTCGGCGATTATGTCGGCTGTAGCGGCGGCGCTCGGAACCTCTATCATCGCCCCGACTTGCACGCTCGAATCGAAAGGCTTTTTTAAAGCTGTCAATTCGCCTTTTGCTTCGTCTATCCATATGCGGGCGCGTTCCACTTCGCGAATGGAACTTATCATCGGGAGGAGAATTTTTACTTTCCCATATGCGCTGGCGCGGAGAATCGCGCGCAGCTGCGCCATAAAAATATCTTTGTGGTCGAGGCAAAAGCGTATCGCGCGATATCCCATGAAGGGATTTTCCTCCTTGCCGGCCAACTTCATCAGGTTTAAATTTTTATCTCCGCCGAGGTCGATAGTGCGTATGATAACCGGTTTCCCCCCTGCCTTCTCAACCGCCTTCTTATAAGCGGCAAACTGTGTTTCCTCATCGGGGAAAGTCCCGCAATCCAGAAAAAAATTCTCCGTTCTGAATAAACCGACGCCGTCGCAATAGTTCATTGCCCCGTCGGGAATGTCTTCGGAGGAGCTGATATTTATCTTAACTTGAAATTTTACGCCGTCCGAAGTTTCGGCGGGAAAGGGCAAAGATGAATCGAAAATCTTTTGAACTTCTCGATGTACGGATTCCACCTCGGTATAGTGCCGGAGGATTTGGGCGCTGGGATTAAGTATTAAGCTCCCCTTGTAGCCGTCAACGAGCATGAACATGCCTGATGATATTTCATCTTCAACATTGGGGATTCCGACTATGCACGGTATTCCGAGCGAGCGCGAAAGTATGGCGGTATGGCTCGTTTGAGATCCTTTTTCCGTGACTATCGCCAAGATTTTCGTCTTGTCCACCAAGGCGAAATCAGAGGGGGCGAAATCAGAGCTGACTAAAATTAAAGGATCTGAAAAGGTCCCTATTTTAGGGGCCTCGACCCCGAGCAAATTGTCGAGAACCCTGCGCGAAACGTCTCGCAAGTCTGCAATGCGCTCTAAAATAAAGGAATCTTCTATGCGCTCGAAAGCGCTTATGAACTTATTTATTACGGACGAATAGCAGTATTCTATATTAAAATGTTCGCGCTCGAAAGTTTGCAGCGTCTCCTGGATGATTGCAACATCTTCGAGAACCATCAAATGCGCGTCGAATATTGCGCTTTCAGCCTCCCCGACATCTTTGACAAGCTTGCTTTTCAGCTCTTGTATTTCGTTGCGCGTCTTGACAATAGCGTCTTGAAACCGCTTTATTTCCGCCGGTTTGTCGGCGTCGCGTATCTCGTAGACGGGAGTTTCGACATCGCGCTTAAGCATGACGAAAGCCTCGCCGTAGGCAATGCCTTTGGATACTGCCAAACCCTTAAGCGCCTTTTCTTCCGTCTGCTGAGAATTCATTTTGAGACATACTTACAGTGCGCACTCATTTTTCAACATTATTTTCCCCCGAAGTGGCGGGAGGAATCAATCTGTCAGCAAGAGAGTTGATGGAGCGCAAATACGGGGCATTTTCCCGAACTGCCAGATTAAGTTGCTGGTTTGTCATGCGCCATTGCCAGTTTCCGTCGGCCTTTCCCGGCGTGTTCATGCGGCAGTCTCCGCCGCAACTGAGAATGTCCTGCATTGTTATCACCGCCACGCGGGCAACGCTCATTATTGCGGCGTGTATCATATCCCAATTCGCGCACTCGCCGGAAACCCTGAAATAGCGCCTAAACCTATCGCGCTCGACTTCGGAGGCGTTCGCATACCAGTCTTTTGATGTCGTATTGTCATGCGTTCCCGTGTAATAAACGCAATTTCGCGATAAGTTATGCGGCAAGTGCGAATTCTTAGAGTCGCCTCCAAAGGCAAACTGCAAAACCGCCATGGACGGCATGCCTGTAGAATCACGCAATTTGCAGGCTTCTTCGGATAAAATTCCCAAATCCTCCGCCACGAAGCGGCCATCGGGAAATTTTTTCTTCAAATATCTAAAAAATTCGATTCCGGGTCCTTTCTTCCATACGCCTTTGCGCGCATCTCCGAGCTTATAAGGAATGGCCCAATAATCGGCAAATCCCCTAAAATGGTCGAAGCGTATCATGTCGTACATTTTCAATGCGGAAGCTACGCGTTCGCGCCAAAAATCGTAAACTGCGCTCTTTGCGCCTTCCCAGTCATACAGCGGATTCCCCCATAGCTGCCCGTCTTCGCAAAAATAGTCGGGACCGACGCCGGCCACGTTTTTGGGAGTTCCGGATTTGTCCAAATCCAAAATCTCCGGCCTGCTCCATGCTTCGGCGCTGTCGTGGGCGAGAAATATCGGGATATCTCCGAAGATCTCCACGCCCGCCTTGCGCGCTTTGCGCCTAAAAATTTCGTATTGGCCGAAGAAAATCCATTGGGCGAACTGCGCGCATTTGACATCATTCTCAGTTTCGAAATCCAGCTTGGCTTTCTTTGCTTCGGCGTAGTTTTTAAAAGGTCGAGGCCAAAGCCACCAGGGATTTCCTTCAAATTTGTTTTTTAGAGCTGAAAATAATGCGTAAGAATCGAGCCATTTGGCGTTAGTCACGCAAAAGTGCTCGAAATTTCCCGCCGCGGATAGCTTTTGCCCGGCAATTTCCCTGTCAGATTCGGAAAGCGCAAAATATCTTTCTGAAACTTTTTTGACAAGTTTCGGGAAAATCGAATAGAGGGCGCCGAAATCGCACCTGGCATCCGACAATGCCCGGAGCGGGAGAAGCTCCATATCGGAGGCGAGTTTTGCAGATGCAAAAGATTCCGGGTCTATGAAATATGGATTTCCTGCAAACGCGGAAAACGACTGGTATGGAGAATCTCCGTATCCCGTCGGCCCCAGCGGGCATATCTGCCAATAGCTAAAGCCAGCTTTCGAACAAAACTCGAGAAAGCCGTCGGCGGAAGATCCTATGTTCCCTATGCCGAATTTTGAAGGCAGAGAGGAAACGTGCAAGAACACTCCCGCGCGCCTGCCGTCTTTCCATGAAAAATCGAGTGTTTCCATGGAAGTTAATAGCTGCGGCCTTCCTTGTTTTCGTAATAGTTTATAAAGGCCTGGTTCAAGACGGCGTATCCGCCCGGCGTAGGATAGTCGCCGGTAAAATACCAGTCGCCCGAACAGCTCTTTATCGATTTGTGCAAATCCTCTATGGATTGGAACACGAGCTCTATCTCGCCGTTCCAGTCTACGTTTTGGGGATAGACGAGTTCCGTGATCTTTTTAGTTATTTCATCGCACGTAAACTCGTCGTATATCATTTTTACATAATTTTTAATTTTATCGGACGGCTTTTCCGCCTGTTCGCAGCAGAGCCGGTAGACTTCCTTTATGGTTTCGCTCTTGCCTCGTTCACCGAGGAGTTTGACAGCGGCTTGAAACGCGATAAATTTGCCGATTTCGCTCATGTCTATTCCGTAGCAGTCGGGATAGCGAATTTGTGGCGCGGTGGAAACTATCACTATTTTTTTGGGATTCGTGCGGCTGAGTATCCTTAAAATCTGGCGTTTGAGGGTGGTGCCGCGTACAATGGAATCGTCCAAACAGACGAGAGTATCTTCTTTCCCGACGACGCCATAAGTGATGTCGTAAACGTGCGAAGCCAGTTGCATTCGGTCCTTTTCCTGGGATATGAAAGTCCGGAGCTTTATATCCTTATGGGCTATTTTTTCCCCGCGGGGCCAGTTGTCCATAATGAGGGAGTCAATTATCTCAGGGGTCAATTTCTTCCCCGAATTGGAGATTTCGAGAAGGGTATCGCGAACCTGTCCGCGGCGCATTTTGCGAAGCCCGTCCATGAGCCCGTAATAGCCAATTTCAGCAGTGTTGGGAATAAAGCTGAAAACAGCATGCTTAAAATCGCCGTTTATGCTCTTGTATACTTTCGGACAAAGCGCCTCTCCGAGAGCCTTGCGTTCTCGATATATTTCAGGGTCGTTTCCGCGCGAGAAATATATGCGTTCGAATGTGCACGATTTCCTTTCTCCGGCGGGTTTGTAGGAGCGTTCGTAGCATGTTCCGTCGCTCTTTATAACAAATACGTTGCCCGCCCCGACTTCCATAACTTCGTTTTGATTTGCTTCAAAAACGGTCATGAGCGGAACCCTTTCGGAGGCGACAGCTATAAGCTCGTCATTCTTGATATAATAACAGGGGCGAATTGCATTGGCATCTCGAATGACAAAGGCGTCGCCGTTTCCGATTGCCCCTGCCATGGTATATCCTCCGTCCCAGCTCTTGGCAGCATTGCTCACAATTCTTACGGGGCTGAGCTTTTCGTTCATCATCTTTAATATCTGCTCGCCCGCTATTCCCTTGTCGCGCAATTCCCGATAAATTTCAGCATGCTCAATGTCGAGCTGAAAACATATTTCCTCGAGAACTGCCTGGGTATCGGTACTGAACACCGGATGTATTCCGCGCTCTATCAAATCCCGGTTTAGCTCTTCGGTGTTGGTTATGTTAAAATTTCCAACGAGCATGAGGTTGCGGGCTGGCCAAGTGCTTTTGCGAAAGAAAGGATGGCAGGCGTTTTTATTGTTGTCGCCGCTTGTCCCATAGCGAAGATGCCCAATGAGAAGTTCTGCCGCATAGTCGAAATTAGCCTTAACCGTATCGACGAATTCCGGGTGTATTATGCCGCGCTTCACCTTGTCGTTGTAGAATTCAAGCTGCTCTTTAAAAATATGGGACAATCCGTCCTGCTTGGCGCTGCGCGAGCGGAAGATAAAATTGTGCCCGGGCGGAACTCCGATTTTCACCGCCCCTATTCCGGCTCCGTCCTGGCCGCGGTTGTGTTGCTTTTCCATAAGGAGGAAAAGCTTATTAAAGCCGTAAAGTGGCGTGCCGTACTTGCGCCAATAATAGTCCAAGGGCTTTAAAAGCCTGATTAGGGCTATTCCACATTCGTGTTTTATAGGGTCGCTCATGCTTTATAAAATTTTCCAAAGTATTTTATTGGAAGCCGGGCTTTGCAAGTATTATCGCACAACATCTCTTATTTTTGAACTGCGCAATCGCAAGAATTTATATTTCAAAAACTTATCTCCAAAAGATTCTCAATGCGTCAGGGAACTTAATTTCCAATTTTCGGAGAGATATTTTCAAAACGCTTTTGCATGGCCGCGCGCACGATTGGCCCCGCAGTCCTGCCGCCTCCCACATCTCCGGGTTCTTCGCCCTCCACGACGACAACCATAGCTGTGGTCGGATTCTCCGCCGGCGCAAAGGCGAGCATCCAAGCCAATGTCAACGGCTTTCCAGACACCCTTACCTGCGCTGTGCCGGATTTGGCCGCAACTTGAACGGTGTCTATTTTAGCTCTTTTGCACGTGCCGGAATTGACCGCTTCTATCATGCCTTTGAGTATCGCATTATACTGAACGTCGGTGAGGGAAAGTTTCTCGGCGCCATGGTAGCGGATATCAGCTTTGCGCGCAGGGTCGTGTATTATTGATGCGCGAGTCCGGGTTTCGCGGCGGGCAAATGAAGCCGCGAAACAAGCCATTTGCATGGGAGTTTGCAACAGGTATCCCTGCCCTATAGATGTATTTGCCGTATCGCCCTGAGTCCAGGGGCCGTCATAGGGACGTTTCTCCCTCTTGTACTCGGGGGTGGGAATGTTAGAACGCCGCCAGTAATTTTCTTTCACCTCTATTCCGGGATCCGAATCGAGCCCGAAATCACGGGCAGTCGCACTGAGAGACTTTATGTCGGCTTCTAGCCCGGTCTGATAAAAAAAGACGTTGCAGCTTTTTGCTATCGCTCCCGACAAATCGAGAGGGCCGTGTCCAAAGCGGCTATTGCAGGGGAAAATTCTATTGCCTATGCGCTGTCCCCCGATGCATTCTTTTTGGCTCGACTCGTCTATGACACCCGTCATTAGTCCCGCACAGGCCGTGACGAGTTTGAATGTCGATCCCGGAGGATAGAGCCCTTGAGTGGCCCGATTTAACCACGCCCCTCGGGCAGTGACCGCATTGCTTACTTCGTAAGATATGAATGGGCTGAAATCGTTCGGGTCGTACGCCGGGCGGCTCACCATGCTCAAGACTTCTCCGCTTTTGACGTCCATTACCACGGCGGCCCCTTTGCGTTCCCCAAATGCCTCCTCGATGACGCCTTGAAGGTCTATGTCCAACGAGCAAACCACGTCTTTACCCTTTTGGGGTTTTACGTCTGCGATATTGTCGTATTGAAATCCTTGGTGGTCGACTATCCAAATTTTCGCTCCGCTCGTGCCGGATAAAATGTCGTCAAAAGCCTTCTCTATTCCGCTGCGCCCCATTTTCCCTTCGTATGTGTAAGTGCGCAAATCCTCTCCGGGCATGCCGGATGTGTCTATATCGTCGAATTCGCTGCTTACATAGCCCAACAGGTGGGCGGCATATTCGCCATAAGGATAATAGCGCGATGTGTCGGTATATATCTGTATCGGAGAATCTACGGGAAGCCGTTCCGCAAGTATTGAATGTTCGCGAGCGCTTAAATTCTTTATCAGCGGGAATGGCAAGAGCATTTTTTCGTTGAAGTGCCGGTTGTAGTCTTTGCGGGCGAGCTTATAGTCGGTTCCGAGAATCTCGTTTATTTGCGCCAAATAGGAATTTAAGACGTTTTCCCGCGCGCGCCGCCCGAGTTCGACATAATCAATTTTTTTTTCGCTTTTTGTTGCCTCAATTTCTGCAAGCATGGATTTTTTCAGGCGAAAAAACTCCCTTCTAAATTCGAGGCGTATATCGTTGAAATAGACAACTGCCGAAAATCTAGCTACATTTGTGACAAGCAATTTTCCATTTCTGTCGTAGATATCTCCGCGCGCCCCGGGTTTTATAACCCTTCGCATGCTTTGCCGCGCCTCGCGCGCGGAATAATAATCATATAGAAACAACTGCCTATAGCCGAGAACTCCTATTAAAAGAAGATATGCCGCTGCAAAAATCCAGTAGAATATCGGTATCCTTGGATTGTTTTTAGTAAACACTTGTTCTCTCGGCTTCATTTATCGTCCATTCCAAGGGACATCGGCATTTCAAAAAGGTTCAAAACCGAATTTAAAAGTTTGTAGGAAAAAGCTCCGATCAAAAGCAAAGCGAGCGCTGAAGCTGCCATATCGACAGATATGCGCAATGCCGTTTCATAAAATCCGCATATATCAGATTTCATGCA
>CASFWX010000025.1 GCA_949298545.1 uncultured Verrucomicrobiota bacterium | reverse complement strand
GAGTCCTCGTGGAATGCGGGGTGAATCTATGAAAGGCAAATCTAAAAAATCAACCTATTCCACAACCTTTGGTATTGACCCCAAAAAATTTGTTCCAAGAATTAAAATTACTATCTACTGAAAGCGGGTTAACTATATTAACGGCTTTGCAAGTTGCGCTGCAATAAATAAGCAACTTACACTACCCACAAGCTTGGATTTAAATTAATAATTCCCCGGCAGGGATTCGAACCCCAACCAGATGAACCAAAATCATCTGTGCTACCATTACACCACCAGGGAGTATTTTATAAAAAAATGGAGATGATCGGGTTCGAACCGACGACCCCCACAATGCCATTGTGGTGCTCTTCCAACTGAGCTACATCCCCAAAAATTATTTTTTATATAAGTGCCGCAATCATCGGGGAAGTCAATGTTTTTTTCCTCTTTTGCGTTTTTTTTATAAAGATTTCATTCGCCCATCTCGCGTGAAAATCTTTCGGATTTTTCGTGCGTAAAAATTATCCGCAAGCGACAAATTCAAAAGAGGGCATTTAATAAAAAACGCCGCCCGCAAAAAGCGGGACGGCGCACGATAAGGCTTATCTCACTAAAACTTAAAAGCCCTGAGCAATCATTGCAGAAGCAACCTTTTTAAAGCCCGCAATATTTGCCCCGTTTACATAGTCGCCAGGAGTACCGTACTCAGCAGCGGCATCAAGGGCATTCTTGTGAATGCTGCGCATAATACCGTGAAGCTTTTGGTCAACTTCCTCGCGAGTCCAGCTGAGGCGTATCGCGTTTTGCGACATTTCGAGACCGGAAGTCGCCACTCCGCCAGCGTTGGAAGCTTTGCCGGGAGCATAAAGAATCTTGGCTGCCTTATAAACTTCGATAGCCTCCGGGGTTGAAGGCATATTTGCCCCTTCCGAAACGAGAATACAACCGTTTTCGATGAGCGCCTTGGCATTGTCGCCGTCTATTTCATTCTGAGTAGCAGACGGGAGAGCCAACTCCGCCTTCGCCAAGCCCCATGGGCGTTTGCCTTCATAGTATTTCGCGCCGCTATATTTACCAGCGTACTCTTTGATTCGTCCGCGCTTATTATTTTTCAAATCCATCACGAACGCGAGTTTTTCGGCGTCAATACCGTCGGGATCTATAATCGTTCCATTTGAATCCGACAGGGAAATCGGCTTCGCGCCAAGTTGAATGAGCTTTTCAACAGTGTACTGGGCAACATTTCCAGACCCGGATACCAAAGCAGTCTTTCCGGCGAGAGAATCGCCTTTTGTTGCCAGCATCTCCTGGGCGAAATAGACATTGCCATAGCCGGTAGCCTCAGGACGAATCAAGCTGCCTCCCCACTCGAGAGCCTTGCCGGTCAAGACACTGTCGTAAGAATTTTTGCAACGCTTATATTGTCCAAAGAGATATCCGATCTCTCTGCCCCCTACCCCTATGTCTCCGGCAGGAACGTCCGTATTCGGACCTATGTGCCGATAGAGTTCGCGCATAAAGCTGTTGCAGAAATTTCTGACTTCGTTGTCGCTTTTGCCTTTCGGATCGAAATTGGAACCGCCTTTGCCGCCGCCCATCGGAAGAGTCGTGAGGGAATTTTTAAAGACTTGTTCAAATCCGAGAAATTTTAATATGCCGAGATTTACAGAGGGATGGAAACGAAGTCCTCCTTTGTATGGGCCTATAGCGCTATTAAACTGCACCCTATAACCTTGATTTACTTGAATCTCGCCTTTGTCGTCCGCCCAGGGCACCTGGAAGAGTATCACTCTTTCAGGAACGACCATTCTTTCGAGAATCTTATTCTTCTCATATTTTGAATCGCTATCGAGAACAACGCTCAACGACGACAACACTTCTTCGGCTGCCTGAAGGAATTCCTTTTCCCAAGGTTGCTTTGCCTTCAAGTCTTCGAGAACTCTTGCTACATATTTGTTCATTTTTTTTCCTTATTTGGATTTTTTAGAAAAAACTTTCGCGATGTTTATATTTATAGCTTTAGGGTCAACCGCATTATATAAAAATGTCACAAAAGCTACAAAAATGTACATAATCCCCGACTTTCTACGCGATAGCGTTATTGCAAATGAAAAGCCTGATAATATCTCTACAAATAGTGCTTTATAATTTTACATACTAAAAAAATGCCCGCATTTATGCGCCTCGAATTACTCAACTATATTTTTTGCCTGATATTTTTATTATCTTCCAATGCCAATCTTTTTGCGCCTGACAAGAAAGTTTCTGCTTCGCAAGAAGGTGGCGGAAAGGCCACTTTTGCCTGCTCGAAAGAGCTAAAGGACTGAACAAAATGATGGGGGAAGGATCCTCTTCTATTGTAAACTCCGGAAGAGCTCTCGACAAGATTTTAGCCCGCAAGCCGCTGCTTGTAAAGAACGCGGGAATAAGCTACCCTTTTATTGCGCACTGGGAATGAAGTCATGGAGATAGCGCTTGCAACTTCGCGGAATTTGCGCGGCAAATGATGTTTTTTAAATTCTTCTTGACTGAAATACAATACTATAAATCATAAGAACCATGCTGGCACGACAAAGACATAGGGTTATACTATCCATGTTGGAGACTCAACCGAGTCTTAGAACTATTGAATTGGCAAAGCAGTTCAATGTGACCGACGAAACAATACGGCGCGATCTCGAATTTCTCGACTCCGAAAACAAGCTCATACGCACGCACGGCGGAGCTCTTCGCATAGAAAAGCGCTCTATGGATCTGCCATTGCAGAAGCGCCTTAAAGAAAACCGCGCCGAGAAAAACGACATAGCCAGAAAGGCCCTGTCCTTTATTAAAGAGGGTGAGACAATCCTTCTTGACGCAAGTTCGAGCGTCTTGGCGCTGGCAGAAATTCTGCCAAACATAAACTTGACAGTCATAACGAATGCTCATGACTGTATTGTCCCGCTAATGGGGAAGGAGAATATAAAAGTCATCGTAACCGGTGGCATGCTCGACCGCATAAGCCATAGCTATTCAGGCATCATGGCTTGGGACGCTCTTAAAAGATTTTCCGTAGACAAAGTATTTTTCTCATGCAACGGGATTGATTTGGATAGGGGTGTAAGTGAAGCCGTTGAAATTCATGCCGAGTTTAAAGAAAACGCTATGGCAATGTGCAAACAGAAAATTTTGCTCTGCGATAGCTCAAAATTCTCCCAGCATGGATCGCGTTTTTTCGCAAACTTTGACGTTATCGACACGCTTATAACCGATTATAATGCCGATCCGGCTTTCCTCGAGAAATTGAGCAAGAAAGTCGCAGTTATCGCATAGGAAAAATTTTTTTCTCCGCCGAAGCAGCAAAAGCTTCGGCATTTTTTTTGGACTTTGCCCTACCGGCAAATACGAATAGTAGGCGGCAGATGCTTTAAATTCTGCTCAAGACCGGCGTTTGACATCGTTCCGACAAGCGCACCTAAAAAATAGGGAAACCTAAAGGAATAAAAATTCCCATTGAAAAAAAACGGGATCCGGAAATCGCGCCGAACTCGAGATTCGAAAGTTAAAATCTTATGGCGTATTTTTTCAATTCAGCTCTTTGCGCGCGCGAGTAAGAATAAATTTTCAATACGAGCAAGACAGCCCAAGCCAAAAAGAGGCATAAAGATATGATTGCTGCCGATTCCACGCTTACAACATTTTGCGGCTGGGAAGAAACCGCGTCGAGAATAAACCAATGCCCGGCAGCAAAAGTAAGCGTGAACCACAAAGCCAGGAGCAATCCGAAATCGAAAAAGCCCAAGTTGTTTAGGGGATTGCCCTTGCGGGGTTTGATATGCTCGCTAAAATACCCGAGATATGCGAAGGGGCCGACTAGTATTATGTCCATAAAAAACAGCCATACCGAAATCGCCATTTTATAGCTTCTGATAATTGTCATTTTCCAATCGTCGCCTATTTCCGGGAATTGCTCGGAAAGCAACCAAAGCTCCGCGCGCGTAGTCGTATTGAAATAGATGAGCGTAATTACCGAAACAGCCACGAATGCGGTAAAAATCTTGCGGGTAAACCCTCGCACCTGTCTGTATGTATTGTCAGGCATTCAGGAATCTGCCGACGGGCTCGTGAAAAACAGTTACGACAAGAGTTTCTCAGCCGCGTCGATATCTTTAAAGGACATTATCATAACCGGTTTTATCGAGAATGGGCGCGTATATGCGTACATGTACTCTATATTGAGTCCAGCGTCCGAAGCGCGCTTGAGTATTGCCAAAAGCGCGCCTGGCTTGTCGTCGACCTCCACAGCCAAGACGTCCACAACCTTGGCGAAAAATCCGTTTTGTTTTAATACATCAGAAGCCTTGTCGCAATCGTCGACGATCGCCCTGACTATTCCGTAGTCTTTAGTCTCGGCGATAGTGATTGTTTGCAAGTTTACATTTGCCTCGGCCAATATTGAACATACTCTCTCGAGATGTCCTGGAGTATTTTCGAGGAATACCGATAATTGCTTGAGTTTCATGTCGTATGCGATGCTTTTTTCTTTGATTGTTATATTACGCGCTTGTCCAAAACGCGTTTTGCTTTGCCGTCGGAACGCGGAATCTTATTTGGCTGGACGATTTTCACTTCAACCTTAATCCCAACAATATTGACGATGGAAGCCTGTATTTTCTTTCGAAGGGTGTCGAGCGCGGAAACGCTGTCCCCGTAATACTGTTCCCCTATTTCCACTTCCACAGTGACCGTATCGAGGTCTCTTTCACGCTCGAGAACAATTCTATAATTCGGCGTGCATTCCTCGACGCGCATTAGGCCGACCTCTATTTGCGACGGGAACACGTTGACGCCTCGAATGATGAACATATCGTCGCTGCGCCTTCCGATGCGCCTTATCCGGCGCAAAGTCCTGCCGCATTTGCAAGGCATATTGATTATCGAAGTTATGTCGTGGGTGCGGTAGCGCAATATTGGCATTGCGCGCTTGGAGAGGGTGGTGATAACCAGCTCGCCCTCCTCTCCGTCCGGGAGCGATTTACCGGTGTCGGGATCGACTATCTCGGGATAGAAATTGTCTTCAATAATATGCAGGCCGTTTTGTTCGGAACACTCTCCGCCGACGCCAGGGCCGGCAATTTCAGAAAGCCCGTAAATGTCGAACGCCCTCATATTGGTGTTTTTTTGCATGAAATTGCGCATCTGCTCCGACCAAGGCTCCGCGCCAAAGACGCCTATTCTAAGCGGAAGGCTTTTCATGTCTATGCCGTATTTGGGAGCCTCCTCTATGAGATGAATAAAATAGCTCGGCGTGCAGCTAACCGCCGTCGTGCCAAAATCCCTCATCAACATAAGCTGCCGTTCGGTGTTCCCACCCGATGCCGGTATTACCGTGCACCCCAGCTCCTCCGCTCCGCAGTGCAGCCCCATTCCGCCGGTAAAAAGGCCGTAGCCGTAGCAGTTTTGAAGGAAGTCCCCGCGCCGGACTCCGTACATGAGCAGACAGCGCATCACGGAAGTTTTCCAAACGTTCATGTCGTCCTCAGTGTAGCCTACAACTATCGGCTTTCCGGTAGTGCCGCTCGAAGCGTGCAGGCGCACAATTTCCGACATGTCCACGGCAAACAGCCCGTAGGGATAAGTGTCGCGCAAATCAGTCTTCTGGGTGAATGGCAGCTTTGCTATGTCGTCGATGCTTTTTATATCTTCGGGCGCGACTCCTAGCTCGTCCATTCTCTTTCTGTGGAGAGGAACATTTGCATATGCATGTTTCACCATCTCCACGAGGCGTTGCGACTGTATGCGCCTCAATTCCTCGCGCGGCAAGAAATCCATCGCGCTGGCGGGATGGAAATGCCCATTTTTATCGTTCCAATTGTGCGGCATAATTATTTACTTTCCGTTTCTGCCCAGCAAGAATGCTTCTTCGTTGGCTTCGTGCAGCTTTTCGGCGAAAAATTTTTTCAGCGTTTCAAGCCATCTGAGCTCCGGTATATCGAGATGGCGACTCAATACTCCGAGAGCTGCGACATTTACGGCTTTGCTGCTCCTTAGTTTTGAGACGTCGAAATCACCTGGTGAAATCACAATTCCGCCTGGAGCGAGAGCCGCCTTGTGGACATCCGACCATTCCGGCTGGAGAGATAGGAGGTAGTTTATTTCCCCGAAGGGGATCATGGGGCTGAGCACTTTTTTCCCGAAGCGTATGTCGCTGGATATCGATCCCCCGCGCTGCGACATTCCGTGGACTTCGGCTTTTTTTACGTCGTACCCCTCTTCGAAGAGCAGTTCGCCGAGCACCAATGCGGCCTTTAAGACTCCCATTCCGCCGAGCCCCGCAATTCTAACATTCGTTATTGTATCGCCTTTCATATCCCTCATTATCTCCCGCCCTGTTTGAGTTTTGCCAAATTAGCGGCAGCAAGTATGCACGGCTGCCTTAAAACGACGAGCGCAAGCCCGTTGCCCGACAATTTCTCCGATATGAATTTTTTTATTTTTTCTCCGTCGCGCACGGGATTGAAAACTTGGACATCGTCCACCCCTATTGCCTTTGCGACAGCTTCTATTGAAACTACCTTTGCCGGAGATCGATCAAGTCTTCTTCCCGTTCCCGGATTTTCCTGCTGGCCGGTCATGGCTGTTGTCGAATTGTCCACGACTACAACCAGATGCCCCGTCTTGGGCGGATTGTAAACCATCTCGACAAGCCCCGGAATCCCGCTGTGGAAAAAAGTGCTATCGCCTATTACGCTTACCACTTTTCTTGCCTGTTCCTCTGGAAGCACCTTTCGCAATCCCAATCCGAGTCCGATTGAAGCCCCCATGCAAATCTGCATATCCATGCCGCTTATCGGCTTCATCGCGGCAAGGGTATAGCAGCCTATGTCGCCTGCCACTATGCAGCCCAGCTCTACGAGCGGCTTAAAGCTGAAAGTGTGTGGACACGATTGGCATAGCTGCGGAGGCCGCGCTTTAAACACCGGCATCTCGTAGGAGAGATCCCCGGCGATTTGCGCCTTTACGATATCGACATTTAATTCGCCGAATCGCCATTTCTCATCGCGCTTTTCAGCCTTTACGCCAGCAGCCCTCAAGAGAGTGGTCATGTATGGATCCCCCTCCTCGACAACCACGCAGCGCTCGTAATCCGCCGCAAACGCCGCTATTTTTTCCACGGGCAAGGGATTTGAAAATCCTACCTTGAAAAAAGCCGCTCCAGGAGCAGCTTCAAGCGCGTGCTGAAACGCCACGCCACTGGAAATTATGCAAAGGCTCTTGTCGGAGCTCTCTATGGCTTTGTTTGGGCCGAACTTTTCGTTCCAGTCCAACATTTCAGAAAACTTCGCGCGGAGCCTCTTATGGGCGGGCTTGGCGTGCCCGGGAACCATTACGCGCGACGCCACGTCCCTTGTAAAATTAGACTGGGGCAAAGGGGCGGCTTCGGGATTGAATTCCACTACAGTATTGCTGTGTGCAATGCGCGTAGTGGTCCTAATTACAAAAGGAATGCTCCATTTGCGGGAAAGCTCGAATGCCAATTTTACAAAATCGTACGCCTCTTGCGAATCCGACGGCTCAAGGACGGGAAGCCCGCCGGCGAGTGCCAAGGAGCGCGTGTCTTGCTCGTTCTGGCTCGAGGCCATTCCGGGATCGTCGGCGACGACAATCACTAGAGCCCCCTGCACTCCGCTGTAAGAGGCGGTAAAAAACAAATCCTGGGCGACGTTGAACCCGACGTGCTTCATTGTTACGAGAGCCGAACTTTCGCCGAAAGCCGCACCGAGCGCGACCTCGGCGGCAACCTTTTCGTTGGGAGCCCATTCGGCATAGCCGCCGAGTGTGGAGAAGGCCTCGAGAATCTCCGTGGAGGGAGTTCCGGGATAGCCGGCGCCGAGCGCGCAACCGGAATGATAAGCGGCGAGCGCCATCGCCTCGTTTCCACTTAAAAGTTTTCTTATTTTATTAGGCATAGATGTTTTTATATCGAACACTATCTGATTTTTCTTTGCAATACATTTCTACCCCTTTAAAATCCCCCTCTCTTGGCGAAGCATTAAACCATTAAATAATTCAAGCGCTAAACTAAATTATATTGATTTTTAAATCAAAAATGCGTTAAAAAAAATCGGAGCCGTACGATAATATTTAGCTATAGGTTTAACATGGAATACAAATTCAAAGCAGAAGTAAAACAAGTACTGGACATAGTAGTAAACTCCCTCTATACAGACAAGGAAATATTCGTCAGAGAGCTTGTATCAAACGCATCAGACGCCTGTGAAAAGGAAAGGTTCGCCAAGCTGTCCTCAAAAAGCGAAGCCCCCGTGTCCGACTTCAAAATATCGATATCGACCGACGAAAAGGCAAACACCTTCTCCATCGAGGATAACGGCGTCGGAATGACCGGATCCGAGCTCGTGGAGAATCTCGGAACCATCGCCCATTCCGGATCAAAAGCTTTTATAAACGCTCTAAAGGAAAATAAGGGAGAGCTTTCAAACGGGCTAATCGGGCAATTCGGGGTCGGTTTTTACAGCGTATTCATGGTTGCCGACAAGGTCGACGTCTATACGATGAGCGAAAAGGGAAAAGGCCTGCACTGGTCATGCGACGGTTCCGAAAACTTCACGATAGAAGACTGCGACAAATCCGACCGGGGCACAAAAATCATCGCCTCCCTTAAAGAGGAGCATAAGGAGTTCTCTAATAGTGCGCGAATTAAGGCTATTGTCGAAAAATACAGTTCATATGTCGATTTCCCAATCTTCATAAACGGAGAGGAACAAAAGAACCGGCAGGCCATATGGCTGAAGACGAAATCCGAAGTCGGCGACGAGCAATACGACGACTTTTTCAAATTCCAGTTCCATTCCTACGAGAAGCCGCTCGACCACCTGCATTTCCAAGCCGACGCTCCTGTGGAAGTAAACGCCCTTCTCTACATTCCCCCTGAAAATCCCGAGAAATTCGGCTTCGGTAAAACCGAAAGCGAGGTGTCGCTATACTGCAAAAAAGTTTTGATAGACCCGTCGCCAAAGCACATGTTCCCAGAATGGATGCGCTTTGTAAAGGGGGTGATAGACAGCGCCGACATCCCCCTCAATATTTCCCGCGAAAGCATGCAGGACAGCGGCCTTGTAATGAAACTCGGCAAAATGGTTCTAAAACGCTTTGTAAAGCATCTCAGCGAATTGTCCAAAAAAGACGCAAAAAAATACGCCGATGTATTTCGCAAGTTCGGAATTTTTCTGAAGGAGGGCGCCGCGATTGACTTTGAAAACCGGGGCGAACTGTCAAAATTGCTCCGTTTTGAGTCGAGCCTATTTGACAATGGCGAACTCGTAAGCCTCGACGATTACATTTCGAGAATGAAGGACGGGCAAAAAGAAATATATTACGCTTGCGCCTTCGACAGGGCTGCAATTGAAAGTGCCCCTTATATCGAAGCTTTCAGGAGCCGCGGGCTCGAAGTGCTCTATCTCTACGATCCAATAGATTCTTTCCTCATGGGCAATTTAGGGGAATACTCCCAAAAGCCCTTTGCAAGCGTAGATTCGGCAAAAATAGACATGCCTGAAGCCCCTCTTGAAGCCCCAAAAGACGAAAATCCGATATCAAGTGAAAATCTTGAAGCGCTGAAAAAATGGATCAAGGACACTTTGGGAAGCGACAAAGTCTCCGAAGTTCTAAGCGGCGGGCGCCTTGTCGAAAGCCCGGCAGCAGCGCTAAACGACGATTCCATGACTCCCCAAATGCGCGCAATGCTTCGCGCCATGAATCCATCGTCCGCGCTTCCGCCTTCAATCGTAAAATTTGAAATAAATCCGCGCAGCCCGGTTATAAAAAATCTCGACTCTCTGCGTATGCGAGACGAATCTTTGGCAAAATTAGTTCTCGAACAACTTTTCGACAACGCCCTCCTAGCTGCCGGGCTCCTTGAAAACCCGCGCGCTATGGCGAAGCGGATCAACGAAATCCTAGCCCGTGTAAAACCAGAATAGCCGCATTTTTCACGCAATAAGCTTGATTTTGCATTAAGAAATGTTTAAAAAAACCATTCCACACCAAAACAAGCAGACGGCGCCGTTCTCAAAAGGGGCGGCGCCGCCCGCTTTTTAAGTTATCCCCCCTGGGGCGCCCAGCGCGAGGTTTCACTGGCGGGCAAGCAGGCAAAAAAATCTTTACTGAATGCTATCGCGGATTGCCAACGGACAAGGCAATACAAGGCTGGGCAAGCCCATCCTACAATGCTCCGAGGCTATAAGCAAAAAAACAACGCATAAAACACGGAATAAAAACCAATATTCCTTTTAAATAAAAAGGCAAATCGCCATTATGCCGTATAGCGCCTTTCGCGAATTACGGTAACCTTTACAGGTATGGAATTGCCGGAATTTTCCTCTATTTTTTTTCGTATTTCCTTAGCCGTGCGCGCGGCATCGACATCGCTCAATGCGTCGGGTGAAACCATGACGCGCAGTTCCCTGCCCGCCTGAAGCACATAAGCGCTCTCGACCCCGTCGAAGTCTGAAGCGATTTTTTCGAGAGTCCTTATTCGCCGTATATATCCCTCCGTGGCCTCCATTCGAGCCCCTGGCCGCGTAGCGGAAAGCGAATCCGCCACTTGAAGTATTGCCGCATATATGCTTTTGGCCTCGGCCTCGCCGTGGTGCGCCTCCACCGCGTTGGCCACAATTTCAGACTCGCCCGATCGCAAAAGCGCCGAAGCGCCTGCGCGCGCATGTGACAAATCAGAATCAGGCATGGCTTTGCCTATATCATGAAAGAGCCCTATCCTCTTGGCAATCGCAGCATCGCAACCCAATTCCGCCGCTATCATCGCGCACAGCTTTGCCGTCTCAACCGAATGCAGAAGGGTATCCTGGTTGAGCGACAAGTGGAAGGAAAGCCTGCCTAAAAGCGCAAGTATATCAGGGTTTACACGGGCCAGCGAAAGGCTCTCAACTGCTTCCGCGCCAATGTCGTAAAAGCGCTGCTCCATGGACTTCTTCGCCTCGTCTACACTCTGCTCTATGGAGCTCGGATTTATCCTGCCATCGGCAACAAGCTTCTCGAGCGCGATTTTCGCAACCTCGCGGCGCGTCGGGTTAAACGAGGATATCATGACGCATTCGGGCGTTTCATCTATTATTAGAGTCGTGCCGGTCGATGCCTCGAAACTTCGAATATTGCGCCCCTCTTTGCCTATCAATCTGCCCTTCATCGCTTCGTCGGGAATCTTTACCGTAGATGTCAAAGAACTTTGGGGCAACTGGGAGGAAAGGCGCTGCATGGAGTCTGCGAGTATCCTCCGCGCTTGAGAATCTGCCGACAGCCTGCCGGCTTCCAGAATTTCCGAACGATATTCCGACAAATCCGATTCGCATTTCTTTAGAACTTCGCGCCGGGCTTCCTCCATTAGCTGTGAAACATCTAATCCCGAAATGCGAGCAAGCTTTTCGGCGTAAGAGTCGGAAAGCTTTTTGCATTCGGACTGCATTTTAGCGTAGCGGACCCGCTCGATTTCCGCGCGCTCGGATGCCCTTTTGGCATTTACAAGTTCGGACTTGGTTTCGGCAAGTTTTTCCTCTTGTTCGCGCTTTGCCGCTCGCCCCCGCGCAAGCATGCCTTCGTATTCCGACTTTAGCTCGAACTCACGCTCCTTCATGAGCATCTCAAGCTCGTTGCGCTTTTTTTCGTATTTTACCAACTCTTCTTTGCGTATGGATTCAGCCTCGACTTCCATCTTGTTGCGCATGGAATTCACGCGCACCACCAATATTATGCACTCGGCGAACAAACATGTAGCAAGAACCCCAAGAATGATGGAATTCCAGTCAAAGACTTCGTAATCCATATTATAGATAAAATTTCATTAGAGAAAACTCCGCACGCATATGCAATAATGCCAAAAGAGTTTTCAACTTTCTTTTTTAATCTCACAAGAGTTTACAATTTGGCAAGCTTTTTCCCCAATGGCCTACCGTGCAATTATTCCGCATGATTTACCCGAAAAGTCTGAGAGTATGTTCAAGCTTTTAAAATAAAATGACGCCATGCAAATACATATGGCGTCATTTTTATTCTTGGCAAATCTACTTGGAAGTTCAGTTACCTTTGTCCGTAGTTCCCTGTTTAGATGATTTGCGTTCGGACTTATTCGACCATTTCTTTGTTCGGAGCGAAGTGGACGAGTTTGAAGATCTTCCAAAAGAAGCGAAAAACAATAACGTAGTAATTTTTAACTTCTTCATAATGCTTATATATTTATTTATTTTTTAACCGTTGTAAAGCTTTTTTTATAATATTTTATCATATATTAAAATTTTTAATCCAAGCCGTATACTCCTCAGAAAATACTATGAAAAACAGATTTTCAAAAAAAAGAAAAATGCCGATAAAAAGATTAACTTACTTTTAAATATCATGCCGACCCGCATTCAAAAGCCTTCAAGAGCCAAATGGGAACCAGGAGCGGCGTGGAATATTCTTATCTTGTTTCTATCCGGATATGTCGTTCTGGCTTTCGCATTTTCTTTCCTGCCTAAAGCCGACCCTGAAGTAATTAAGTTTTTGGGATACGGAGATACTATAGCATGCCTGTTTTTTCTGGCAGACTTATTTTTGAGATTTATGGCCGCTCCAAACAGAATAGCCTTTTGGAAATACGCCTGGATAGACCTTATATCAAGCATACCAAACTTCGTGCCCATGCGATGGGCAATTTTATTCAAGGCTCTGCGCATTTTACGCGCGATGCGGGTGATTGTTTCCACGATTAGAATAGCCGACTATCTCTTTGAAAATAAAGTTAAGAGTTTCTTTGCCGCCGCCGTTTCGGCAATGTTTGCAAGCATCTTTGCATGCGGAGTTCTCGTTCTCTATTTCGAGAGACAAGCGCAGGGAGCAACAATTCGAAACGCCTTTGATGCAATTTGGTGGTCGGTGAATACGGTGACTACTGTCGGAACTGGCGATATATATCCGATAACCGACGAGGGACGAATCCTCGGCATGCTTCTGATGTTCGTGGGAATCAGCTTATTTTCTACATGCTCCGGCATGACTGCCATGTGGTTTCTTAGAGCTTTTGATAAACAAACTCAGGTTTATCAGAATACCCAACCCATTTCTCAGCTTGAAGATTTATCTAAATTGCCGCTACAATCTTACAAAAAAAAAAATTCTCTTTAAATGACCCGCAAGCAAAAAAAAACGCTTAGAGCGCTCGTCCAATGCTATGCAATTTTAAAACTCTAGCACCTTTGACCTCTATGCATATTCATTTTTCTATATCAAAATTTTTTCTAAAAACGCTTTAAAATTTATATATAGCAAAAACTTAAAAATAAACACATCTTTTAGGATTGACTATTAAATAAATCGAATAATATTTATATTTAGTTATAAATTTACTTCTTAAATTTACCCCAAATAGTACAAAGCAAGCGATATTTCATTGCAAATTTTTTAAGATATAAAACTAAGTTTGAATTGAAACAATAATACCAAAAGAAAGTTCCATCATGTTAAAAAAATCACACGTACCCTCTATAAAGGAAATTGCAAAATTGGCGGGCTGTTCGCCTTCTACAGTTTCGAATGTTTTAAATTCAAAAGGCCTGTTCAGCGAAAAAACGCGTGAAAAAGTGTTAAAGATTTGCCGTGAAAAAAATTACCGCCGCAATATATCCGCCCGCAATCTCCGCATAGGCAGGCTTGAAACTGTAGGATTGATTTTTAGCAGAATATCGGCCGACATCTTCAAAAGCGCTTTCTACATCGATCTAATATACGCTCTCCAGAAACGCCTGACGGAACTAAATTACGACCTTCTTCTATCTGAATACTCGCCTAATGCTGAATCTGACGACTCCGATCTCCCAAGGCTACTCAGGCTGTGTAAAACCGACGGAGTGGTACTGCTGGGAGGAATGCCCGCAAGCCTAACCCGCCGCTTAAAGGAAATGTCGCTCAACGCCTTAATGCTCGACTCTAATTGCGATGATCTCGACTCCATCACAAGCGATAATTTTGAAGCTTCCCGCAAGATGACGGATATATTAGCCTCTCTTGGGCACAAGCATATCACCTACTTTGCCTACGACTATGAAGATTACAATACCGATATGCGCATAAAGGGGTTTCTCGAGGGAGCGCGGTTGAATGGCCAACGCGCTGATATTGTCAGAAACTTTTTAACCCTTGAAGACGCCGGAAAACAATTTGGGAAAATGTTTTCATCACCCGACGCTCCAACTGCAATCATGTGCGTAAATGACGAACTTGCCCTATCCATTCTGGAAAAGGCGCAGTCGATGGGGCTGAAAATTCCAGAAGATTTGAGTTTGTTCGGTTATGACGACACAATTTACAGCACAATAGGAAGCAAGAAAATATCGACTAGCCATGTAGATCTGGACGAAATGGGTACTTGCGCAGCAAACATTATAGTCGAACGCATACAAAACCCTTCCGCCAAAGCCAGGCAAATAACCTTGCCAACGCGAATAATAGAACGCGATACATGCGCACCCGCAAAATCCTAAAACAAATTGGCCGGAAGCGGAATCTCGCCTCCGGCCAATCATTTGGCAAATATATTTATAACTATTTAGAGGCCTGCATTACATGCTTGCGCACTGACACGAGCAAATAGTCGAGATATCTGAGCGGGACATAGGCTTTATTTCCGTCCACGAGCGAACCTTTAGTATCTATGACCAGTTTGCCCTTCTGGACGTCGATTGATATCTTTGCGTTTTGGCGCGGGAATTCGACCAGCTGGGCTTTTATGGGGTTATTTGAATCCACAATAGTCCATCCGCGCTCCTGAAGCGAAAGCATTACAGCGTTTTTTAAAGCTTCTTTAGAGCATGAAAAACCGCCGTATTCCAAAACGGTCTCTCCGCGGGTTGCCTTCGCATAGCTCTCGTCGCTGATTATAGTAGAACAAGCCGAGAATAGGAGTGCGAATAAAGAAAAGGAAACAAGCGTAATAATTTTTTTCATGCGAACAGGCTAGGACATAAATAAGAATTCATCAAATAAAAAAAACAGAAAAATCCTCAAATAAAACTTGACTTAAGACGCCATATGAATACTCGTGTGAGGCTTATAAATAGCGCCAGGATAGCTCAGTGGTAGAGCAGAGGACTCATAAGCCTTTGGTCGGTGGTTCAAATCCACTTCCTGGCACCACCTTTAAAAGCCCGCAATCCGCCAATTTAAACGCCTTGCGGGCTCTATTTTTCCAATTTTTGGGAAAATTATTTTGTTTTTCTAGCGCCCTGCCCAGCAATCATTTTGCCTGTGTGAAAGTTGACGAATTGTGCGAGATTTGCAAAGGCTGTAAATTTTATACGCAATACCAAGATTTTCAGAAAAAAAATAAAATTTCAATCTCGCCAATGGCGTAGAAAATTCACTTTTTTCTGGCGCGCATGACTTAGCATAACATTTCACTATTTATCGGCGCAAATCGAAATATGCAAACGCCTATTTGAAATTTGCGGCAGTCCAAAAATTAACCACATATAGAAGCGAAGCTCCGCCCAATCTCGAAACTCTTAAAAAATCACACTAATGTGGGATCGTTAAACTGGTGTATTTTTTCTGCTCAATCGAATGAGATAACACTTGACAAGCCTCGCTAAACAAATAGACCATTTACAAATGAACAGAAGACTTTTTCTTAATCTCGCTGCATCAGTCCCGCTTTTTCCCGTTTTCGCTCAAAAAAATTTGTTTGCTGAAGAAAAAGCAGTAAAGCCCTTTAAGATGCTGTTTGCTCCCCGAGTTGCCATGCCTTTGTTTCGCAGAATGGCGGGCAAAGATCCAATTGATAGGCTGGAATTCTTTAAATCACAGGGGTTCAGGGGCGTGGAAGGCGTAGTTTTCATACAGCATAAGAGACGATACACAAAAGAAGAAAAAGAGAAACAAAAGCTGATTGGACAAAAATTAAAAGAACTCGGTCTTCTGATGGGTCCCCAAAGTTCGATGAATGAAAAAGACGTCCCCACAATGACGGCAAACAAAACGCCTGATGGGAAAAGCGGTAAAACCGCGATAAGGGATATGCTTAAACGCCAGCTCGACACAACTTTTGAAGTTTTGGAAAATGTCGGGGGAAAAACATTCATCGCCGGTCCGGGCGCTTTGGACAATGATATCGAATGGATTAGGCAATATGAAAACGCCGTGGAAAATATGGCCTTCTGCGCCGACATTGCCGAAAAGTCCGGATTCGTAATGGAAATAGAGCCCCTAAATACCCTATCCCACCCCGGGGTTTTCTGCGACAGAGCCGAACTCGCGGCAAAGATATGCCGCCAAGTCAACCGAAAGAGCTGCCGAATGCTTTACGACATATTCCACGAGCAAATGCAGATGAAAAACCTAAATACTCTCGACGACCCCGATGTGTGGACCTGCATCGAGTCGTTTCATGTTGCAGACGCACCTGAACGCAACGAGCCCGGATCCGGCACGATAGACTATCCCAAAGTATTCAAAAAAATCTGGGAAAAGGGATTCCGCGGAATAATCGGGCTCGAACACACCCAAAGCTCCGACACTCTCGAATGCGAGAGACGAATCTTGGATAGGTACCGCTCTTACGACGCCCTTGTCTAAAAGTTAAACTATAACAAAGAGAAATGTATATGGACAGAAGAGACGCATTAAAATCTATGGCTTTAATAGGCGCTTCAGCCGCAATGCCAGCCTATGCAGGCATGAATATCGGGAAATCGAGCACCCTAAAAGCGGGGATAATCGGCTGCAGTTCCCGCGGGCTTGCAGCAATCGACAACATGCTCGCCGCCGCAAATGGAAGAGTGAAAATAACGGCAGCCGCCGATCTTTTTCCGGATAGAATTGAAGTGGCAAAAAATAAATTCGCCAAGTGCGCGCAAAAATACGGCCCTGAATGCATAGATGTCCCCCAATCGCGAGAATTTGTCGGCTGGGACGCATACAAACAACTGCTCGATCTCGATGACATTGACATCGTCATACACGCAACTCCCCCCGTGTTCAGACCCCTGCATTTGCGCGCCGCAGTGGAGGCGGGAAAGCATATTTTCGTGGAAAAGCCCGCCTGCGTGGATCCAGTGCAAGCCCGCGAACTTTTGGAAATCGCCGACATTGCAGATAAAAAGAACCTCACAATCATTCCCGGCATACAGCGGCGCTTCCATCCAGGCTATTTAGAGGCTATTAAACGCCTGCAAGACGGCCAAATCGGAGATGTCGTAGCGGCGCAAGCTTATTGGCTCAATCCCCATTTTTTCATACAAAACGGAGGGAAGCTATATACACAAAATCCGAATCCTGACGAACTCGAATATCAAATTCGCAACTGGTTTATCTTCAGATGGGCATCAGG
>CASFWX010000024.1 GCA_949298545.1 uncultured Verrucomicrobiota bacterium | reverse complement strand
ATTGTCGATATGCGCGCCGAACGCGTGCCGGACAAGGCCTTCTCGCCTTCTATCGCAGACAAACACGACTCGTCCACAGACACTCCCTCCGGAAATCCTCCGCTTTCAAAGTCCACGTTTACAACTGCCTTTTCTCCCGAGGAAAATAATGGAACCGCAAATAGCACTCCGACTATTAATATTATGGCAAGTATGGATTTTCTCATATAGGCGATTAAGAAAACGCGACGAAAGAGGGAGTGTCAAACGCAAAAAGCCCGCTAATCCCAATTCTGTCAAAGGATTGCAATTTTTTACGGCAAAGTCTTCGCTCCCACGTCCCACGCGTTCAGGCAAGGCGCAAAAAAGAGAATCCCCCGGCGATGTGGGGATTCCCTTTCAGATGCGGTTTTCGCACAATCGAAAAATATTTCCGCCTCAAATCAAAGTTTTGCCCCCTTAGATGCTTCCTCCGAAACCGGCGTTTTATTTTCGCCCTGCATTCCCGCCGGGGAAGCCGGATCGCTTATCCCTTCGTAAAAGCCAGGCTTCGTATTGTTGTCGAACCAGTCAGCCGACGGCTTTTCGTTTTGCCAGCCGCCGCCGAGTGCAACAATCAAGTTCACGCACGCGCGGAATCTGTCCCCCAAAAGCGCTAATTGTTCGCGTTCGTTGAGCAATGCCAAACTTTGCGCGTCGCTGACGGAGAAATAGTCCACGAATCCCAAGTCGTACTGCCTCTGCGTCAGCTCCTCGACCTTCAATGAAGCCTCCACCACAGCCATTCGCTTGGCGTATTCAACGCGCAGATTGTTTATCTGCGACAAGGCGTTTTCAACTTCGCCGATCGCGCTCAAAACCGTGCTCTTGTAATTTTCGAGAGCCTCCTTATGGGCGGCGAGAGCGACCTGCTTTTGGGCGTAGGTTCTCCCAGCCTGGAATATCGGTATGTAAATCTGGGGGCTTATGCCCCATGCAAAGGAGCTTGAATTTATGAGCTTGTCGATATTTTGCGCGGACAAGTCTGTATTAGCCGTAAGTGAAACCGTCGGGAAATACGCGGCCTGGGCGGCGCCTATCCTGGCGTTCGCGGCGTACACCAAGCGCTCTGCCTGCGCGATGTCGGGGCGCCTTTCGAGCAGCTGGGACGGCACAGCCTGGGGCAGTTTGGGCATCTTGTCCCCGAGGGGGAGATCCGACAGCTTGAGCTGCGACGGGGGCATGCCCGCAAGCACGGCTATGTCGTTCCTGGCTACTGCCATCGACCGGTCGACCTGCGCGAGCTGGGCCGCAGCCTCGCACTCCTGCTGGATTGCCCTCTGCAGGTCCAAGTCATCGGCGAAATCCGAAGCCACCCTGCGGCGTACGAGCTCCGTTTGCTCTTTTCTGACTTTCAGCGTGCGGACGAGAAGCTCGCGCTCCGAGTGGAGCTGGCGTATCGTAAAATATTGCGAAGCCACCTGCGATTGCAGGAGAAGCATCAAATTCTCGTACGCGTCGAGCTCCGCCTGGGCGGTTGCCACGTCGGATTCTATTATGCTGCGAATCCTCCCGAACAGGTCCAGATCCCAAGTTATTCCGAAGCCCGTCAGCCAAGTGTCGTACTGCCCGTAGCTGACGCGCGTATTTCTCGACGGCGCGGTTCTGGCAAACGAGGCGTTCCCGTTGAGCCACGGATAAAGCTCACCCTCGTCCATGCGGGCGGTCTGCCTGGCCTGCTCGACCCTGTAAAAGGCGGCTTTCAGGCTGGGGCTGTTTTCGCGGCAGGTCTTCAGCAGGGCGGAAAGCTCGGGATCGTTGAAGACCTCCCACCAGTCTCCCTTCGGAAGATTGTCCGACGGGGCGGCGTCCTTCCACAAGCCCTCGTCCCTAAAGAAATGCTCCGCCTTTATTTCGCTCTCGCAGACTCCAGGCGATGGCTCGACATAGTCGGGGCCAACCATGCAGCCCGCCAATGACACGGCCGATGCGGCTATAAGAGTTCTTTCAAAAGCTTTTCCCATTTTATTTCCCCTCCGTCGGCGCCTCGGGCGCCCTGTAGTTTTTCCTGATTATATAAAAGAATACGGGTGTAAAAATCAAGCCGAAGAAAGTCACGCCAAGCATTCCGAAAAATACCGACGTTCCCAAGGCCTGGCGGAGCTCCGAAGCCGATCCGCTCGCAAACGCCAATGGAACCACCCCCAAGATAAACGCGAACGACGTCATCAGTATCGGTCGGAGCCTGTTCTTAGACGCCGTGCTGACAGCCGTCACGACGTCCTGCCCCCTCTCCTGCCTCTGCTTTGCAAACTCCACTATCAATATCGCGTTTTTGCACGCCAAGCCTATCAGCACGACAAATCCTATCTGCGTCATGACATTGTTGTCCATGCCGCGCAACAGCACCCCGGCTATTGCGAAAAGCAAAACCAGCGGCACAACCAATATCACCGAAAGCGGAAGTTTCCAGCTTTCGTAAAGGGCTGCCAAAAGCAGGAATACAAACACCACGCAAAGCGAGAATATCATCATGGCAGTGTTCCCGACCTGCTTCTCCTGATATGCCAAATCCGTCCATTCCAAGCCCATGCCTTCGGGGAGAACCTTTGCGGCAACCTCCTCTATAACCTTCATCGCCTGGCCGGTGCTGTACCCCTGGTTCAAATTCCCCATGAGCTCGGCGGTCGGATAGAGGTTGTACCTGGACACGCGCTCGGGGCCCATCGTGCGGCGAACCTCCGCAACGGATCCGAGCGGAACGTTCTCGCCGCGGACATTTTGAACTTTCAAGTTGTAAATGTCGGATATGTCCGCGCGTTCCGAACCTTCCGCCTGCGCCATGACGCGGTAAACGCGGTTGAGAATATTGAAGTCGTTGACGTAGACAGATCCGAGATTGAATTGCATAGTTTCAAAAATCGACGATATAGGAACATTCAGCTTCTGCGCGCGCTCGCGGTCTATGTCCACATAAAGCTGGGGGGAGGACACTCTGTACGTCGTGAACGCAAGCGCTATCTCGGGATATTTCATGGCCTCGGCGGCAATGGCTTTTGTGTACTTTTCAACCGCCCTGATGCCATATCCGACTTTGTCCTCAATTTGGGCCTTAAAGTCCCCGCCAGTGCCTATGCCGTTGACGGCGGGAGGCGTCAGCACGAAGCACGAGGCTTCCGGAACCTCCTTGTAGAGCATCATGTAAACTTTTGCAAGGAGCCCGTCGAGCGTTATTCCCTTCTTTATGCGCACGTCTTTGGGCTCGAGCCTCAGGAACATCGCCCCGGCGTTGGAAGTCTTCGATATGTTGGCAAGATTCAAGCCGACGACCGTCATGAAATCCCTTATCCCGTCGACGGGCTTTAATATGCGCTGTATCTTCGCCATGACCTTGTCTGTTTGATCGAGCGTCGAGCCGTCGGGAAGCTGGACGGTTATAAACATGTATCCCGTATCCTGCTTCGGAATGAAGCCTGTGGGAGTTATGTCGAAAAGCCAGGCTGTCAAACCTAAAAGCCCGGCGTAGCACACCAGCACAAGCAGAGAAAACCTCACTATTCGCTTTACGAGATTGCCGTACTTTTCAGAAACCCATTCAAACGCCGCATTGAAACCCTTGAAAAACCAGCCAAACAAAAAGTTTTGAATTTTAGTCAGCAAGTCGGGCTTATCGTGGTGGCGGAGCATTATGGCGCATAGGGCGGGCGAAAGAGTGAGGGAAACCACCCCGGAAAGTATCGTGGACACTGCTATGGTGAGCGCGAACTGCCTGTAAAACTGCCCGGAAATTCCCTCGACGAACGCCGTCGGGATAAATACGCTCGAAAGCACCAGAACAATCGCTATGAGGGCGCCCTGCACCTGGGTCATCGCCTTTTTCGTAGCCTCCTTTGCGTCGAGCCCGTCGCGCATGTTCCTCTCGACGTTCTCGACTACAACGATGGCGTCGTCGACGACTATCCCTATCGCGAGCACCAATCCAAAAAGCGAAAGATTGTTTATCGAGAACCCGAAAAGCGACATGAAGAAAAATGTTCCGATGAGCGAAACCGGTATCGCAAATAGCGGTATTACCGCCGCCCTCCAATTCTGGAGGAAGAGAATAACGACGAATACGACCAGCAGCACCGCCTCGAAAATCGTGTGGTAAACGGCGTCCACGGAATCGGATATATACTCGGTATTGTCGAAGGGAATGTAATAATCTACGCCCGTTGGAAAATCTTTTTTCATCTCCTCTATTTCCGCGCGTATGCGCTTTGCAGTATCGAGAGCGTTGGTCCCCGGCAACTGGTACAGCGCCAAGTTAACAGCCGGAGTGCCGCTCAGATAGGATTCGTCGCTGTAAGTGTATGCCCCCAACTCGAGCCGCGCGACGTCCTTCAGGCGGACGACCTTCCCGTCGGAACTGTACTTTATGATTATATTCTCAAACTCCTCCGGCGTGCTCAAGCGCCCCTGGGTGTTGATTATCAGCTCGTGCGCGGCATCGGGAGAGGCTATCGGAGGCTGGTTCAGCTTCCCGGCGGCAACCTGCTGGTTCTGCTCCCTCAGCGAAGCCACGACCTGGGAAGGCGTCATCTTAAAGTGCGACAACCTCTCGGGATCGAGCCATACGCGCATGCTGTATTGGCGCTCCCCGTAAATCGTCACGTCGCTGACACCGTAGATTCGGGCGAGGCGGTCGTTCAGCTGCGTTATGGCGTAGTTTGTCAGGTAAAGCTTGGAACGGCTCTTGTCGGGGGAATATATATTGAGCGCCAAAATCATGTCAGGCGAACGCTTTTTCACAACCACGCCGATGTTCCTGACGTCCTCCGGGAGCCTGGGCGTTGCCATGGACACCCTGTTTTGAACCTGAACTTGGGCTATATCTATGTTTGTGCCCAGCTGGAACGTGACGGTTATCATCACCGAGCCGTCGGCGTTGCATTGGCTCGACATGTAAATCATCTTCTCGACGCCGTTGATTTCCTGTTCGAGAGGAGCGACTACCGTATCCATGAGAATTTCCGGAGAAGCGCCGGGATACGAAGTCGTAACCGTAACGGTCGGCGGAACTATGTCCGGATACTGCGTGACGGGAAGGCTGACATAACCCACCACTCCAAGCAGGGTTATCAATATCGAAACGACCGCGGCAAAAATCGGCCTATCTATAAAAAAGTGTGAAAATTTCATATTCGTCTATGTGCATTTTGCCCCCGCGGGGAACTTTGGGTCTATTTCGCCTCCGCGTTCTCGGAAGGCTCCGGAACGTCGGGCGACGGGGACACCTTCACTCCCGATACAGCCCTTTGGATGCCCTTCGATATCACGCGCTCGCCCGGCTTCACGCCTTCGTAAACGACGCGGTCCTTGCCTATGAGCTTGCCTATCTTCAGCGGGCGGTATTCGACGACGTCGTCCTTGTTTACCACAAGCACGTACCTCTCAACCAAATCAGTGCCGATTATGGCTTCTGGAAGGGTCATCTCCTCGTGCGACGGCATGCTCTGAACCTCGACTTTGGCAAACATGCCCGACGATATGTAGCGGTTGGAATTGTCGAAATCCGCGCGCATGGTCAAGCTCGAGGTCTCCGAACCGAGGCGGTTGTCGTAGTAAGTCAGCGATCCGTCATAGACGGCGGAACCTATTTTCATCTTCACGGGCGGGCCCTTGCGCTCTTTTATGTTGATCTTGTCGAAGAGCTTTTTCTGCCTGTAGTCGAGAATGTCGCGCTCGCTTATTTCAAAATACGCCTGCACGATGGAATCGTCGACTATGGTGGTCAGAAGCGTGGAATTGGCGCTTATGAGATTGCCGGGATCCACCAGAGCCTCGCTGACCCTTCCGGATATCGGCGCGCGGATTTCAGTAAACTCGAGATTGAGCTCGGCTTCGCGCAGGCGGGCTTTGGCGTTCAGCAGGGCCGCTTGCGCGGACATCTTTTCGCTGTACCTTGTATCGTAAGTCTCCTTTGAGATCGCCTTCGAATCCAAGAGCTCCTTGCCGCGCGCAAGGTTGCTTTCAGCCAGGCTCAAACGCGCCTCGACTTCCCTGACGGAAGCCTTGGCGGAATCGAAAGCTGCCTGATACGGGCGCGGGTCTATCACAAAAAGCAAATCGCCCTTCTTGACATACTGCCCTTCGGTGAAGAGGACCTTTTCGAGATATCCCTCAACCCGGGAACGCAATTCGACATACGCCAAGGCTTCGAGCCTGGCCGTATATTCGTCCCAAAATTCCACGTTTGTCTTTTGAGGCTCCACATACTTTACCGGTATTGGCATTCCCGCTGTTCCGGCAGCCTCCTTCTTCTGGCAGCCGGCAAACAGCGCGCAGAAACACGCCGCCATTATTATCCCTATGTCTTTGCTTCTCAATATCATGTATTTCATCTTCATCTTATTTGAAATTTTTGGCTGAAAAATATTCTTACGACAACACGCTTTCTATCAATCTCTTGAAATTGAGCCTAACGGTTTCGACCTCAGAATCACCGAATTTTTCCCACTTGTTCAAGCGCTTGAAGGCGGCTCGATTTGAATTGAAAAGAATTATGGAGCCCATCAGCATTTCAGCCGTAACGATGGAGTCTATGCCTTTAAACTTTCCCCTTGAAGCAATCTGAATCATTTTGTCGAGAAAAGCATAGCCGTGCTTGAAGCAATTTTCATAAAGTATGTCAAAAGCGTCGGTCTGATACATCTCCTCGCGCGTAACTATGAGAACGGCATGGCGTATTATAGAATTCATTTGGCTGTCCTCAGGCCAAAGATGGCCGATTATATAATCCTCCAATATGCGCCGCGCCTCCTCCGGGGACGGATCTGAACTGTCTGCCAACTCCTCTCCCCGCCGATAAAATTGCATAGAATAGTCCATGTCGAAGTCCGCTATTTGACGGACAATCTCGAGATACAATTCCTTCTTCCCCCCGAAGTAATAGTTGATGGCAGCATGGTTTACCCCTGCGCGGGCGGCTATCTGGCGCGTGCGGGCAGCAGCAAGCGAGCGTATTCCAAACTCCTCGAGGGCAGCTTTTATTATTTTTGCCTTGGCGTCGCAACACTTGCCCGCAAAAAGTTCGGCTATGTAATTCTTTTCAACCATTTTTTTTAATCAAATGGTTAAAACATTTGGTTTGTCAACGCATTTTTTTACTCCCGACTATAATTTTTATTGCTTATTATTGATTAAGATATACTTGAAATATAAAAAAAGACGAAACTATGGGAAAGGCATGCTTCACAAGTCGCTTTATCCAAAACTAGCCAATCGCCCCTTGTTGTCCTTACAGTTTTCTCATAAAAACTTTTACTGCGAATATTTTTTAATGGTATATTTTTAAGTATAAATACCACACTATTTTCGTTGGCGCATAATAAATTAAAATCCCGCTGAATCTTATGCAAAACAGTTTTCGCCCTTGTCACAAATTATTAACGCGCGAATTTTATTTGGATAAAAATCCAAACTTTACAATGCCCGAATAACTCTGTAAATTTTGGAAAAAAATTATCCTTATGAAGCTGATATCGTCCATTTCCATAATTTTATATGCCATCGCCGCAATTTCCTTTGGAGGGGAAATTATGAAGCTTCCCTCTCCAAACATGGAGCGCGGCGAATGCGTCATGAAAGCTTTTTCAAAACGCGCTTCGACAAAGTCTTTCTCGTCAAGAATGCCCTCCATGGCAGATTTGTCGGATCTCCTTTTTGCCGCTAACGGAATCAACCGCCCCGATACCGGGAAGCGAACCGCCCCGTCCGCCTTAAACCGGCAGGATATAAAAATATACGTCTGCACCCCAGAAGCCGCATACCTTTACCTGCCGAAAGAACACGCATTAGAACTCGTATCCCAAAGCGATTTGCGCCAGTCTGAAGCTCCAATATGCCTCGTTTTGGTTTCGGATTTCAACGATAGATGGAGCGGCCTGGACGCAGGAATAGTGTCCCAGAATATTTCCATATTTTGCGCCGGAACGGGATTGGGAACATATCCCCACACAACTATGGATATTGACCAATTGCGCAGCGGACTAAAACTAAGCGGAACGCAAACTCCCATGATTTGCAATTCCGTAGGTTTTGCAAAATAACCGAGTGTTTCGCCCTTGACGGCTTGGCGTTTTCCATGTGAAACGCCAAGCTGGAGAATCTGAAAACAAATGAGAGGCAGGCAGCCCGCTCAAATTTCCTCAATAGAAAACTTCAATTCGTAGACTCTTGTTTCCATAGGCTGGAGGCGTATCAACTCTCCCGCGCGCTCGGCGGCGGCTTGTCCTATCGGGAAATTCGTGCCCGGTTCAAGTCCGGTGACATACTCGCGCCGCCCCCAGTGCTGCCAATTCACCAAGCAGGGCAGCTGATTTTTAAAAAATTCTATTTTTAAGCGAAGCCCGAGTTTTTTATTGATAGCCCCACAGGAACATCTGCCGGCAGAATCGGGCTCGGGATTTATAAAAGCGACCGATTCCTTCGCGCCCGAATGCAAATCGGAAGGCGGGCGGCACATTTTTATGTCTGAACCCCCGCGCATAAACGGATCGTCCGGATTGGCCGGGCGCCAGGGGCCGTTCCATTCCAGAAGGGTATCCTCGCCGACGAGCGGCCAGCCGAGATTGCAATGATAAAGCATCATGTGCGGGGCGCTCTCGTTCCCGAGATTGCAAACTTCGTCCCTCAAATGTATTTGGGCTTTGCCCAATTCGCACGAAAATGTACGGCGCAAGCGCAAGCGCGGGCCAAAAACAGAAACCTCGTCCATTGCGCCCGTTATGCTGAATTTATTGTCTCCCGCGTACGGATCGGGCTGTTTTACAGACTCTATTTCCGCCGCGCATGAACTTATATCGCCGTGCAGACAGCGATTTTTTATTCCATCAGATTCAGGCGGGCCTATGTGGGAAAGTCCGCAAGTCACCAGCAAACCTCCTCCGAAACGACCAAGCCAGTCGAAATCGCGGCACTTGGCAGGAGGAACTTGCCCGGTTCCGCTCAACCAGCAAAGGCAATTTTCTCCGTAAAAGGCGTCCGATATGTCCATCGCCCTATCCAAAAGCAGCTTGAATCTCAGCTTTGAACCCGTATTGACCCACGCTATTCTTGAACCGCGCCCGGCGCCATTGTCGAGAATCGAAGTTTCTATGCCTCCGATTTGCCTGACATTTGAAATCATTTCCTTCATGTTTTATTTATTACCGCGTTTCTCCGGCAAAACAAGAGGATTCGGCAGCTCCGCCCTTTTTTTGAGATTAACTGTTAATGCAAAACATCTTCTAAATAGCCCGTTTACTTTTCCGAAGGCCTTGCTGAAAAATCTCTTTTAGGATGCTGCGCGCCAGCAAAAAGCAGACCGGCAAAATGGCGCAAACTACAAAAAGATGGCATTCTCTTAACTTGCAATAAAGGCAATTTTTACTATAATAATGCTATTATAAGGTTTGAACGCGCATATTTGCATCGGGCGGAGCAAAAAATGAAGATAAAATATATATGGAATAAAAAGACGGACAATGAATATCAGCTCTGGCCCAACCGCAGCAGGGAATATTACATAACCGAACCTTTTGTCCCGATGGGGGAAATAAACAAGCAATCAAACTCTCCGCTCGTATTGAGTCCGCCCCCAAACACCATAAATCATCTTGAAAAGCACGGGATTCAAAGTTCGGCTTTTGCGTCGCACAAGAAGGGATATTATCAATCGAGGGCCGGCGTGGATTTCCACTTTCTCGTATATACGGTGTCGGGATCGGCAAAGATAAAATTTGAAAACCAGCACGCGCGGCTCACGCGCGGAAAAGCTTTTATTTCTCCCATCGGATCCTCGTACAATCTCTCATGCGAGACCGACGACTGGAGCATTATCTGGTTCCATATGAATTCAACCCCGCTGTGGAACAGGGCCTTCGGCGGCGCGCAGGGCGTATTTAAATCCGAACATTTTTCGGAAATATCGAAAATTATAGAATACTATGCAAACGAGCTCTACTCTCCCGCCTCGTCGTTTCTGCTGCTCGAATCGTACGCAAACGCCATATCTGAACTTTTAAAGCGCGATTTTCTCAACGGCATAAACACGCCCCTCGAGGAGGGATTGGGCAAGATTGTCAATTCAATGCGCGAAAATCCCGCCAAAAACATCAGTTCGAGCGCCGCGGCGCGCATACTCCACACGGACAAGAGAAAAATCAACGAAATGTGCTTGAAGACATGGTCCATAACTTTTCAGCAGCTGATGCTGCAAATAAAGATGCAAAAAGCTTTGCACCTGTTGACAAACACGGACCTTAGCAACGTAAAAATTGCCGAGAAAATCGGATATTCTGACGCCTATGTTTTTTCCAGGGCTTTTAAGGCGTATTACGGAAAGAGCCCGAAAAATTTCATCAGAAGCCGCAAAGAGATTTCTTAGGCGCCGCGCATTCTCCGGACTACAGCCCCACTCGCAAACGTTTGGGACGGGGTAAAATGCCATGTTTCAAACCGCGGCTTTCGCCTTCCGAAGCCCTTTGGAGAAATACCGCCCCAGCATGGCAGCTTCCGCATGCCGGCGGCGCAAATCCGCACTTTTAAGACAGCGGAACTCCTATGTGGGACAAATCGCGCATCTGTTCTGTTTTAAGCGCAGGCGCTTGGCTTATCGCGGGAAAGTTCCGCCGGCAAATATCACAAGAGAATCCGTGTTTGCAAGGGAAAGCCGGCGCGGTTCGGGCGCATCACGACGGCAAAATATCCGTGTTTGAATATATCCATTCGCACATTTTATCCAACAGATCAGGGGTTCTAGAACGGAATTCCGCCGCTTGGGCCGACGGCGTCCTGACGATTATTTCCATAAGAGCCTTCGACGGCCCGGAAAGGTTCTCATAAAAATCTTCCCGCACCGGATATCCCTCGTCCCTGGCGATAAGATACATAAATTTGAACCTGACAATTTCCGGCGGAGAACCGGAATCTATCGAATCTAAAGCCGATGTCAGTTTCAAATGAAGCCGCGCGGCATCCTCGGCATTGATTCCGTTCTTTATGACACACGCGCAAATGGCGGAGGCATTTGCCAAGGCCTCATACGACTCGGATATGCTTCCGCGCCTTCGCAAAGTCGAAAATTCTCGCAAAAATTTTAAAGATGCCGGGGTGTCTGACTCAGTGAGCATAGACAAGTCGTTAAAAAAATCCGGCAATTCGGAAGTTTTGCTGCGCGATATTTTTTTTATCATGCGCAAAAGCCCAAAAACCGGCGAAAACGCTTCGATATACAGAGCGCTTTCGCCGCGCGCCTCCCTATTTAAAACAGTGGCGCAGTCAATCTGCGTTCTTAGCGGCATCTTTGGGAACTTCCGAATGCGGAGACCATTCGGGAACGACCGCCCCTCCGGATATGATGAGTTTCATGGCGTCGCCGACACTCATGTCGAGATAAGTGAGCTGTTCTTGTGGAACCATTATTAAA
The DNA here is from genome assembly GCA_949298545.1 of uncultured Verrucomicrobiota bacterium. GTDB lineage: Bacteria > Verrucomicrobiota > Verrucomicrobiia > Opitutales > Intestinicryptomonadaceae > Merdousia. Next base: position 32,583 of record CASFWX010000024.1, on the reverse strand, counting down.
AATCCGCTAGTCGGGTTTGGGGTAGTCGGGACAAATACGTTCACGACAACCTCGCCCGTCCGGCTTTGCACTTCTCCCTTGGCTTTGCTCGTGACAAAACCTATGCCGTAGAGCCCGGCTCTGGGAAATTCGAGCAAAACCACGCTTTGAAATACCGCTTTGTTTTCTTTTGAAAATGTGTCTACAATCTGTTTGACCGTGCGGTAAACCAGCCCGATTACTGGAATTTTATTTATCGCCGATTCCGACAGGTTTATAAGCATTCGCGCCAGAAAAAATTTCGACGCGAGGCCTATGGCAGCTATGAAGAAGACCACGATGAGGGTCGAGAGCGCGTCGATCATAATCTTTCCGGCGCCCGTTTCCGGCAGGTTGGCGTCCAAGCTCGCAAATAGCGGGACAAAGACTATCTGGGAGACCGGCGTCCCGATATTTCTGACGAGCACGACCAGCAAAAACACCGTAACCGTAATGGGAAGGGCGATTAAAGTTCCAGTAAGCAGATAATTTCCGAATCTCTTAAGCATTAAATTTAAAAATCGGCTTTTTGAAGTTTTTTTCAAGGATATTGATGGCCTCGCGCTCGCCGCGCCTCATGACGGCGGCGTCCTCAGCTTCTATGTCGTTGATTCCCGCCAGGTGCAACGTTCCGTGCGCGATATAGAGGCACAATTCCGCGCTCGGAGTGTTTCCGTATATTTTTGCGCACTCGAGGGCGCGCGAAGCGCTCACGCAGATCTCCCCCGCAAAGCCGTCGTCCGGATCGCCATCGAAAGTTATAACGTCCGTCGGAGCGGGATTGTCGAGAAATTTTCTATGGAGCTCCGCCAAATCATCGTCGTTAAAAATTGCAATCGACAAATCCCCCGCGGGGAGGCGGAACTCTTCCGGCATTTGCTCGTCGAGCAGTTTTATAAATTTTCTGAGGCGGCTTCGGTCGAAACTTACGATTCCGCTCCCATCGAAGATGTCCACTTTTCTTCTCACGCCAAAAGGTCCTGAACGCGCTTTAATGAGTCGGCAGCGTCGCGCGTGCGCACCGAACGGTTGAGCTCTATGGTAAATATATGCTTGCGCTTATCGAAGAATCTGGCGATGGACTGAAAATCTATGCAGCCCTTCCCGATTGCGATATGGTCTTTCCCCTCCTTCGAACAGTCGTGCAAGTGCCAGCCGCGGAGGCTTCCGAGTAGACGCTCTATCAATTCGGTCTGCCTGCACAGTAGCGCGAGCTGCTTGCGCATTGAATGCCCCGTGTCGTGCCATGAGCAGACTTGCGCAAGGCCCTTTTCTTTTGCGAGGCCTATGAGCTTTTCAAAGTTCCAATCGAGCGGAAGCTCCGATGGAGAGTCGCGGTTTTCCACCGCCAAGTCCACCCCATTTTCCCTCGCCAAAGCGTCAACCTCACCGAGGTTTTTCACGATGTTGAGATAATCCCTTGCTTCGGAACGCTTTTTTGCGCGCGCCATAAAGGTATCGCGGGCGTCGAGATATGGAAGATTGTCTTCCAAGCCTTCATAAGAGCCGTTCTCGCTAATCATGGATTTTAATTTTGCGTCCGGGCGCCTAAAGAAATACGAGAGGCTTCCGACGTGGCATACGAGAACTTTTGCGCCCGTCTTGTGGGCGAACTCGAGAGACTCCCTCGTGTGCCGCAACCATTGCCCAGACTCGATTTTCGATTTCGTCGCCGGGGAATAAAGATTTGGCGTAGGTCCGGAGGCAAACGGCGGAGACGGGCAGAAATTGTGCAGCGACGACACTTTCACGACGCCCTCGGAAACGGCTTTTAGGATTCCCTCGCAACTTTGTTGGCTAGTGGAGTGCCCGAGCTCTACGTATTCAAATCCGAGTTCGGCGGCGGCTTGAAGCATCGCGTATCCGTCGTTTTTGAACCTCGGCTGCAAATAGCTTGTAGATAGAGAAATTATAGGATTTGCCATTTTTTTACTTTCCCCATATTCTAAGCTGGGACAGCATAAAGAATTCGAGAGCCGGAGAGTCCGGCATGTTCAACTCCATAAACCCGGATGATTTTTCAAGCGCGGCCACGGCGCGGGAAAGTTTAATGGCGGAAAATTCTCCCTTTTTAAGCGCGCATGAAACGCACGCGTCCTCAATCTCCCCGAGCATGCGTTTGCGAATCGCCCTGCGCATGCCGGCTCTCTCCGCCTCGAGGACTTCCTCGTCTGCCGCTTCGTCCCCGGCTCCCAAGTCGGACAACTCGTCGCCCATGCGGGTCAGGATTGCGCTGAACCTCGCAAGCAGCCCGTAGCAAGCCATCATTGTGTCGGCAAGATTCTTCCTCCCTACTCCACCCATTATTTTTTCCTGCCAGAGCTTAAAATCTTCCAGCCATTTAAGCCATTGTTCGTCCCGCACGGACTCCCCGTCCGATGAAACGCGCAAAGCTATGCAGCGGCTGCGAATGGTATCGAGCAAATCATTCGGGCGCGTTGTTAGAATGAATATGTGGGTATCGTCCGGAGGCTCTTCAAGTGTTTTTAAAAAGGCGTTGGCGGTTGCATCGTTCATTCTGTCAGCCTCGTAAACTATTGCGACCTTTCCGAATCCGGCATTCGATGTTTGGCGAATGTCGGATATCAGCTTCCGCATTGTGTTGGCGGGCCATGAACCGTCTGTCCTATCCCCCTTTGAGCCAATTTTTATCTGCCGGGCTTTGCCTTCGGGACGCAATTCGAAAAGATCGGGGTGGGAGTCCGCGCTCCTGCCAAAAATTTTTTCCGCGACAGCCTTTGCGACCTCCTCAAGCGCACGGTGCGAAGCGCCGTAAAGGAGAACCGCGTGATGAAGCCTGCCCGCCGCAAGCGAGTCCAAAAGTATGTCGAGCGCCTTGTTAGACATTCAAGCGGCCTTTCACCTGGGAAAGTATCTTTGAGAAAGTCTCCTCTTTTCCACCAGAAGAATCTACCACCGCAAATCTGCGCGGATCGGATTCGGCGAGTGATAGGAATGCGCTTCTGGCGGCTTCGTAAAACTCGACGCGCTGGCCGCCCATGCGGTCTGGTTCGCTTCCGTCCCTCTCGGCGGCGCGGGCGAGCCCGGCTCCCACCGGAATATCGAGAATTATTGTGAGATCCGGAACGCAACCGCCCACGGCAAACCCGTTTAAAAAATCGACATCTCTTGGGGATATTTTACGGGCTGCTCCCTGATAGGCGGTTGTGGAGTCGAAAAACCTGTCTGACATCACAATCTCCCCGCGCGCGAGAGCGGGCTTTATCAATTCCTCGACATGCTGGGCGCGCGCGGCTTCAAAAAGCAGTATCTCCGTTCGCGGAAACATGTTTTCGCCCTGTTTGCGGTCGAGAAGCAAAGAGCGGATTTTTTCGGAAATCGGAGTCCCGCCGGGCTCGCGGCTGACCAGGCATTTTCTTCCGGACGCGGCAAAGTACTCGGCAAGCTTTTTTATGTGGAAACTCTTCCCGCAGCCTTCCACGCCTTCAAAAGTTATAAAAATCCCCTTTTCCATTTTGTGCCGTAAATATCTCCAGATTCGGCAAAGTCGCAACCATTTTTTCTCATTAAGGATTTCTATATAGTATTTTCATTGCGTTTTTAGAAAAAAACGCGGCCCTATTCTGCTGCGACACCGAATTCCAAGCCTGGCACACCACCGAATCCATCTCCTCTTTGGCAAATTTCTTCGGGAAAAGGCGCAGGGGATAATCGCTGCCATACAACGCGCGCGACGGCATGAGTTCCGCCCCCCTCCCCCAAGCGCTATCCGGATACATCAGGGGGGTGGCTGCTCCGTCGCAATAGACATTTTCGGCTTTTAAAATTTCATCGGCGAGCGGGGATTTTTCGAATATCTCTCCACCGCACCAATGGGCGAATATAAAGGTTGCTTTGGGAAATTTCTTTGCCGCGCGCAATGCGCCTTCGGCGTCTGTTTCGGTCTTTCCTAGATATTTTCTATTTCCCCTCTCCGTCAGGTGGACGCATATGGGAAGGGAATTTTCTTCGGCTTGGCGGACAAAAGCCTCGAATGGCGGCGAATCGAACAAAAAATTTTGCACGCCGTCGTGTATCTCGCCCGCGCCCGAAAAACCGTCGTCCCTGGCGCGCTTTATGGTTTCCAGAGTTTCCTTTTCAAATCTCGGCTGGACAGACGCGAAAGCCGACAGCCTGTCGGGATGCGCCTTGACGAGTTTTGAAATCTCGCCGTTCATGAGCGAACACGTTTCCGGTTTCTCCCAATACCACCCCTGTATAATGGCGCGGGAGACGCCGGCTGAATCCATATCCGAGAGCAACTTTTTTTCGTCCGGGAATCCCTGCAGAGTGGGCTTGCCGTCCGGGCGCTTTCCGACGAGTTTTGCCCAATACAGTTCGCCGTTATCCCTGCCCCAAGATTCGGGGTCGCCAGATGCAAAAGGCGGATAGAAATGCGTATGTGCGTCTATAATTTCCATTAAAACGCGCCCGACCAAAGCAAGACCGCCAATAGAATCGCGACGAATATCCTATACCATGCAAACGGCTTAAGGCCTTTCCGCGTGAGGAATCCGACGAGCCATCTGACCGATATCGCCGAACTGAAGAAAGCTACAATCAGCCCCACCGCCAATGGGCCCGGCGATAGCGCCGCCGCCATGTTCGCGCCGTCTTTTGCAACTTTAAAAAGCGAAGCCGCCGAAAGTGTCGCCAATCCGAGCAGGAAACTGAAGCGAGCCGCGTCCGCCGGCTTAAACCCGACGATGTACCCTCCGAGGATTGTCATCATTGACCTGCTCGTTCCCGGCCACATCGCCACGCATTGGAGAAGGCCCACCACAAGAGCCTGTCGGGCAGTCATGTCTTCCATCCGCGTAAATTTATCCGTTTTTTTCGCCCGGGCGTCGTAAAACTTCTGGACGAAGAACATGAGCGCCGCTCCCGCCGCGAGTGCGATTATTACTGGAGCTACACCGAAGAGATACTCATCAATGGCATCGTGGAAGAGCAGCCCTACAAGCGCGGCAGGAATAAACGCCACCACGAGGTTTCTAAATAGCCTCAGCCCCTCCGCATCGCGCCCGAAAAGCCCGAAAAGCATTTTCACCAGGCAATCCCAGTAGAGCACTACAACCGCCATAATCGCGCCGAATTGTATTACAATCGCGTAGGCGTCGGCGGCCATTTTCATAGTGTATGGCTCCCCGTCCGATGCGAGGACGGGAGTCCCTTCTGCGGACGACAAGCCCTGGTCTCCGTCGAGATCTAAAAAGGCGTTCGCTATTATCAAATGCCCCGTAGATGATACGGGCAAATATTCCGTAATTCCCTCAACTAATCCGAGAACGACGGAATCGAAATAGGAAATATCGCTCTTGCCGGCGATAGAGTTTTTTTCCTCCTGCACGCCATTCTGCCCTGAAGAAACCAGCGGAAGTAGAATAGCCGCGAAAATAAAAAATATCTTTGCCAAATTTGTCATTGGATTCAGAAGGGTTTTCGGGAGTCGAGCGCGCTTCTTATGGTTCCTGAATCGGCAAATCCGAGCTGGCTTCCGCTTGGGAGCCCAAAGCCTATTCTGGTGAGTTTTATGTCCCGCCCGCCCACGATGCGCTCCTGTATATAATAGCAAGTTGCCTCGCCTTCGGCATCGTTTGAAAGGGCGAGCATGATTTCCGATATTCCGCCGCCGGAGACCTTTTGTGCGAGTTCAGCGAGGCGCAAATTGTCAGGCCCCACCTTTCTCATGGGAGAAAGTTTTCCCCCGAGCACATGGTAGCGCCCGCGCCAAGCGCCGGATTTCTCGACGGCGTCTATGTCGCCTGCGCGCTCGACCACGCACAGCATCGAAGCGTCTCTCGACGGGTCTGAGCATATTCGGCATGCGAGGCCGTTCTCGGACAATCCGAAACATTTTGGGCAGGGAGTGACGACCTCCAGCGCCGCATTTATCGCCTGGGCTATATCCGCCGCCTCCCCGCGCCCTTCGAGGACAAGGTGGAGGGCCATGCGCTCCGATCCCTTCAAGCCGAGGCCGGGAAGTTTCCTCAAAGCGTTTTTGAGTCTGTCGAAGGCCTCGCCCATTGCTTAGAACATTCCCGGAATGCTGAAACCTCCGGTCACCTTCCCCATCTGCTCGTCGCTGATTGCCTTTGCTTTGGATACCGCGTCGTTTATCGCAGCTACAACAGACGACTCTACGCTTCCGGCGTCCTCTTTGAGAAACTCCGGATCTATTTTAAGGGATTTCAAGGAACCCTGTCCTGAAACGACGGCCTTCACCGCGCCTCCGGCCGCGCTTCCCTCCACGTCCATCTCCTCGAGTCCGCGCTGGATTTCCTCCATCGCTTTCTGCATTTTTTGGGCTTGTTTTAAGAGTTTTCCTACTCCTGGCATAGTTTTTCCTTATTTTATTTTTACGCTTAGCAAAGTGAGGTCGTCGCTGTATTCATTGTTTTCCACAAATTTTGCCAGTTCGCGCATGATCTGACTGTTGAGTTCGGCAGGCGAGAGCGCTGAGAGGTTTGCAACACTTCTGGAGAGGCGTTCGGTGGAAAACTCCGATCCGTCCGGAGCCGAAGCCTCGGTTACCCCGTCGGTATAAAACACCATGATGTCGCCGCTCTCAAGATTGAAAGACACGTCTTCTATGGCGGAATCGAAGAGCTCAGGTTCAACCATGCCGACCGCCATGCCTCCGGCGCGCATCTTTTCGGCAAAATCCCGAACTTCGGAAGGGCGGCAAAAGAGAGGCGCCTCGTGTCCCGCCCGCGCGACGGTAATGCGAGATGCGTCAGCCTCCACTATTGCATAAAGCATTGTCACAAACATGTCCGCGCGCATGGCGGCGACCATCTCCCTATTTAGCGCTTTAAGCGCCTCCGAAGGGCTCGCGTAACTCTGGGCCAAATATGCGAGCTTGCTCTGGCAAAGCGCCATGAGTATGGCGGCTGATATCCCCTTGCCCGATACGTCCCCTATCACAATGCCAATGCGCCCGTCGGGAAACCTTATAAAATCGTAAAAATCTCCGCCTATCAGCTGCTGGGGCTGGTAGTTTACGGCAAATTCCATATTTTTAGTATCCGGAAGCTTCTCCGGCAGCAAATACCGCTGGACGCTGCTTGCGAGCCTGAGGTCGAATTCGAGCTTGCTTTTAAGAATGAGCGCGCTGACCGCGTCCTTATTGTGAATGGCAAGCCCCGCCTGCTCTCCGAGGGATTTTGCGAGGGAGAAATCCGTCTCCGAAAACGACTTCCCGCTTATCGGATTTACGACGGCAAGGACACCGTAAACGTTCCCGCCGAACGCCATAGGAACTGCCATCGCGCTCTTTATTGCAAGAGACGAGTCTCCATGACGCATTATGCGCGGATCGCGCTCGCCGTTTCGGACCAGCACTCCGCGCGCGTCCGAAACCACCGCCCCCAAAATCCCCTCCTTCGGATCGATTGTCTCCCCCTCTACTGCCTTTTCGAGAAAGGAAGAGCGCAACTGCGAGGAATCCTGTTCGGAAACCCTGCGGGAAAAAGGCGGGAAAAGCCCCTCGGTGGCCTTTGCAACAAGGCTCCCGTCGGGATTTTTTTCGTATATGCGCGCTCCCATAGCCCCGCATATCAGCGCGGTGGAACGCACTATGCGCGCGTAAAGCGCGTCCCTGTCAGACACGCTTATATCCTCGACCATTTTGTGGAGAAATTCTATGATTATATCCTTCTCCTCGCGCGTGCGGTCCAAGTCGTCGCGCACGGACAGGAACTCGTGCCTGCCGTACCAATAGAGCGCAAACATCGCAAATGCGAACGCCAAAGACAAGACTGCCGCAGCAAACAAAAACATAGTTTACTCCCCGCCCGAAGCGTCCCTTTCCAAAAAGCTTATCACGTTTTCAAACTTCTCGAAGTTCGACGAATCCGCCGCTACCAAATTCTTGTGGGCGTCGAGTATCCCTATGGCATCGGCAGCCTCGGTCTCAAGCGCATCGGATCCGGATTTAGAGGAATCAGATGCGCCGGAGTTTATCTTCACAATCTTTCCGAGCCCAAGGTTGTCGACTATTTCAAGGTTTCTGCCGACGAGATTGTCTATCTCAAAACTTCCGCCGATTTTACGCATCTTGAGCGCGGCTCCAGCCAGAGTCCCCAAAAAAGTGCTATCCATGCCGGTGCATGAGGAACAGTCGACTTTTATCGCCTTGCAGCCCTTCGCAATGACTCTCGAAAAGAAATCGCCTATCTTTCGGCAATTTAAATAATTCGCCTTGCCAAAAATAGAGAGGTATGCGGTTTCGCCCGCAAACCCCACCAGGTATTTCACTTCGTTTTGGCCGTCTTTCATCAGCGACTATTTCTCGAGTATCTTTTTTAAGACGTATGGAAGTATGCCGCCTTCTTTGAAATATTCAATCTCTATCGGAGTGTCGATTCTCAAAACCAGAGGTATCTTTTCGGTTTTACCGTCCTGGCGGGTTATTGACAGAAAAACCTTCTTGCCGACGGATATTTCATCGAGATTCTCTATCGCAAAAGTTTCCCCGCCTGTCAACCCGAGAGTGGAAGCGTCGGTCCCATCTTCAAACTCGAGCGGCAAAACACCCATTCCCACGAGATTGCTCCGGTGTATCCTTTCAAAAGACTTCGCTATTACCGCCCTCACCCCGAGCAGGGCGGAACCTTTTGCCGCCCAGTCGCGCGAGCTTCCCATGCCGTAGTCGCGCCCGCCGAAAACTATCAGGCCCTGCCCACGTTTCGCATATTCGCAAGCCGCGTCAAATATGGAAACGTTTTCTCCACGACCATCGATTTTTGTCCAGCCGCCTTCAGCCCCACCTGCCATGAGATTTTTTATTCTCACGTTTGCAAAAGTTCCGCGGGTCATGACTCTATCGTTGCCTCTGCGCGAACCGAAAGAATTGAAATCCTTCTGCTCGACTCCGCGCTCCCGCAGATATCTGCCGGCGGGCCCGTCGGGAGCTATCGCGCCGGCGGGGGAAATGTGGTCGGTGGTGACGGAATCTCCCAATATTGCAAGAGCCTTTAAATTCTCAAACGGAGCCTTTTTCGGGAGCGAAAATGAAAAATCCCTGAAAAACGGAGGCTGCTGTATGTATGTGCTTTCGGCGTCCCATTTATAAAGCGCCCCGGACGAGCTTTTCACGGCTTTCCATTGCGGAGTGCCTCCCATGTCTGAATAGCGCCTCCTAAACATCTCGCTCTTCACGCAGCAGGCGAGAAGTTCGGAAATTTCCGAAGACGAAGGCCAAATATCCGATAGGAATACATCTTTTCCGTCGGGAGATTTTCCCAAAGGTTCGCGGGAAAAATCTATGTTTATTTTACCTGCCAGAGCGAACGCCACAACAAGCGGCGGGCTCATGAGGTAATTCGCCTTTATTAGGGGGTGTATTCTCGCTTCAAAGTTCCTATTTCCGGAAAGCACGCTCGCGCAGAGCAGGTCATTCCCCTTGACCGCCTCCGAGACCTCGGCGTCGAGCGGCCCGGAATTTCCTATGCATGTGGCGCAGCCGTATCCGGCAAGGTTGAAGCCCAACTCGTCGAGATATTTCTGCAAGCCCGACTCTTTCAAGTAATCGCCCACGACGCGCGATCCCGGAGCGAGAGTCGCCTTTACATATTTCGGCGGACGCAATCCAAAAGAGGACGCCTTCTTCGCCAAAAGCCCCGCCGCCACGAGCAGGTACGGATTCGACGTGTTTGTGCAACTCGTTATCGCCGCTATGAGAACGCTTCCGTTGCGTATTTCGCCTTTGGAGGTTTCGACCGACGGAGACGAGTCGCGCCCAGTTTGGGAGAGCAGCTTTTCAAAGGCCTCTTTCGCATCTGACAGATTTATTCTATCCTGCGGGCGTTTGGGGCCGGCTATTGAAGCTACTACATCGCCGAGGTCGAGATCCACCACTTTCGTATAGTCGCACTCGCCGTCGCCGGGTATGCCGAATATGCCCTGCTCGGAAAAGTAATCGCGGGTTAGCGCAACGAGTTTTTCGTCCCTGCCTGTCAGCCTCAGATAGTCGAGCGTCGTCTCGTCGACGGGGAAATAGCCCATTGTCGCCCCGTATTCCGGAGCCATATTTGCCACTGTGGCGCGGTCGGCAAGAGAAAGCGATCTGGCTCCGTCGCCGAAGAACTCGACGAATTTTCCCACCACGTTTTCCTTCCGCAAAATATTTGTCACGTGCAAAGCCAAGTCCGTCGAGCACACTCCCTCGGAAAGGGTCCCGCGCATGCGCACCCCGACGACCTCAGGGCATTTAAAGCAGACTGGCTGCCCCAGCATTCCCGCCTCGGCCTCTATTCCCCCGACTCCCCAGCCGACGATGCCCAAGCCGTTTATCATTGTCGTGTGCGAATCCGTCCCGACGAGCGTGTCAGGATAGATTACGGTGGCGCCGCCGGCTTCAGACTTAAAGACCATGCGCGCCAAATATTCGAGGTTTACCTGGTGAATGATTCCCGTAGCGGGGGGAACGACGGAAAAAGTCTTAAAGGCGTTTTGCCCCCACTTCAGGAACTCGTACCTTTCGCGATTGCGTTCAAACTCTTTTTCCAAATTTTTCTCGAATGCGTCCGGAGTCCCGGCAAAGTCCATCTGCACAGAGTGGTCTATGACCAGATCCACAGGAACGAGCGGCTCCACAAGTTCGGGGTCTTTCCCCGCCTTTTCAGCAGCGGACCGCATTGCCGCCAAATCGACCAGCAATGGAACCCCCGTAAAATCCTGAAGGATTATGCGCGACACTACAAACGGAACCTCAAAATTCCCAGGCTTGTCCGCGCTCCAGGAAGCGAGATTTTTCACGTCCGACTCGGAGACGCGCTTGCCGTCGCAGTTTCTAAGCAGGCTCTCGAGAACTATTCTAACGCTCACCGGGAGGCGGGAGACTGAGTATCCCGACTTTTCCAACTCTCTCAAGCTGTAAATGTATCCCTCGCAGCCTCCTGCTTGCGAGGTAAATTTTTTCAATGTGTTTAAGGGATTGTTCATAACCGATTCTTCCTTTTGCATTGCGATATAAATTAGATATTACTCAGCCGCGCCCGAAGGTTTCCTTTCCGAATCTGGATCCGGCTCGCTTTCCACTGTGCACTCTCCGACTGATTTTTCCCCGACCTCGTCTATCCTCACCACGAGCCTTTGCCGGCGAAGCCTTACAATCTCGCCCTTTTCGGGGAACCTGCCCACAATTCCGGTAATCAGGCCCCCGAAAGTGGAAACTTTGTCGTTGTCGAAATCCACATCGAGAAAATCCTCCACTTTCCTCAGCGGCGCGCGCCCGGAAATTTTATATAGGTTTTTGCCTACGACGCGCAGTGAATTGTCCTTTTCGTTCGCGTTGAATTCGTCGCGTATTTTCCCCACCAGCTCCCCGAGGGCGGCATCGAGAGTCAGCACTCCTATGACCCCGCCGAATTCGTCCTCTACAAGCGCCATGTGGAGATTGTAGCGCAGCATTTTCGCCAGCGCGCTTTCAAGCTTGTCGTTCTCTTTCAGGCGCATTGTTTCGCGCTTTATCGACATTAGATCCACAGCAGACGGATCCCCCCCGCCCATAAACAGGTCCTTCAAGTGGACCAATCCGACACAGTTGTCGAGATCCCCGTGGCAGAGCGGATAGCGCGTATGGCGGGTGCTCCGGGCGAGAGATATGTTTTCGGACATTGAATTTGAAGTGTCGAAATATACGACCACGCTCCGCGGAATCATAGCGTCGCTGACATCGAGCTCGCTCAGCCTTATTGCGTTCCTGACAATCTTCCCCGCATACGGGGAAATAGCGTCCGCGTCGGCGTCCTCGGCGCGCAGCATAACCTCTACGTCGAGAAATTTGAACTTCGGGACCTTTCCTCCGAAGAGCCGCTTGGAAAACAGCCTCGAGGAAATTTTCCGCGCCGCCAAAACAAAAGGCACGGAAAGTATATAGCACACAGCAAAGAAGTGCGCCAAGGACGAGAGCGTCTTTTCGGGCTTCTTCGTTCCGAACCGCTCCGCTGCGAGGTCAAAGACTGCGTACTGGAGGAAGAATGCCGCCGCAACCGCCGCCACGCCGACAACACCGCGAGTGGGGAAATCCCCGCCGCCCGCTCCGCAAAGCGACAGGAAATCCTGCGCCGCCAGCCAGGAGAACGCCGCCATCAACGCGAAAAATACCCTCCTCCAAAGCGATGCCGCAACCGCCGCCTTGTCGGATCTCGCCACGAGCATATCCGCCGCGCGGGGCAATTTTCTCGGCGCCTCCCCGCCCCGCCTGGTGGGATCTATAAATTTGTAAGCCACCACTGCCGAAGTCGCCGAGGCGAGCAAAGCCGCGCCCGCCGCCGACAACAGCGCGGCGGCGGAAAACGCGAGCATCTCCCAAAAATATCCCACTTTACAGCGCCGCTCCGATAGAATTTGCCATTACCGTTAAACGAGTTTTTTAAGCTCCGCCAAACAGCGCTCGTTTTGCTCCCGCGTTCCTATGGTTATGCGAAGCCAATCTGGCAGCCCGTATCCGACGTTCGGGCGAACTATGACTCCGGCCTTCTGCATCAGGCGGAACTTCTCCACAGCCTCTGGAACTTTCACCATCACGAAGTTCCCGCCCTGCGAGAAGTATTCCAAACCCATGCTTTCAAAGGCTTCTTCAAATTGGCGCCTTCCAGCCTTGTTTACGGCCTTGCTCTTCTCGACAAACTCAAAGTCGTCGAGCGCCGCCAGCGCCGCCGCCTGCGCAACAGAATTTACGTTGAACGGCTCACGGGCGCGGTTTAGAAAATCCGCCATTTCGTCGGAGCAATACGCGTATCCGCAGCGGAACCCCGCAAGGCCGTAAATTTTAGAGAAAGTGTGAAGGCATATTACGTTGCGGCCTGATTCGACGAGCGGGCGCAAATCTACCGGCTCGTCTTCGTACTCGCAATACGCCGCATCGTAGCAAAACACGACGTTTTCCGGGAGCGACTTTGCAAAATCCACAACTTCATTCTGGGGCACGACGCATCCGGTGGGATTGTTCGGATTGGTCATAAACACGATTTTTGTCTTGTCGGTTACGGCGTCGCGCATGGCGTCGAGATCGTATTTGAGCCCCGGCATTGGAACGCTGACACATTTGCCCCCCATAAAAATCGTGGCGAGCTTGTATACGATGAATGATTGGGCGCCAAACACCGTTTCGTCGCCATCGCCGACGAAGCATTGAGCGACAAATTCGAGAATCTCGTTCGAGCCGTTTCCGAACACGAACTGCGAAGGGCGCAAGTTCAGGCGCTGCGAAAGCTTCTGGCGCAATTCGTAGCACCCGCCGTCGGGATAATAATTAGCTTTTTCCAACACCTTTCGAGCCGCCTCTACTCCTTTCGGAGAAGGCCCGAGGGGATTTTCGTTCGACGCCATTTTCAGTATGCCGTCGGGATCCAAACCGAATTCTCGCGCGACGTATTCTATGGGCTTGCCAGTCTCGTAGACTGGCAGCACCTTTATTTGAGTCTTTACTATTTTGTCGATTCCCATATATTGCCTTGAAAAATAATCCCGGCATTATTGGCGTTTTGTCGGATATTTGCAAGCGAAGATAAACATCAGATTAGGAATCAACAATGCTAATCCTTTGCACAGGCGCCACCGGTTTGGTGGGACACAATTTCGTGCGCGCGGCAGCGGACGCCGGGCATAAAGTACTCGCCCTTTGCGGAAAAAACTCCCTTCCGGACATAAAAAACGTCGAGTCGAAAAAGTGCGAGCTTCTCGACGAATATGCGCTCCAGCGCGCCGTGCTCGACATCTTTCCAGACGCCATTGTAAATTGCGCCGCCATTGCCAGCCCGTCAAACGTCGACGCAAATCCGGAACTCGCCGAAAAGCTGAACGCCGGGCTTCCGGAAAGGCTCGCCCAGCTTGCCCACCACGTCGGAGCGCGATTCGTCCACCTATCCACCGACATGGTTTTTGACGGCTCGGCAGCCCCATATAAAAACACCGATATCCCGATGCCTTACAATCTCTACGGAACCACAAAACTCATGGCGGAGAAAAAAGTCCTAAAAATATCGGCGCCAACCACCGTCGTCCTGCGCATCAGCCACGTTATGGGAAACAGCCTGCTCGGAAAGACATCATTCCACGAAAAGCTACTGCGCGCATGGTCTTCCGGAGAAAGGCTGTCCATGCCAGACAACGAAATCAAGCGCCCCCTATCGGCTCTCAGGCTGGCAGACATTCTCGTGGAAATTTGCGAGCGCCCGAACCTCAGCGGCATATACCACTACGCCGGCCTTGAGTCCGTCAGCAAGTTCCAAATGGCTGCGCGCATCGCGCGCCACTTCAATCTGGACCCGGACGAATTCCTCGAAAACAAGCCCCTCGCGCGCGACGCCGACCTGAGCCTGGATATTTCATGCCTGGCGGCGCGAATAAAGGGGAGAAGCTGCATGTTCGACGAAATCCTCCCGGAATTGTCCGTTCCGGAGGACATCGTTCCATGGCTCAAATCGAAAACGGGAATCTCCCCCGTAAGGCGCTTTAAGCTTTGATTGCAAAAATTATCAGATTTGCCATCGCGCTTTTTTGGGCTCTTGCGGCAGGAAAAATTTTCGCAGATCCCGCCCATTCCCCTTCCCCCGCGCCATGCCGCACCAATCTCCCCGGCGAAAAGCGGGCGGCTCTTGTGTTTTCAAGTTCGCGCGCAAAGCTCGCAAGAGAGATGTTTTCCGAATGCCTAAAAAAATGGAACTCGGATTGCGGCGCATTCTGCCTTGTCGAAAGCGGAAAAATTTTCGCAGCCGAAACAATCGCTTCCGACGGAAAAGCAGCAATTGCAAAGAATCTGCCGCTCGGGAAGACCTCCCAGGCTCTCGTGTCGCTCATGGCGCTCGAAATGGAAAGGCGGGGCGTGTTGAAGCTCACATCGCCGGCATCGGCGGCATGCTCCCTTTTTAAACCGCAAAACGGCGAAGGCGTATCCGTTGAAAATCTCCTTTCAATGCGCGCAGGCTTCGACCCGCATTACGACTCCCTCGTCCCGCGCGACTCCACCGCACTGCAGCTCTTCGAGATTGCCGCCCAGCTTCCGCCGGCATGCCCGCCGGGAAAGCAGCTTCCGAATCCGATATCTGAAATTTCAGCTTCTTGCGCTGCGTACATTCTCGGATACGCTTCAGATCCCAAAGAGAAAAATTTAAAAAAATCCTTCGCCCGCGCTTCGCGGGAATTCCTTTTTAATCCGATAAAAATCTCCTCGCAAACTTACAGAAATTTTGACCTTCCAACTTTTGGCTCCCAGCCATACGCGCTTCCCATCGACGGCATCGCCGCCTGGCTCTCCTGCGAAACGTCGACGAATCCCCCAATCGCGGACGCGGAAAGCATAGAAAAGCGCCGAATCTCAACCGCCGCAAGCGATTTAAACGGAAACCCCGCAGGATTTTCCGGAATTTGGCTAAATACAGCCGTCGGGAAAATCCGCGCCCAAATATCGGGGGGCGAATACCAGGGCTGGGCGCACATTGTAGTCATCTTTCCAAAGGAGCGCGCCGCCGCGGCATTTTTCGCCCGCGGGAAATCCGGCAAGCCTTGCGCAGACATGATACCGCATATCGCCGACATGGCGGCAAACCCACTCCCGCAAAAACATTACCAATAAAATAGGAAATCAGAGAAGATTCTTGCGCTTGGCAGTAAAAATGAGCTGCTGGGCAAACCCCGCATGGGGACCAAACTTCTTGAGAGCGAAATCCCGCATGCATGCAGGATTGTCAGGAGTGGAATAAAGCTCGACCATGGCGCGCCTTATCCATGTGTCGACGGGAAATGCCTCGAAGCGCGACGCGCCAAAAAGCAGTATGCAGTCTGCAACTTTCTCCCCTATTCCGCTGAGCCCTATGAGGTATTTCTTAGCCTCGGCATACGGCATTTCCCTCAATTCCATGGGATCGAACTTGTCGGCGGAAATTTTCGCGGCGCTCCGCTTGAGATACTCCGCCCTAAACCCGAGTTTGCATTTGCGCAACACGCTGATGTCGGCATCGGCTATCCGCTCTATTTCAGGCAGCGCGTACACCCCGTCGCATATCTCGTCTCCGAGATTCTCCGATAGAAGCCTGACACATTGCTTTATTTGAACTATGCGCTTGCTCGAACTGCAAATGAAACATATCAGCGCTTCAGCAGGATTTTGGCGAAGAATTCTGAGGGTCGGATATATTTCCAAGGCCCTGTCCACTATGCCGTCTCCGCGCGATTTCAGATTTTTGCGCAGGGATTCATAATCCCTGGCGGCATCAAAATATTCTGCCAAAACTTTTGCGCCGGCATTTGAAGAATATTCAAGAGAGCCGTCGCAAGCCAAGCGGAGCCGGGCCCAATTCTTCCCGAAAGCCCCGAAATATTCGCCGCCGCCGACATCGTCCCACCTAAATGCCTGGCCGCCGTCGAGAGTCTCCGCAAAATCGGCCGGCGTAAACTTCACCCCGGGAAGCTTTTTGTAGGAAACAGCCGGTTTCATCGCCTCAATTTAACGGGGAATCGGAATCATGTTCCCTTCCCAAAGCCCCGCCGGACCATAGCCATGACTTCGCCTCCGCCAATACCTTTCCCGACGGAGACTTTAGCACGAGCTTCCAGGCGTTGACCTTCGCTGAAGGATTGGGCCAGTCGCCCCCGGTTATTCCAAGCGCAACTTCCCTTAAAACGGAGCTCGTCTCGGGGACTACGTAAACATATGTGCGCTCGCTCGGATTGTCGTTGGAGCTCACGGAAAGTTCGAATTTGCAACCCATGAGGATATCGTCGCTATCCCAATCGAACATCACAAAAAAATACATTCCGGCGCGCTTGCCGGGCACGCTCCTTATGACCAGCTTGCCATAATTGAACTCGTCGCCGGTAAATATCTCCCAAATCGTCCGCGTCTCCGCGTCTGTCATGTAGCGAGGAAAACAATAGCTTATTTTCGGACTGTCCACATTGAGGCCTATGACAGAGCTACCGCTTCCCTCGCCGCTTGCTACTTCTGCGCCGGGCTTGTCCGATGAATCACCGGCGCAAGACCACAAAAACGCCAAAGCCAGACAAGAGAAAACTTTCAGAAACCTTTTCATTCCGCAAATCCTCAAGAAGCATTTTCCCGCGTCAATAAAAAGCCGGCGCGAAAAAAAAGGAATGGAGCAAACCCAAACGCGCTCGCCGCGCCTCCCGATCACCCAGAAACCAATCGCCCGGGAAAAATTTTACCGGGACGCGTAGTAGGCGTTTATCTTCGCCGCCACATCTTTGTATGATATGTCAGACGAATATATTTCCTTAAATTCGGAGAAGGCTTTTTCGTTCTGCCCCATCAGTTCGTAGGCAGTGGCGAGCTCGTATATGATTTCCTTCTTGGAGTCGTTCATGATTTTTGACTCGTGTTTGGCAGTCTCCAGCTGGTCCACGGCAAGATCGTATTTCTTCCCCTTCATGAAGGCGCGGCCGAGCCCCAAGAGAGATTGCAAGCGAACTTTCGGATTGCGCTGGGAAATCTGGAACTGCATGATGGCCTCGTCGAGCTTTCCGTCCTCAAACAAGAGCTGTCCGAGAATAAAGCGGTAGTTGAAGTCGTTGGGATAGCGCTCGACCATCGTGCGGGCGTTTTCGAGCTTGAAGGAATGCTCCTTTTTCTTGAGATCGGCAAGCTTGGCGGCTGACTCCTTGTCGTCCGGATTTGCCTCAACAAGCTTTTCGAGTTCTGCTATCTGCTGGTCCATGCTCGCAACCATGAAATCCTGCTCCATCTTTTCAAAGGTCGTATCTCCTTTTCCAAGAGGCTGCTGGCGCGCCAAGCGCACGTATTTCAAGGCGTCGTCATAGCGGCGCAAAGTCCTCAAGTTCCCGCAGATTTCGCGGTAAAGATTGATGTTTTCGGGATCGGTTGCGATCTGCGCGTCGAGGCGCTCGACCATGCGCGACAGGGTTTCCTCGTCGTTGACAAGGCTCGTTTCCTTTTCGCGTTCGAGATGCTTTTTCGTATCGCCCTTCTCGGTCGCGCTTTTTGACGTGTCTTCCCAGTCGTCCTTCTTCATGGTCTTGATTACAGACGCGCTTCTTGCGAGCGCTTGGGCGTCCCCGTTTGTGGGGTGCTTTTTAAGTATCAGCTCGCAAACCTGCATGGCCTCCTCGGGATGTCCGCTCTTGACAAGCGCATTTCCAAGAGTCAAAAGATTTTTCAAATTATTGGGCTGGAACTTCGCTATCGCTTGATAAGCTCCGGCGGCTGTCCCAAAGAATCCTAAAACGTCGGCAGCCTTTGCAAGCGTAGTTAAAACTAACGGATTTTCAGGGCATTCAGAGAGAATCTTTTCCGCCTCCGACAACACTTCGAGAGCCTGCCCTTTCTTTATCATCGAAGCCGCCTTGACCGAAAACACCGCGCCCTTCAGCTGCGCCCCTATTTTCGCAACGGGATTTCCCTTCCCAAACTTTTTGAACTGCGCCTCCCTGAGAATCTTTCTCACCTCGACGCAAGACGGATACTTCGCCAAAATTGTGCAGCAAATATCTATGACATACGATGGATTCTGGTCTATGGAGCGCTCGGCATTCTCAAGCTGCTTCACAAACCTCGGATCCAGTTCCGATATCTGCATTTCATGAATTACGTTTTCGTCCTTTGTTTCCTTGGCTTCTTCTGGCATAAAAATCCTATATTAAATATTGCTTGAAAAACTAATTAGAGAATTTTGGGTCCTACTGCAAGTCATTTTCGACGGCTTTGCGAAGTATTTCCATGCAATTTTCCACCTTGTCGGCATCTTTGCCTTCGACAAGCAGCCTGATTTTCTTTTCTGTTCCCGAATAGCGAACGAGAATCCTGCCATCTTTGCCCAGCAACTTTTCGCTATATTCCATCGCCTTCGACAAGGTCGGCGCTTCATCTATGGGAGTTTTGCGGACAACTTTTAACGCCGAAGAAAGCTGCGGATACATCTTTATCCCTCCGCGCAATTTCGACAGCTTTTCCTTTTTCCTCGCCATTACCGACAAAACAGAAAGCGCCGCCGCCAGGCCGTCACCGCATGGTGAAACCTCCAAAAATATAAAATGGCCGGAATTTTCCCCGCCTATGCCGCACTTGCGCGCGAGCATCTCCCGCATTACAAGCCTGTCGCCTATCCCGCTCCTGTATACGGATATCCCGCTTTCGCGGAGCGCTTCGTCCATGCCGAGATTGCTTTGGAGAGTCGTCACTATCGCTCCGGAAGGGAGCGCCCCCCTTTCCTTTGCGTCTATGGCTATGAGGCCCATGACCTCCTCGCCCTCAAGTATCGAGCCGGTTTCGTCGCACACCACCACCCTGTCTCCGTCTCCGTCGTGGGCAAAGCCTATGTCGGCTCCGCTATCCAAGACAAGTTTTCGCATATTTTCAGGGTATTGGCTGCCCACGCCGTCGTTTATGTTCTTGCCGTCCGGCGAACGCGCGGATTCGATGACATCGGCCCCGTATGAGGCAAACACTTTCGACGATACCCCGCTCGTGGCGCCGTTTGCCATGTCTATTGCGATTTTTATGCCCCTGAGAAAACCTGGCTCGAAAATTCCGGACATTTTTTCCGCGTATTCCCCGAGCGCAAAATCCCCGGCGCTTATCTCCCCGCCGGAATTAGACGCCGGGAAATCCGGCGCGGAAGGCAGCAGGGCGTCTATCCGGCGCTCAATGTCGAGTTGAATGTCGTCCTCAATCTTGCGGGCGTTCTCGTCGAAAAATTTTATCCCGTTGTCAGTATAGGGATTGTGGGAGGCGGTGATCATCGCCCCAAGCTTCGCGCGCTTAGAAAGAACGCAATAGGCGAGCGCCGGCGTCGGCAACACCCCGACATCCTCAAATTTTACCCCGCCCTTAGTAAGTCCGGCGACAAACGCCCTCTTCAGGGAATATGTCGAAGCGCGCGTATCTCCGCCGACTACCACAAAAGCGTCGGCGCCGTATTTATCTTCCATGTATCCGGCTACCGCTTCGCCAAGGGCATGGAAAAATTTTTCAGATATTTCGGCATCGCCGTAGCTTCCGCGTATTCCGTCTGTTCCAAAATATTTCATGTCTTTCATAAATATCAACGCCTATCGGGCATGCTCTTTCGAAGAATGTCCGACAATTCCTGGGGAGAAGCGTCCTCGAGCTCCTTCCCTTTGCGCTTGAGCTCCTCGAAGGTTTTTATGGCGGTCTCGGTCATAAAATCGTGTGTTTCCTCGGAACCGCCAACTATGGAAAATTTTTCGGCTTCGGTAATGCGCTTATGCCCGTCCCCGTCAAACCCCAAACCCAATAAATGCGATTTTTTGCGCTTTTCGTTCATCTCAAATAAATCCCCGATGCCAATTCTACACAATTTTTTCAGGCGGCTCCGCATGCGGCGCTGAAGCCGCCACGCCTGCGGATTCCGACGCGCGCAAATCTGGCGCGCCTTCGGCGGCGGCGGACCCATCTATAAGTTCGCAATTTATCTCGGCAAAGCGCCCGTCCTGCTCCAAGCGGAGCTTCCTCAGCCGCGCAAGCTCGAGAACCGCAAGAAAAGTTGCCATTATGACGACCAGACTCGTCTTTTCCCCCCCGAATAGAGATGTAAATGTAAACTTTTTTTCCTTTTGGGAAAGCACAAACTCCATTCTGTCGGAAACGGTGACATTTTCGCCGCGTATTTCACCTTCAACCAGCTTTTCGGCTAGCCGCCTGAGAACCAAATTGAAAGTGTTCCAAATCTCCATTTTGTCAGACGGCTTCAACGGGCGATCGGAAACGGATATGTCTTTATCTGAAATACGGCGCTCGCCGAAATTTTGGCGCGCGTCTATCATATCCTCAAGTGCGTTCGCCGCGCCTTTTATCTTTTTGTACTCCAAGAGCTGTTCGACGAGTTTCCAGCGGGGATCCATATCGGCGTCGCCTTCCTCGTCGGGCTGCGAAGCCCTTTCGTCGCTCGGCAACAGCATTCTGCTCTTTATGTACATGAGAGTCGCCGCCATCACAAAAAACTCGCCCGCAATGTCGAGGGACAGATTCTTCATCGAGCGGAGAACTCCCATATACTGCTCCGTAATCTCGGCTATGGGAATATCGTATATGTCTATTTCGCTTTTCCGAATTAGAAACAGAAGCAAATCCAACGGACCTTCAAAGACGCCTAATTTCACCGACATCTCCGCTCCGGCCCCGAGGGCGTCTTCCGCTGTTGGGATATCGTAATCCATGCTGTTAGAACATCGCCATGCCAACGCGGACGCCGAAGGAAAAATTATTCTGGCGGGTAGAGCCTGACCGGTTTGAAACGTAGTATTCCACAATCCAAGAGTTGCCCATGCGCGTCCATACGCCGTAAGTCTGCTCGGTCAGCATGTTTTCGTAATAGTCGTAATGCCACCTTCCCAAAAGCCTTACGCGCTCGCTAACCTTGTACTCCGCCTGCACAGAATACTGGGTTATGCCCCCCATTAGATATGTGGATATCAAGTATACGGAAAATTCGTCCCCGTCGAACAGGCCGATGTATGTGTCGACTTCGGGAATATTCATCAAGTCGAAATTAAACCGCGAGTAAGTCCCTATGGTGAGCCATCTGGCGGGAGAAACCGAAGCGTTCACGTACAAATCAGAAAAGCTCCTCAAACCCTCCGCCTGAGGGAGCGGACGAGGCTCAAAATTAAAATCCTGAAATACGTCGAAACGCGCGATTTCGCGCGAACCGTACTCGGCGTCGCGCGTCTCAAAGACGTTTTGGACCCCTATGCGCAAGGTATTTGTATTGTATATCTGGTCAACATTGCGAAGGGTCCCGAGATCGAGTATTGGTGGATACGTCGTCAGATAGTCGGTATCTATTTCAGGAATGTAGTCTAGCCCCTGTTCCGCCTTGGGTATATAGCGGTAGCTCATGATGGGAGTTATGTGGTGGCGGAGCCCGTCGATACCCATAGTCTCGCTGGTCCAATCCCAGACTCCCCAGGCGTCCATTTGGGCGTCGAAACCAATCTGGCCGAGAAGGCGGGTGTAAGTGCCGGACGACTTCAAGGTCTTTGTATACGAGGTCAAGCGCCCTCCGATTACGGGCGTAATCTTGCTCCAGCTGTTGAGCTGTATCGGGCGCGATATCCCGTAATAGGCGTCTATGCGCGAGCTCGTCAAAGTGTCCAACAAGCCGGTCGGATCCGCCTTTCGATAATATCCGGCGGATACGAACATCGTCTGATACGCCCCCGTCTTCAAAATTTCCACCGGCTGGAGGTCGAAGCGCGCCTCCGGAAGGCGCTGCTGGACGATTTCCCAACTATTGGGCGCGAACCGCGTAAACACAGACGCGGTAAACGAGTCTCCGTAATAGGTCACTTCGCCGAAGTTGTCGGGCGTCTGGTTGTCGTAAAAGAGTTCGGGTCGGAAGTCGCGCGTGACAAACTGGTCGCTCCAATAGTTTATATTGGCGTTAAAGCCTATTCTGTCGCCTATCATGTGGTTTCCGCGCCATTCGGCGAAGAAGCGATGCCTGGTTATCTTTCGCCCGAGGTCGTCAACGCCTAGTATGTCCTCCCCGCCGTTGTCGTTTATATACGCTCCCTGCAGCCAGCCCTTGAGCCACGCCTCCGCAGTCTCTGCCTCGTAATTCGCCGCAGGGCCAAATAGTACGGAACGCTTCGTATAGTAATCCAACAATAATCCGGGATCCACGCTTCCCAAGCCGTTGTAATAAAAAGTGTTTCTTATAAACGCCCCGTAATCGTTATTCATTCCGACCTGCGTAATGAGATTAAACGGAGGCTTCTCGAGCTCCTCCTGAGAATAGTAGGGAATGTAAAAGAACGGAAGCTCCCCAAAACGCAAAGTGACGTCTTCCATCTCAAGCATTTCGCTCTCCGAATCGTAGCTCATCTCCGACGCCTCCGCGCCCATAGACAGCCAAGACGGCTCGCCGAAGAAAATTCGACCCTTCCCGATTTCCGTCCGATTCCTGTCGCCCGAAACGCCTTGTGCATCGACATACACCGGATAGGTGCCGAGCCTGAGCCTGTCGGCGGCTATCTTGTTCTCTTGAAAATTCATTTTCAGCTCGTCTGTGGCGAGCCGCATTATATCCGCGCAAGCCCTTACGTCTCCGCGCGCCACGGCATCCCCGCTATCCCGGGACACCTCTATTTCGTCGGCGTTGAGTTCTGCCTTGCCGTTGAAGAGGCGCGCCGAGCCGCGCGCTATCAACTTTCCGGAAGCGTCGTCGGCGTAATCGAATTTATCCGCCGAAAGGACGGGGTCCCCGCCCCCGGAAAATTTTGAAATCAGACCGCTTTTCTTTGAGACTTCCTTCTTGGCGGAAGCATCTTTTTTGTCCGCCTGGGCGGATTTTGCCGCAGCGAGCCGCTCCGCCTCCAGTTTGCGCTGATGCTCTAGCGAAACCCAAGGGACGTCGCGCCTATACTTCAGCGGTTTCGCCTCCGAGGCAGACAGGCAACATGCTCCAAAAACCGCCGACATTCCGACGCACAGCAATGTCAGATTTTTTAAATTCACGCCCGAACTTTACAGCACCGAACAATCAAAACAAGAAAAAACGGCGCCATTGGCGCGGAGAAAAACCCAAAAAATAAAATTTTAATTTTGATAATATTTAATGAATGCTCTCGAGCGCAAATCTTCAACCCATTTCATATACTCCGCGCGCCCGTTTTGCTCGACGATAGCCCACTCTATCTGCTCCCTCACGTCGTCTATCGGCTGTATGCCGTCGCCCTTCTTTTCCTCGACTTTTAGAATAAAAATCATGTCCCCTATGATGACGGGCTCCGTCACCTCTCCAACTTTGAGGGCGAAAACCTTTGAATCTAGCACCGGATTCAAGTCCCCCTTTTTATACCAGCCCCATTCGCCGCCCTTGGCGGAGGTGTCGTCCTTGCTGTACTTTTTCGCAAGGGTGGCGAAATCCTCGCCCGCCTTAAGTTTGCGGATAATATCTTCGGCGAGTTTCTTGTTGTCTTCAAGAGTCGAGTAAATGCCGCTTTTGAGCGTTATCTGCCTTATGTGGACGCTCGCGGGGGAATACCATTTGGATTTGTTCGCCTCATAATACTCGCGTATCTTTTTCGGGCTTATCTCGGCAACCGACTGGCGTTTCTGCTCCTGCATGTACCCGACTATGAGATCCTCCTCCTGGCTCTTGCGGAACTGCTTTATGGTTTTGCCCTGGGACTGCACAAATTTTATAAACTCGGCGCGGTCGCCGTTGAACTCCCGGTTCAAATAATCTTCGAAATGGGTATCGAGATACGATTCCGGTATTGTCATTCCGCGCGCGCGAAACTCTTTTACTATGAGCTCGCGGTCGACCATGTTTTGGACGATTTCCCTGACATAGTCGTTGAACCGCTTTGTAAATTCGAAATCCGTACGCGATCCGGCGCGGATTTGCGGTATGAAAGGCTCGACCTCCCTCATCACCTCGTCGCGCGTGATTACCCTGTCTTCGACCACCGCGAGTATGTTATTTTCCCCCGTGGAAATTCTCGTGTCGCTGCGCAACAACCCCTGCGAAAGCGCCTGAACAGACGCCAGGGCGAAGGCAAATATAAATGCCGATGTCCTTTTCATTTTCATGTTTTCCTTATGCTTGGGACGACAACAGTCAAAATATGTTCAATTTCGCGGAGTTTGGCGGCGGCGGAGAGTTTCGTCAAGCGGAGAAAATTCCCGTTCAACTTAAAATATCGGAAATTTTCGCCCGCGCGCTCGCCGAGCTTGAGAATTTTTCCCTCCGTCTTCAGCTCCGTAAATCCCGCCGATTCCGCCAAAACCCGCACGCGGGAAACGCCTATCAGATATCCGACCTCCTTCGGGGGGCGCCCAAAGCGGTCGATAATCTCCCTCATGCGCGAATCTATCTCCGCCATGCTCGCTGCCATCGCCAGCTGCCGGTATATGTCGAGGCGGAGGCGCGTTTGCGGTATGTAAGAGGCGGGTATGTACGCCGAAACTTTCTCGCCGCCGTCGCTCATCTCCCTCTGGCGTATTTCCTGATAGTAGTTTTCAACCTGCGAAACGCTCTTTGATTCGTCCCACGCCTCACCCATACTTATAAAGTCGAGATCGACAACGGCGCGTATCACGGATGCCGGGCGCTCCCCGCGGAGCAGGGCTATGCTGCGCTTCAAAAGGGCGCAATACAAATCGAACCCGACGCCCGCGATATGCCCGCTCTGCTTTGCCCCAAGCAGATTGCCGCATCCCCTCAGCTGCAAGTCCCGCGTGGCTATTCGGAATCCGGCTCCGGGCTTGTTGTATTGCCTGATGGCTCCGAGCCGTTTTCTCGCGCTCTCGACAAGTGAGGCGTGCCTGTGCAGTAGAAGCCACGCATACGCGCGCCGCGTAAACCGACCAACCCTTCCGCGAAGCTGGTACAGCTGCGCCAACCCGAATTTGTCGGCGCCCTCTATTATTATCGTATTGCAGTTTGGTATATCCAAGCCGGATTCTATTATTGTCGTGCAAACTAAAATATCGTACCGCCCGTCTACGAAATCTGCCATCAGTTTTTCAAGGGCTCTCTCGTCCATTCTCCCGTGCCCGACACCTATGCGCAAATTGGGGAAAGCCGCGCGGAGCTTTTCGGCAGTTTCGTCTATGCTCTTGACCCTGTTGTGCAAATAAAATACTTGGCCGCCGCGCCCAATTTCCATTTCCACAGCCTTCCGCACGGTTTCCTCGGAATACTCCCTCACAAAAGTTTCCACGGGGAAGCGGTTCTTCGGCGGAGTTTCCATAACGGATATCTCCCGCGCGCCCATCATGGCAAAATATAGCGTCCGCGGAATCGGAGTGGCGCTCATCGACAAGACGTCTATTCCGGATCTGAGCTTTTTTATTTTCTCCTTGTGCTTCACACCGAACCTGTGCTCCTCGTCAACGACCAGAAGCCCCAAGTTTTTGAACGACACATCGTCCGCCAATAGGGCATGGGTGCCTATTATTACGTCTATCTTCCCAGCGGCGAGCTCGGCTTTTATCTTTGCCGCCTGGCGCGGCGTCCTGAAGCGGGAAAGCATCTCGACTACAACAGGATACCCGCGGAAGCGCTCTCCGAATGTCCTGAAGTGCTGCTGGCATAAAATCGTTGTCGGGCACAATACCGCCGCCTGCGCACCTCCAAGTACGCATTTAAAGGCTGCGCGCATGGCGACTTCGGTCTTGCCGAACCCGACGTCCGCGCAAATCAGCCTGTCCATAGGGCGCGGAGACTCCATGTCCCTCTTTACATCTTCTATCGCGCGAAGCTGGTCGGGAGTCTCGACATACGGAAATGTCCCGTCGAAATTTCTCTGCCAATCGTCGTCGGGAGGAAACGCTTTTCCCGCGGCAAGCTCGCGCCGGGACTGTATTTCAAGAAGTTCGGCAGCGTAATCGAGAGCGGCGAGCTCGGCGGCGGTTTTGACTTTCGTCCAAGCTTTCGAATTTAGCTTGGCAAGCTTGGGCTGACGCTTGTCGAGCCCGATGTAGCGCGTGAGAAGATGCGCGTTGTGAAGCGGCAAATAAAGCGAGGCTCCGTCTTCAAACTCGAGCTTCATGACTTCCTGCTCCCCGCTCTCGGTCTTCAGCTTCACGACACCGTGGTATCGGCACACGCCATGCGTCAAATGCACCACATAGTCGCCCTCGCCAAGCTCCGAAAAATCGAGCATCTGGTCGACCTGCGCCCGCCGGGAAAGCATCTTGCGCCTGCCTTCGAGCTCCGTCTTCGGCCTGCGCCCGAAGAAGTCGCGCTGGCCAACGAAAGCCACCCCTTCGCCAAAGCCGGCGCCGCGGACGAGAAAGCCCTCCCCAAAATCAGGGGGCACAAACTTGAAATCGAATTTCTTTATCCCGGCTGCCGAAATCATTTTTTCCGCCAGCTCCTCATCAGCTTTTCCGGATGCGGCTATGTAAACAGACATGCCAGATGCGCTCCATTCGGAGAGCCTTCTCATGTACGCCTTAGAGTTTTCACTCCAACTCTCGAAGCGTTCGAAACCAATTCCATCTTCAAAAGAAACGCGCGAATACGCTCCCATATCCTCGCAATCCAAACGCACTGTGCTAGCAGACCTAAAAGTTTCCCCGGAAAGCCCCGTGGAGGAAATTCCAAGCGCACTCCCGCCGCCGCCGAGCAAGCCGGAAAAATTGCCGTTTCCCCCAAGCGAAAACTTTTCAGGGACGGAAAACCTTTCGGGAAACCCGCATTCCAAGGCGCGCGGCTCGAAAAATATCGCAGAAATAGAACCTTTGAGGTAATCCGCGCATGTAAATCTCCCATTCTCAGCGCCCGAATCTTGCGGAATGGCGTCTATGCGAAATGATTCCGCCTTCCCTGTTCCAAGCTGGGTGTCGGGATCAAAAGTCCTTAGCGAATCTATTTCATCTCCGAAAAAATCTATCCTATACGGCTCGGTGGAAGCTATCGGATACACGTCAACAATGCCGCCCCGAACCGAAAATTGCCCGGGAGATTCGCAAAGTACTTCATTATAATATCCATATTCCGCAAGCTTTCGGGAGAGAGAATCAATGGAAATTTTCCCGCCTTTTCTTATCTCAAACCTCTCCGCCAGGCCCGGCGAAGGAGCGGGAGAAAAAAAAGCCTCCGGAGTAGTCAATACCGCCAATGGGGGAAGCTCCGACCTGCCAGCCTCCGCGAGAGCGTTCAAAGTTCCCGTGCGCTCGCACAAGGCGTCAAAGGCGGCGGAATTTGCCCCCTCCCCGGAAACGGGCGGAGGAAGAAGTTTTACCCTGTAATCGGCTCCGAAAAATTTAAGGAAGAAAGCTATTCGCGGGTAAAAAATTTCACAATCAGAAAATTTTTCAAAAAACAAGATTGACGCTTTTTCCCCTCCCCTTGCCTCCGCAATGGATTTTGCGGCGACAAAAGCCCACCCCGATTGAGGAATATCGGGGATAAAGCGCGCGTTTTCGCCTGCCGAAAGGCTTTTCATTCTCTAAAAAACACAGTGGACGCAGGCGCCAGCCTTGCAACCAAATTCACTCACGAACTCGAGTTCTTTGTGTTCTTCGTGTTCTTCGTGTTCTTCGTAAAATGCGCAAGAGCCGAATATTAAAAAAGGCAAAAATTTAATTTCTTGCGCCTCCGTCGAGCGGAGTTTTTTCGTTGTTTGTTATCTCGTCCACCGGAATGTATCCCGTCCCGATCCCCACGAAATGCGTATTCCCCTTTGAATCCACGATAAAGTACGCCATGGAGCAATTCCATATCTGGACGTCGATCTTAACGCCCGCGCGGCGGCAAAGCTCCTGCAGGAGAACGTTGAACGGCGTCTTGTGGGTGAACATGGCGATATCGCCGTCTCCATTTTTCAATGCATCGTCTAGGGCGCGCACGATTCGCTTTTCAAGAATTTTTCCGGCGTTGTCGTCATAGACCCACGGATATTTAAGCGCCGGTTCGGGAGCTATCAGGCCTGGGAAATACGCTTCTATTTCCGCCTGCGTATGGCCTTTTGCCTGAGGAGTCCCGACATGCTTTGTGCGCTCCTGAATAAGCGGGTTCAAGATTATCTTTTTATTAAAAAGCCTCGCAGCAGCTGCCGCGGTTTCCACCGTCCTCAAATATGGGGAGGCGTATATCGAGCAGTTGTCGGGATCAAACCCGTCCGCCTTCATGCGCTCCGCAGCCAGAGAAGCTTGGCGAACACCCAGCGGGAAAAGGAAAGGATCCGCCTTGGGCGGGCGCTGCCCGTGGCGCAATACAAAGATTTTACGCACTCCGTCCTTCGCGGAAACGGATTCCGGAAGATAAAGTCCTGAAATGCAAACGAAGAAAATTAGAATGTAGAAAATATATTTTTTCATAGCAGCTTTCAGTTTTTTACTTGCATATTTTATTCGTAAAATTCTTTAAAGACAAAAATAAAAAAAAACTTGCATAGGCGCCCACAAGTTTTATCTTCCAAGCTTTCATTTTAAGCCCGACTAGCTCAATCGGTAGAGCAGTTGACTCTTAATCAATTGGTTCAGGGTTCGAGTCCCTGGTCGGGTATAGATTTTAATAGCCCGCAATCTCCGCACTTAAACGCTTTGCGGGCTTTATTCTTTCCGATTTTCAAAGCCCGCCGGCAAAAATTGGCAAACAATATTTTAATTGGGCGTAAAGTTTTCCGCCTTTGCCAGAAGAACTTGGCGGCAAGATTTTTCTTTTTCGACTCCAACGAAGGCTATTTTCCCAAACAGCGCACGCCTTCGGGGAAATCGGCAAAAGACGTAAAGCAGCTCTCGCCAAATCCTGCGCGCACAATTTTTTCCAAACTTGCCATGTCTGAATCCGAAAGCGAATTGACCACCGCAAAACAGGCGCTTCCCGATCCGCTCATCAATGCGGGAACCCCAAACTTCGCCCGGATTTCGTCGAGCATAATCTCGAGAGCCGGATATTTTTTAAACGCCTCCGCCTGCATATTGTTGAAAAGCGGCAGTGAAATATCAGATGGATTCTCGAGCCATTCAGACAACATTGCCTCCGCCGCATCGGGATCGGCGTAATCTGACGGATTTTCCCTCATCTTGGAATATGCCCAAGCCGTATTTATGGAGAACGATGGCTTGAATATAAAAAGCTTGAGCCTGCAAATTGCCGCCTTCGCCTCCCCTTCAAGCGGCCATACGATGTCTCCCCGCCCGCGCATGACTGCGGGGTTTCCTGATATAAACAACGGGCAATCCGAGCCCAATTCCGCCGCGAGAGAGCACAATGCGGCCTCGTCCAAAGGCTCTCCGCAAAGCTCGTTCATTGCCGCGAGCGCAACGGCTCCGTTTCCGCTGCCGCCGCCGAGCCCCGCCCCGGCTGGAATCCGCTTGTCGAGCTTGAAGGCGAAGCGCTTCCGCGCGCCGGACGCCCCCCTGAAAAGCTCCGCAGCGCGCATGACGAGATTAGACGAATCCGTCGGAACCCCCTCCATATTGCATTCGAGAGTGTCTCCCTCCGCATCTTCCGGCAAAATTCCCACCGAAAGCTCGTCCCCAAAATCCGTAGGCGCGACAAGGCTCAATAGATTGTGGAAACCGTCGGCGCGGACGCCGGTTATGGCTAGCATCAGATTTACTTTGCTCGGCGAAATTTTTTTTACCGTCATCGTCTTAATATATTTGAAATGCAGCTCGGCTTATGCCACAAATATTGAGCCATGTCAAAGCAGGATTGCAAACTAATGCTCGCACTCGATATGCCGGACAGGCGCGCGGCGGAAAGTGTCTTGTCGGATCTCGAAGGAGAGGTGGAATGGATAAAAATCGGCCTCCAGATGTATCTGGCATGCGGGGGGGATTTCGTCAGGCAGACCGCTTCGCGCGGTTTTAAAATATTTTTAGACCTCAAGCTGTACGACATTCCAAACACCGTCGCTTCGGCAATTAAAAGCCTCGCGAATCTCCCCATATCAATGCTGACAATCCACGCTTCCGGAGGAAGGGAGATGATGGAGTCGGCGCTCGCCGCCGCAAGGGAATCAAACCCGGACTTACTGCTGCTCGGAGTGACCGTCCTGACTTCATTCGACGGCGACTCGCTCGCCCTTACCGGCGTCGGGAGAACTCCCGCTGAACAAGTGCGCATCCTCGCCAAACTTGCTGTCGATAGCGGTATGCGGGGCCTCGTATGCTCGCCGCTCGAAATCGAAATGCTCAGAAAAATAATCCCCGCCGAAGTAAAACTCGTAACCCCCGGAATACGCCCTGCCGGTGCCGACTCGAACGAGCAAAAGCGCGTCATGACCCCCATGATGGCCAAGCGCGCCGGAGCCGATTTTATCGTCGTCGGGCGCCCGATACTAAGAGCGGAAAACCCAGCCGCGGCCGCCCGCGCGATAAAAGAGGAGATTTCCTGAAATGCCGAACTCCGCAATATTGCTCGCGGGCGGAAGCGGATCCCGCATGCGGGGAAAAGTGAAGGATAAAGTCCTCGAACCGCTCTGCGGGCTTCCTGTAATATTGCACTCATTTAAGGCGTTTCTGGACAGCGGGGAAATCAGCCAGGTTGTATTCGTGTGCAGAGACGATTCCCAGCAGCGCTCCATAAAAAGGCTCATTAAAAAATATTTTCCGGACATTGAAAAAAAACTGCGCATCGATTTCGCCCGCGGCGGAAAAGAGCGGCAAGACAGCGTCGTAAACGGCTTAAAGAAAGTCCGCGGAGCCGATTCCGCCTTCGCGTTTATTCACGACGGAGCAAGGCCTCTCGTCGGATCCGAAAACATAAAAAAACTCTCAGCAGCCGCGCGCGAGGACGGCGCCGCGGTTCTCGCATCGAGAGTAGTCGACACCATAAAGCGCGTCCAAAAAAATAAAACCGGCACCCGCCTGTGCAAACTTTCCGATCTCGAAAGAAACAGGCTCTGGGCAATGCAAACCCCGCAAGTATTCCGCGCTTCCGATATTCTTTCTGCCTACCTCAAAGTGAAGGGGGAAAAATTGTCCGTAACCGACGACGCAGCAGCCGCGGCATATTTGAAAATCAGACCCACGCTGGTTGAAAACCTTTCGCCAAATCCGAAAATCACCGTCCCGGAAGATCTCGACTACGCCAAATTTATATTGAATAAAAACCTAAAAAACAAATGACGAAACCATGAACGGAAACTTTCGCATAGGATTCGGCTACGATGTACACAGATTCGCGGAAAACCGCAAATGCATAATCGGGGGAGTTGAAATACCGTCGGATAAGGGGCTGCTCGGCCATTCGGACGCTGACGTGCTCAGCCACGCCATAGCCGATGCCGTCCTCGGCGCTGCCGCTTTGCCGGATATCGGCTTTTTCTTCCCCCCTTCAGACGATTCTTGCAAGGATATTGACTCGCAAAAGATAATCATCAGAGCCGTCGAGGAAATCGCAAAATTGGGTTTTCGCGTGAATAATGTCGACTGCACCGTAATCGCCGAACAGCCGAAAATACTTCCGCACATAAAAGACATGAAAAAAATCCTCTCTGCCTCCTTGAAAGTCTCTCCGGAAGATGTGGGGATCAAGGCAACCACAAATGAAAAAATGGGCTGGGAAGGGCGCAAGGAAGGCATAGGAGCGCATGCCGTCGCCCTAATTGTAAAATTGTAAATCCCACTACAATCTGCGCGCATACGCATTTTCCCCGACCGCTATTCAACCAATATCTTCGACTACAAATCCTACAAAGCCGGCGAAAATAAAAAATCCGCGTTTCAAGCGCGCTGAGAAATATATCTTTGCCCGAAATTAAATGCGGACTCAAAAAATATCCCTGCGCGAAAAAACGCGGATTCCACAAAATCAGGAATTAGTAAACCAAGTCCCTAAAATTCTTAACGCGGTGGAATGTTATCATATTCCCTTCATGCGCGCTGATAGCGTTTTCGTCGCCGCTGCGGGAGAGAATAATCAAATCGTCGCCGTCAATGTCCATCGCAGCATAATGGCGCGACGCCTTATTGGAATCGACTTTCGCAACAAGTCCGGCAAAGCACCAATCGACGAGATTCTTTGAGAAGTGGAGAACCAGCCTTTGGCGCTCGTTGTTCGGCAGGTCAAAACGGTCCAACGTCATCTTCTCTATGGGCGTCATGGAATTTGTGGCCTGAGTGCTCAAGAGCCAATACAACTTCGTCTTCTT
>CASFWX010000023.1 GCA_949298545.1 uncultured Verrucomicrobiota bacterium | reverse complement strand
CAAAGCGTAAAATATGTCAGGCTGATAGACATTGTCGGAGACGGCAGCACAAAAGATTCTTCGGGCACTGTTATCTACGATGCCTATCCGACACACGGAACCTCCGGCTTCGACTTGTCTGGAATAGGCGCAATCAACGCGGCAGCAACACAGCCGCTATACGAATCTTGGGCTGAGGCGAATCTCACCGCTTTCTCCGAAGCTGACCGCCTTCCGGAAGCAGCCCCTTTCGGAGATGGCATAACAAACCTTGAAAGGTACGCTTTTGATTTCCCTGCCGACCGCCCGTATTCTTATTCGGAGAGCGGATATTTCTACTCGACCGCCAAAGCCGACGGAACGGCGGTTTTTGTTTATTGCGTTCGTTCCGGAATGGAAGACGTTTCGGTAAAGGTGGAGTGGAGCGGCGATTTGATTTCCTGGTCTGAAGACGGTTTGTCCTCGGAAATTCTCTCCGACGACGGCGCGCGCAAAATTATATCATGCGCCGGGACTTTTGGGAAAAATATTTTCTTTAGGGTAAAACTCGTGGGCGATTAGCTTGGAATTGCGCAGGCTTGCAATCGACGTTTGCCCTGCATGCTGCTGCATATTAAATAAAATAAGTTGACAAAGCCGCTTCCGCTTTGAATCTTTTTCCATAGATGCCGCTCGCGAATTTTTTGCCTCGAAAGCACATCTCATGCAAAAGCTTTCAAAGCCCCGGCGGCAAATCAAAAATAATGCGATGAAAATAGCGGACAACATATTGGAACTCGTCGGCAATACCCCGTTGGTTAGGCTCAACGCAATCAACACTACAAAAGCCGAAATATTTGCGAAACTTGAATTTTTTAATCCGTCCGGCTCGATAAAGGACAGGACGGCTCTCGGCATGGTAAATGACGCTGAGGAGAGGGGTATTTTAAAACCCGGTTCCCTGATAATAGAGCCTACCAGCGGCAATACCGGCATAGGCCTCGCGCTCGTCGCCGCCGTTAAAAAATACAGGCTGATTTTGACTATGCCCGACACTATGAGCGTGGAGCGGAGAAAGCTGCTTTCGAGCCTCGGGGCGGAACTCGTGCTGACAGACGGCGCCAAAGGCATGGGAGGAGCAATCGAAAAAGCGCTGGAGCTTCGAGACGAAAATCCGGGTTCGTTTATCCCGCAGCAGTTTGAAAATCCTGCAAATGCCGAAATACACCGTAGGACGACTGCCAAAGAAATTTGGGACGATACGGACGGGGCTGTCGACATAGTTGTCGCCGGCGTGGGCACGGGCGGCACTCTCAGCGGGATAGGAGAGTTCCTAAAACCTTTGAAACCGTCGATAGAGATATGCGCCGTAGAACCCGCGGCTTCTCCCGTATTGTCAGGCGGTTCTGCCGGGGCGCATAAGATACAAGGCATAGGCGCCGGATTCATTCCTAAAAATTACGACAGCGAAGTTGTAGACTCTGTAATTTGCGTCGGGGACGAAGACGCTGGAAATACCGCCAGGCGCCTTGCAAAAGAGGAAGGCATACATTCGGGTATTTCCGCAGGAGCCGCTGTCTTTGCGGCTTTAAAACTCGGCGGGCTTCCCGAGAACGCGGGCAAAAAAATCGTAGTGATAATACCCGATACGGGCGCGCGCTATCTTTCAACTTGGCTTTACTCGGATTGAGGGGATTTTTTTGCGGCAGCTGCATTGCCTGTATTCCGCGGGTTTTCGCGCGGAGGGCTCTCAAATTGCGAAATTTTCGCATCAGAAATGGCGCGTCCCCGCGAAATTGGGAAAACTTGTTTAACTCCGTTTCTCCGCCGGAAATATTTTGAATTTGTAAAGGGAATTCAAAATGTCATTCCACGGTGACGGCTTTTGCGAGATTTCGCGGCTTGTCCACGTCGCAGCCCCTTTCCAATGCTATGTAATAGGCGAGCAGCTGGGCGGGTATCGTTGAAATTATCGGACACAAGGCTTCGTGGACTTTGGGCAGGGGAATTATGTCGTCAGCCGATTTTTCAAAATCCTCCGGAGAATTGGTTATTGCAATTACGGGGCCTTTTCTGGCTTTTATCTCTTGCGCGTTTGAAATAATTTTTGGAAGAACATCATCAGTGTTCGCAAATACGACTGTCGGGCATTCCGGACACACCAGGGCTATCGGGCCGTGCTTCATCTCTCCCGCCGGATACGCCTCGGCGTGGATATAGGAGATTTCCTTGAGCTTTAACGCCCCTTCAAGTGCGACTGGGAATTCTGATAGCCTTCCGAGAAATAAAAAGTCGTCGAATTTTGCGTATTTTTTGGCGATTTCCTGAATTTTTGGCGCAAGTTTTAGAACTTCTTCCGCCATAGCCGGCAGCGACTTGACCGCTTTCACAATCTCCCGGCCCTCGGCAAACGACAGGTCCCTCATGCGCCCGATGTAGAGAGCCAAAAGCAGGGATATCGCAACTTGAGACGTGAAGGCCTTTGTGGAGGCTACTCCTATTTCTTTGCCTGCGTATTGGTAGAGTCCTCCGTCGGATTCCCTAGATATGGTCGATCCCACGGAATTTGTTATGGCGAGAGTTTTAAAGCCCTTGCGCTTCGATTCCCTCAGGGCTTCGAGAGTGTCGATAGTTTCCCCGCTTTGGCTGATTACAAAAACGAGGGTGCTCTTGTCGAGCGGGGCGTTGCGGTATCTGAATTCGCTGGCGTATTCCACCTCGACTGGTATGCGCGCGTACTTTTCAATCAAGTGTTCCGCCGCGAGGCAGGCGTGCCACGCCGTGCCGCATGCGCAAAACAGTATGCGGTCTATCTGTCGAAGTTCGTTCGGAGTCATGTTTATGCCGCCTAGCTGCGCGGTCGACAAATCGTCGGAAATTCTGCCCCGTATGGCGTTTTCGAGCGCTTTGGGCTGCTCGAAAATTTCCTTCTCCATATAGTGCGAAGCTCCTGCCAGATCCGCATTTTCAAGCTCCCAGTCGATTTTGCTTACGACGAAGTCTATTTGCTTGTTGCCTATGGTTACAATGTCGCAATTTTCAGGGGCTATGCTAGCCACTTGCGAATCTTCGAGGTATATGACGTTTTTGGCGCGCCCGGCGAATCCGAGCACATCGCTGGATACGAGCATTTCGTCTTTGCCGACTCCTATGAGGAGCGGAGATCCCTTTCGGGCGGCGACTATCTGCTTCGGGAAAAAACGGCATAAAACGGCTATTCCGTATGTTCCCTCGACATGCATGAGCGCTTTGCGCACCGCTTCCAGAAATCTGCTCTCGCATTTTTCGTCGGTTCTGCGCGCATAATGGTAGGCTATGAGGTTTGCGAGAACTTCGGAATCGGTTTGGCTCGAAAAACTATAACCTTCGGCGGAGAGAAACTTTTTTATGCTTTCATAGTTTTCTATAATTCCGTTGTGGACAAGCGCAAAGTTTCCGTCGCTCGATAGGTGAGGGTGCGCATTGGCGTCGGTGACTTCGCCGTGAGTAGCCCAGCGCGTGTGCGATATCCCCGTCTGGGCGCGGAAGGGGTGTTTCTGCATTTCGTCGGCGAGCACAGATACCCGGCCTTTCCGTTTTTCAAGATAAAGTTGCGAGCCGTTGAGCAAAGCGAGACCGGCGGAATCGTATCCGCGGTACTCGAGTTTTCTCAAGCCTTCCAGCAGGATTGGAGAAGCGTTTTTATAGCCTACGTATCCAGTTATGCCGCACATAGTAAATATTTTTTGAAGCCAAATGCCGATAAATTGAATTACTTTGACAAAACAAAGCAATTGTCAGAATCCTTAAAGAAGGTCAAGCATTTGCGTATTGAAATGGGTCGCAGGAAAAATGCTTGAAAAGCTTATTGATAATTTCAAACTGAAAAAAGTTCCGTATTAAATGGGCGAATTTGCATTTTTTAATTATTTATGGGTTTGTTAAAAACAAATTTTGCAATGGTAATATTTCTGGCGGGAGGTTTCGTCGGATATTCCCAAAACGTGGCTGTAGCCGATTTGCAGCAGGATATGGCAATTCTCAAGCGCGAAGTGGGCAAGCTTCGCCTTGAGGTGGAACAGCTGTCCCGCGAAAATTCCGAGCTGAAGGAGCGGCTGTCCGAGGCCAGGCGCGGAGAGGCGTCTTCCGATGCGCTCCGCGCGCAGGTTTCTTCGGTGCGGAGCGAGGTTTCGGCTCAAAACGAAGTCCTCAAGCGCGAAATAATAGAGCGTGTAAAAAAAGACATAGAGGCCCTTGCCGAACAAACCAACGCCGCCATCGGCAAACTCGCCAAAGCCATAGGAGAGCGTCCGCAGGCGCCCATGCCTAAAACATTTGGCACTGATTTCCCGCAGACTGGATTCACATACGTCGTAAAATCCGGAGATACCGTCGGAAAGATTGCCCGCGCAAATAATTCAAAAATAAAATGGATTCTCGACGCCAATAAGATATCCGATCCTTCCAAGCTTCAAGTTGGCGACTCTATTTTTATACCTCAAAAATAACATGGCAAACCAGCGAAAAACTTTAGGCAGGGGGCTCGGGGCGATAATAGGCGCCGGGGTTAAAAAAGTTTCCGCGGGGGGAACTCCAGCGGCTCATATTCCCGCGCGGAGCGAATCTGTGCAAACTCGCGCAGCCGGGCGCAACTTTGTGGGCGGAACGATAGCGGCCTCTCAAGTGTCTTCAAACGGACTTTTTAGCGAAATACTTCTCGCAAAAGTAGTATCGAGCCCATATCAGGCGCGCACGGAGTTTGACGAAGGGGAAATAAAATCGCTGGCCGATTCCATATCCTCGGAGGGGCTTCTTCAGCCCGTCCTCGTGCGCAGGCTGAAAGACGGCAATTACGAACTCCTCGCCGGGGAGCGCAGAGTGCGCGCTTGCAGGCTGCTCGGGCTCAAGAAGATAATAGCATGCGTTCAGGACGCAAGCGACGCTTCTGCCGCTGCAAAGGGACTCATAGAAAACATACACCGCATGAACCTGAATCCCGTCGAGGAGGCGCGCGGAATTTCCAATATGATGGAGAATTTCCGCCTCACACAGGACGAAATATCCAAGCGTTTGGGGCGGCCGCGGTCGAGCATTGCAAATTCACTGCGCTTGCTAAAGCTTCCAAAAGAGGTTCAAGGCTATATATCGAGCGGCTTGATAAGCGCCGGGCACGCTAAGGTAATTCTCGGCTTCGACGATCCGTCGCGGCAGCTTTTGCTCGCCCGAAAAATTATCGAAAGCGGCCTGAATGTCCGCGGGGCGGAGGAGTCTCTCAGGCGCATAAGGCATTCTTCATCCCCGTCTGCGGCTCGTTCCGCCCAGGAGGCCGTGGTTTCGGACATACGAAAAAAAATATCTGAATGCCTAAACGCCGAAGTGGAACTTAAACATAGCAATAAAGGCGGAAAAATTATCGTGAGATATTTGGGCAACGACGATTTGCAAAGAATCTTGGACCTCATCGGAGTGAAGATATAAAAAACGCCTCTTTTTAGATATGTGGGCTGGGCGCAACAAAGTAAGGTTTTTCGCATGGCTGTTTTTGACGCTCTCTGCCGCCTTGTTTCCGCGCGCGCTTTCGGCAAGCAAAAGCAACGACTTTACAAAGGCTAACTTGTCGTTTTCAAAGAAATTTATCACTGATAAAAGCGCAGATTTTGACAAGAAATCGCGCTTTAACGACAGGGAGTTTGAGTCGAAAGAATTTTCCGCTCCCGATAACGCCTCATGGATAAGGGAGCGCGAATTTATCGGGCCCGATTCGCCTCTTTCGGAAGAGTTGTCAGGCCGCCGCGCATACGACAATAAAAAAACTTTCGACGATATCCCCGACGGAGCGCCTAAAAGGCGCAATTGGAGCAAATCCGATACGGAGCTCAATCTAAAAAGCAAGAACGAGATTCTAAATAAGGAATATGAGGGAAGGTTGGATTTCGACAACCGTCCGGACTTTTACGGAGAAAAATTCCTTCAGGAGAACTACGGCGAGATGATAGAGAAATCTATGCAGGACATAAACAAGTACTATTTCCGTTCGTCCCGCTCAACAGACTCGGGCATTCCCACAAGCGTCGCCGGCGGGGATTTGCGCAAAGACGAATCGAGCATATTCGATTTCCTGTCGAGCGATAAAAAGATAGAGCGCCCGAGCGTGGTTTTGAAGGGGCCGGCGAAGGGACTCATGGATTCGACGTCGATTCCGTCAAGCAGGGTGGAATCTCCTCAGATTTCTCCTATTCCGGACTCCGCGGCTCATTCTGCTCTTTCCACTCAGCCTGTTCAGCAGCCTGCGGGCAAGAATCTTTCATCTTCGGCTTCTTCGGCGCAGCCTCCAGCGCGCCAATACAATACCCGCGAGATAATCCGCGAAAACGTCGATCAGAAGGTTATAGATACTTTCGATTTTATGCGCGTTCCCGAAGGCTGGAAAAGCGGAGCTCCGTCCATAAAAGTCGAGGTTCGCGACGAGTAATCGCAGCGAGGACTAAAAAAGATGTGGAAGCCGCGCTTTTTTCCGCATAGTGAAAGCTGTGCGCACAGCGGAATAAGATAATATGTAATTACCTTCGCTTCTCGTTTTATGAGTTATAGAAGGAATGTTTAAGGCGCTTTATTCTTCATGGGGGGAAATTTCGCAATGATCAAGGGGAGAGCGCGGGCGTATAAAGCAAAAAGAAAAGCTGTTGCCCCTAAATTTGCGCCTTTATATTTTGAAAATAAAAAAAAGTTGACAGGGGTCTTGCCTGGGTCTAATCCCTCTGGGGGAAAATAAGATTGCTATGGGAAATATTATAGACGATAAATTTTTCTTGTCCGCGGACGACTTTTTCCACAATAACGCCGCGTTCGCTCTAACCTACGACGACGTTTCTCTCGCGACCGGTTATTCCGAAGTTTTGCCGCGCCAAACGCGTTTGGATACGAGCCTTTCAGACAGTATAAGCCTGCCTCTTCCCATTATATCGTCGGATATGGACACCGTCACCGAATCTCAAATGGCTATCGGCATGGCGCGCAATGGAGGCCTCGGGCTGATTCATTGCAATATGTCTCAAAAAGATCAGCTTGTGGAAGTTGCGCGCGTGAAGAATTATATTCACGGATTGATACAGGAGCCGATAAAAGTATCGGCGGAAATGCTTATCGGCGATGTTCTCAAGATAGTATCCGACAAGAATTTTCGTTTTAGGACCTTTCCCGTTGTAAACGAGCGGAACAAACTTGTCGGACTCTTGCCCGGGAGCATAGTCAAGGAGCGCTATGCGGCCCTAAGCGTCGCCACCGCGATGACTCCGCGCAAGGACGTCTATACTGTCAGCCAAAAAGATCTCGGATCAGATCCAATTAAAGTCGCGGATAAGTTTTTCGATGAGCATTTTGGGGTTCATAAGCTTCTTGTCGTCGATGAAGACGATACTCTCCGCGGGCTTTTTACCCTGAGCGATATAGAGCGCATAACTTCAGAACACGGGGCGGAGGGTTCTCAAAAGCACGCGCGCGACTCAAAATTCCGGCTTCTTTGCGGCGCGTCCATCGCGCTCATGCGCAAGGCCGACGGGGCTCTCGATTCGGAAAGCATAATTTCCCATGTCGGTGCCCTCGTCGACGAGGGGCTCGACGTCGCTGCGGTTTCAACCGCGCACGGCTTTACTTCCGGAGTTGGAGAGGCTGTCAAAATTCTCCGCGAAGCCTTTCCACATTTGACCTTGATTGGCGGCAATGTGACGAACGCAGCCGGAGTGGAGTTCTTGGCAAAATGCGGCGCAGATGCGATAAAGGTCGGGCAGGGGCCCGGCTCGATTTGCACGACGAGAATTGTGGCCGGAGTTGGCATACCGCAGCTCACTGCTCTCTATGTCTGTTCAAAACAAGCCAGAGAGCTCGGAGTGCGCACCATAGCCGACGGCGGAATAACCAAGAGCGGAGATATGGTTAAGGCTCTTACGCTTGCCGACTGCATGATATGCGGCGGGCTTCTTGCCGGTTGCCCGGAGGCTCCGGGGCAGGTTATGGAAATAAACGGAAAGATGTACAAGCAATATAGGGGCATGGGCAGCCTATCCGCAATGAAGGCCGGGAGTGCCGCCCGCTACGGCCACGACATCAAAGTCAAGTCCGATAAAATTACAGCTGAAGGCGTCGAGGCCCTGAAAGAGCTTTCTTCGTCACTGGACGAAGCTTTGCGCCAATTTGTCGGCGGAATACAAAGCGGCATGGGTTATCTTGGTGCGCGCAATCTCGAAGAGCTTAGGGCAAACGCG
Organism: uncultured Verrucomicrobiota bacterium; assembly: GCA_949298545.1. Taxonomy (GTDB): domain Bacteria; phylum Verrucomicrobiota; class Verrucomicrobiia; order Opitutales; family Intestinicryptomonadaceae; genus Merdousia. The sequence continues at coordinate 51,698 of CASFWX010000023.1, read as the reverse complement.
CGCTATACGAGGCTGACGGGAGCTGGACAAAGAGAGAGCAACGCCCACGATATTATCGAGGTAAAACAAAGCGGAAATAAATAGCCGCCTTCCTCTCTCTATTCTGCTTCCCGCGCTCGGATTTTCAGATGGGCGTTTGCACATTCCGATTTAAGCGCTTCTACATAAATTTCTATCGAAAGCGCTGATCGATTTTTAACTAAAACGAGTCTCCAGCGGCGGGAGTTCCAATTTAAATGCCTCCTTCTAAATATTAATATCAGCCTAATTTATTGAAAGCTTAGGCACATAAAAATACTTATGAAAATATTGAATTGGTATTTATTCGTTCCAAGGCAGTTGTGAAACATGAATATTCTGCAAATTGGAAGATATATGCGGATTCCCTATTTTTTTAAATTGATAACGCCATTATAAAAGTTGACTTTAATCAAATGGAACAGCATTGTAAATGCAGCTATAGTAAAATATGACTTTCGGTAAGATATTGCTGACTATTTTGAGCGCGGCAGTCGTGCTCGGCTTTTTTTATGTTATGACGCTCTTTGCCCCTGGGAAGAAAGCTCCGGATAATTATGTATTCGTAGATCCCGAAAAGGAGGCGCTTGAATTATTGCAGGAGTCAGAGGATTTGGAATCGCAGTTTGAAAAGGAAGCGTCGGTGGGCGAGCCTTCGCAAGAGTCGGTAGACAAGTTGCGCCGCGCGATACGCTTGCAGGAAATATACATAGACAAGGCATATACATCGGACCGTTCACCCGCCCAGAGGCTGGTGAAATTGCAGACCCGCTTGCACAATATCGAAGCTAAACCCATGTCAAAAATTGCCGATGAATTTGCTGCGAAAGCGGAGCAGGCCGATTCAAAAGGCGATATAGCTTTGGCGCAAGATTTGTACAGGCAAGCTTACGATATGCAGTCGCGCATAAATTCCGAGTATCCGCTTTCAAAATATAAGAACATAAAAAAAGTGGCCGATTATGACCGCATGGTGAAGATGCTCCAGGCTCGGCCGCTTTATTTGAAAAGTGTCGAAGCCGAAAACGCAGCGCGTGAAGCTTTGAAAAAGGAGGATTGGAAACTTGCGCAGGACAAGTTTGAGCAGGCGATAGAAATTCTCTCGCAAATGAACTCTGATTTTCCCACTTCTATATATACTGATTTTGCCCGCCTCCAAAAGCTGGACATAGATTTGGCGTCTTTAAAGTCTACCGAGCTGCACGAGAAGGTAGAGGAATACATAAAGCGGGCCGAGGAATATCAGGCGAAAAACGATACCTTGCTTGCGTCGGAGGCATATTCTGACGCAGTCGAGAACCAGCGTACCTTAAACCGCATGTTCCCCAAGAGCCGCCACGCTTCCGAGGAAAAGGTCGTGCTTCTGGAAAAAAAGAAGATGGACGCCTATAGCTGGAAATTTTCCGACGACATATTTAAACAAGACGAATTGCTTAGCCGCGCGCTCATAGACGGCGATTACGCCGCGGCGAGGGAGATATCGGAGAATTTGCTCAGAAAAGCCGAGCAATTTAAGATTGATTTTCCCAAAAGCCAAACAATCGGCAACGATCTGGTCTTGCGCTTGAGATACATAAACTATATGATGCGCGACATATCGAAAATACGCGCGCTCGTGCTGAATTCCCTTCAGAAAGTCGACGCTTCCGACGATGTCCAAATGTTAAAACACGAAGTGACCCAAGAGCTCTTTAGCCTTGTGATGCAGGAGAATCCGAGCCGCTATTCAGATAATCCCCGCAATCCAGTCGATTCCGTTTCCTATGCCGATGCGGAGCGTTTTTGCAGCAGGCTGTCGTGGCTTTTGGCGCGCAGGGTAGAAATTCCTTCGGAGGAGCTCTTTAAGAAAGCCATAGGTTCGCTCCGCTATGTCGATGTCTCCGAGATATCGTGGAATGCTGTTAATAGCGGCGGGGTGAGCAAGGAGGTTGCGACGAAAAAGCCAAACGATAGAGGATTTTTCGATTTGCTCGGGAATGTTTCTGAATTTGTCGTTCCTTCATCTGCCGGGATTTCAGGCGCAAAGTTCATAGGCGGAAGTTCTCAAACTACCACCGACAAGCTCGTCTCAATCGAGGAGGGCTTTATGGATGTCAACCAGAGAAACCGCACGGTAGGTTTTCGCATAGTCGTTTATAAACCTAATTTAAAGAAATGAAAATATATCCGGCCGTCGATATAAAGGACGGAAAATGCGTGCGCCTCCGGAAGGGGGTTGCGGAAGATAAAACCGTCTATTATGAGAATCCCTTGGATGCGGCAAAAGCTTTCGCGGATGCCGGCGCGGAGTATATCCATGTCGTCGATTTGGACGGAGCGTTTTGCGGAGGAAGCAAAAATCTCGGCGTTGTTTCTAAAATTGCAGACTTGGGTATGTTCATAGAGCTGGGAGGCGGCATCAGGGATTCGGACACAGTCAAAGCCGTTTTTGACGCGGGGGTTAAGCGGGCTATTTTGGGAACCAAGGCATGTACAAATCCGGATTTTGCAATTACGCTCGCCCGCAAATACGGCGATGGAATAGCAGTGGGCATTGATGCAAAAGGCTCCCGCGTAGCGGTTCGCGGGTGGGTGGAAGTTTCCGCGACAAAGGCAACTGACTTGGCTGCCGCACTCGCGCGCGAAGGTGTGAAGACATTTATTTATACCGATATAGATACCGACGGCATGCTCAAAGGCGCAAATCTCGATGCGCAGGAGGAAATGCTGAAAGTTATCGAGCCTTTCGGCGCAAAACTCATCGCTTCGGGCGGGGTGGCGTCGCTGGCCGATATTGAAAACCTTGCGGATTTATCCATCAAATATCCAAATCTCGATGGGGCAGTGGTCGGCAAGGCTCTTTACGAGGGGAAAGTCGATTTGCGCAGCATTGTTGAGCTTGCGAACGGCCGCCGCGCTTGAAATGGAAAACGAATTTTGCCAGATACCGGCTCTTGCTTCCGAATGGAGCGAATACGAGCTGCTCGACAGCGGCGACAGGCTCAAGCTCGAGCGGTTCGGGCAAGTTGTAGTCGAGCGTTCCGAACCGAAAGCTTGGTGGAGAAAATCTCGTCCGGAAATTTGGAAGAAGGCGGATTGCCGCTATATTGATTCCGATAAAAGCAATCCAAGGTGGGAATTTTTCAGGGAGATTTTTCCCCCCGTTCTCGACTTTAACGGGATTAAATTCGCCACGAAGTTTATGGGCGGCTCCAAGCATCTTGGAGTTTTCCCCGAGCAGAAACCGCATTGGGAATTTATCCGGAGCGAAATAAAAAAAAGGATCGCTGTCCCCGGGAATCCGATAAAACCGCCTAAAATTTTAAATCTCTTCGGTTATACTGGGGCGGCTACCCTCGTTGCGGTTAAGGAGGGTGCCTCGGTTACCCATGTGGACGCTTCGCGCCCGTCTGTCGAATGGGCGCGGAAAAACCAGGCGGCCTCGTCTCTTGGGGATTATCCGGTCAGATGGATTGTGGAGGACGCTTTGAAATTCGCGCGTCGCGCGGCGAGGCGCGGCGACTTCTATGACGCGATCATTCTCGATCCTCCGGCATTTGGGCGGGGGCCTAAAAACGAACTTTGGAAACTTGAAAAAATGCTTCCCCTTTTGTTGGAGGAATGTTCGGCGATATTATCGGAGAGCCCAATTTTTATATTAATGACTATTTATAACTTAGAAGCCTCATCTATAATGGCTTCCAATATGTTGAAGCAGTTTTTCCCGAAAGCCGGCAAGATTGAGGGCGGGGAACTGTTATTAAAGCCCTTGCGGGCAGGGAATCCGCTTCCGATGTCCATCTGGGCGCGCGCAGTTTTTTAAGCGCTTATTTTATTTTTTTGGGACTGGCGGCGTTTTGCATATGAAAAATTCCCCGCAAGGCTTCAAAATCGCCCATCGGGCTGTCAAGAAAAAACTTAAAAAAATTGAATTATTTTGACATTTTTATTTTTTTACATGATGTTTCGCCGGTTATTTGGGAAGCTTTTGGCAGGCGGTTTTTTGCCCGGCTCCGGCGGAGTGTTTAAAAAGGTTTCAAACTTTGGAGGTCGTAATTTTATTTTATTGATTATAAATATATTATAAAATAAAATAAAAAATGAAATAATCTGTTGACAAATGCCCCCCTTTGGGGATTTTCTTTTAGTCAGAAATCGGCGCGAGATGTTTTATAAACCAGAAGCGGTGGTTTTGTCTATTACTGATTATTGACAAAACGTCAGGTTTGTTTTTCGCACCGATTTCGAATTTTATCTAAAACAAGCACGCATTTGCAAACAAGGAAAACTTAAGTCATGGCAAAAATAATCGTAGATGGGAAACAAACTTTGGATTTGGGTAAAAAAGGTCCTGCCGGCGGATTCAAGCTCCAGCGAATTTTCACGAAGGAGGGAGTTTTTGCCTACGATACGGCCAAGTGGACGCGGCACGATGTAAAGATGTTTGCCGCAGGCGATATAACATTCGAGCGCAAAGGAGTTGAAGTTCCGGCGCATTGGGGCGAAAATGCCTTGAAAATAACGGTCAGCAAATACATCTTCGGCAAGGATCCCGGGACTCCCGAATACGAGGATTCTTTAAAAAACGTCTTCGACCGCATTGCCAATACCTACACGGTGTGGGGCTACCAGCTCGGATATTTCGCCGACGAAAAATCGGCTCTGATTTACAACCAGGAGATGAAATATATGCTTCTGCATCAGATATGGGCGCCGAACAGTCCCGTCTGGTTTAACATAGGGCAGTGGGAGCAGTGGAGATGGGGGAGGCCCGACCTTCGCGGTATTTTGGGGAATAAGGGCAACGACGCATTCTACGGTGTGGAAACCAAGCACGGCGTGGAAGCGAAGAAGTCGGTCAATGCTTATGCAAACCCGCAGGCGAGCGCATGTTTCATTCTTGGCGTAAAAGATTCAATGGAGGCGATTTTGCGCCATCAATATACGGAAGGCGCGATATTCTCCAGCGGGTCGGGAGTTGGAATCAACATATCTTCAATCAGGAGCGAAGGCGAGCCGATAGCCGGCAAGGGTTCCGCTTCCGGACCGCTTTCATTCGACCGCGGGTGGGACAAGATGGCCGGCGCAATTAAATCCGGCGGCAAGACGCGCCGCGCCGCGCGAATGGTGGTGATGTATTCCGACCATCCAGATGTATTCGAGTTTGTAAAAACAAAATTCCGCCAAGAGGAAGTTGCAAAAGTAATACTTCAAGAGCACAATGTAATGCTCGGATTGCGCAAGTTGTCGGAGCAAAAGCTGGAGAACGGCTCTCCAGAGGAAAAGATTGCAGCCAAGATAATTCTTTCGACGCCGTGGGCAGTGGACAAGTCGTTCAGCCCGTCTATGGACGATTTGATATATGGTCAAACCCTATCCAATCAAAACGCCAACCATACTGTTTCGATGAAGAGCGGCTTTTGGCTCGCATTTAAGAAGGGCGAGCAGTATGCGACGCGTTGGGTTAAGGATCCCTCCCATATCGTAAAGCAATACGAGCCAATGGAGCTTCTATCCATGATGGCTGACGCTATATGGAACAATGCAGAGCCGGGGCTTCACAACAACGACATCATCAACTTCTGGAGCACGTTTAGGGACGAGGTCGCCATCGAAACGAGCAATCCGTGCTCGGAATATCTCGGGCCTGTTTTCAGTTCGTGCAATCTGAGCTCTTTTAACATATTGCGTTTTTATCGCAACGGGGCTTTCGATATCGAAAAATTCAAGAGTGCGGTTTTGATAGCGATGCTCGCTGCGGATATGAATATAACAAAAGGCGGATTCCCCATTCCTGAAATCGCCATAAATACCGTGAATTATCGCACTACGGGCATAGGATTTGCGAATGTTGGCGGCCTGCTGATGTCTTTGGGAATCCCTTATGATTCTCCGGAGGGCAGAACCATAGCGGCAAGTATCGCATCGCTTCTCACTTCCACATGCTATGCGGTGAGCGCAAAACTTGCCGATGCGCTCGGCGCGTTTACAAAATATCCCCTTATAAAGGGAAGCATGCGCAGAGTCATAAACATGCACTCGCTGATGAATGACGAGCTTAAGGCGTCAGTCGGAATGAAGGCTTCAAAGCGCAAGGCTTCCGAACCGCTGCCGGAAGAGGATTCATTTACCCCCGAGGACGCCGTAAAAGGCTTCCACATGAGCATAGGCAAGGATCTGGTCGATATCGGGGACGAATGGCGCGCGGTTATAGAAGCGGCCGGCGAAAATTGGAATGGAGTCCGCTCGGCGAAGCATTTTAGAAACAGTTTTGTCACCTGCATAGCTCCGACTGGAACAATTAGCGCGCCTCTGGGCATCTACGAGGAGGGAACGACTTCCGCCGAGCCCGAATATTCTCTGGTAAAGCACAAGCAGTTGAGCGGCGGCGGAACTATGACCCTGATAAACGGACTGGTTCCAATGGGATTGGCAAAGCTTGGATACACTTTCGAGCAAATAGCCACAATTGTCGCGGAGGTGTCGGGGCTGGCGGGGCTCGAAAATTTCCTTCAGTCCCGCCATGTCAAGGAGCGTCTCGAAATTCTCCGCAACCTCAGCGAGGGCGGAGAGATTTGCCGCGAAATATCCGCGCGCATATCGCAGTTCCGCGAGGATTCAGAATACTACGAGCTTTTCAAGCGCCTAACTTCGCTTTCGGAGAAGGGCAAGCTTGCCGTTTCCGACATGCCGCTTTATTTCGGCGCCGGCCATATGGAGGATATCCCATGGGTCAGCGAGGACACGCTAAAGGTCTTCGATTGCGCGAATATGGCCTTTGGAGGAACGCGCTGCATAGCCACTGCCGGGCATGTTAAAATGTTGGGAGCTCTGCAGCCTTTCATATCCGGAGCTTCTTCTAAAACTATAAACATGCCAGCTTCGGCAACGGAGGAAGACATCGTCAACTCGTTGATAGAAAGCCACGAGCTGGGTGTAAAATGCATAGCCATCTACCGCGACGGATCAAAGGCAAATGCCGTTTACAGCACCCGTTTAGACTCTACGGAAGTTCAGGAGGCTTGGCAGAAAGTCCTTCAGACTGCCACTCAGATACGCATACAAGAACACGCAAACCCCATTCGCAAGCGTTTGCCATACCGCAGGTGGGGACAGACCGTCAAATTTACTGTTGGCGAAGACATCAACGGATTCATGACTGTTGGCATATCCGAGAATGGATATTGCGCGGAAATATTCGGGCGCCTCGGCCAGGGCGGATCATTTATAAACGGCATGTTTGACGCTTTCTGCAAAGCCTTTTCCATTGCGCTTCAATACGGAGTTCCGTTCGATGACTTTATATCTTCATTTAGATATATGTCTTTCGATCCTTCCGGTTGGGTGCGAATTGGCGAATATCAGGACGAGGATAAACCCGAGATACACACGTGCAAGAGCATAGTCGATTTGCTCATGCAGCTGCTCGACTGGATGTTCCCGCCGGAAAACGGAAGGAGATTGAGGCAGCTCGATCAGAACTACATTAACACTCTATTTTCAAGCGGGAACAGCACTCTTTCTGTAAAATCCGTGGCAAAGGGGCCATTGCAGACGGAACTTCCGTTGAGCACGGCTCAGCCGAAGAAAAAGTCGAAAAACATGGGAACGGTTTTGACTTGTCCCAAGTGCCATTCCCTCGCATACGTCTTCGACGGCAAGTGCCGTTCGTGCCGCGATTGCGGTTATAAGGACGGAGGCTGCGGAGCGTAAAAACTAAGGATATTTCTTGTCCGAAATTCTTAATATTGAAAAATCCCGCCTGTAAAAGGCGGGATTTTTTTATGCATCGCTCAAATAAGCGCGGCCTACCAGAATTGCGCCTTATCCGCGCGCATGAACGCATGGGACAAGATGGCTTTCGCCTTCCCGCATTGCCTGACTTTCCGAAGGCGAAATCGAGCGGAAAGCTTCAAAAATGCTCGTTATTATTCGCTTTGAAGGCGAACCCTGCAAGTGTTCCCATACTATAGGCGGAGGATAAAAAATCAGTTTGCAATCGCGCTCGCCCTAATAAATCCCGAGATTCTCCTACTGGGCGGCAGTCTGGCAAGCTTCGACTTCAAAAAGGAGGTGGAGGTGGCTTACCCCATCTAATAAAAAACCGCGCTTTTGATAGCGCGGGTTTGAAATGGACTGATGGTCGCTTCGGAATTTGATTTTTAGTTTCCTTTTATCTCGTCCCAGATTTTTATGTATTTTGAGTTGTCATCTCCGAGATCTTCTATGATTTCGCCTTTTTTGTAGAGCTCAACAGGCATAATCATGCCGGGGTGGTTTTGGTTTTCCTCCGATATGTACTTTTTTGCTTCAGGAATTGGCGCGCTATAGCAGGTAAACTCCATATTTTTTGCGGCGTTTTTCGGGTTTGTGACATAATCTATAAATTTATATGCGAGTTCTCTGTTCGGGGCTCCCGCAGGTATCACCCAATCGTCGCAGGAAATTGATAGTCCCTCTTTGGGGCACATAAATGAAAGAGATGGAGTTTCGTCCAGAACTTGGAATAAATCGCCGCTGTATCCCTGTACTATTACGAATTCGCCCGACTGTATGCCGACCTTGTAGACTTCGTTGTCGAACTTAGCCAGATTTTTCTTCCATTCAAGCAGGGTTTCTTTTGCCTTTGAAAGTTCCTTGTCATCGGTTGAGTTCATCTTAAATCCGTTAAAGAACAGGGCGGCTCCGATAGTCTCGCGCATATCGTTGAGCATAGTCATGCGGCCTTTGTATTTCTCGTCGCCGAAAACTGCCCAAGAGGCTGGAATTTCACCGAGCTTTTCCTTGTTATAGGCGATGCAGGTATAACCGAGCATATAGGGTATGCTGTACTTCATTTCCTTATCTACGGCGAGATCTTTCAAATAATCCTTGCTAATGTATTTGGAGTTGGGGATTTTTGAAAGGTCGAGTTTTTCAATCATATTTTGCTCAAACATGACTTTTGCCATATAAGTGGTGGGTAGAATTACGTCATAACCGGTTCCGCCCGCCTTGAGCTTTGAGTACATAAATTCGTTTGAGTCGAAAATGTCGATAATGACTTTGCAGCCGTTTTCCCGCTCGAAGTCTTTTACGAGTTCCGGGTCGATATAGTCCGACCACATATAGACGTTAAGCACGGGCTTGGAAGGCCCGCAACCCCAAAGCAGTGCGATGGCGCTTATAAATGCGGCGGTAAGGATTTTTTGCATAATTTTTTTCATAATAGCAATGTGTTAATATTTTTTATGGGTGAAGAATTGTCCGGCGATTGCGGCGGTGAAGGTGAGCGCCATGAATATGACCGAAAGCGCGTTGATAATTGCGGGCGGGCCGTGCTTCATCATGCTGTAAACCTTTACGGGAAGGGTTGTGCTTCCCGGTCCGCCCACGAAAAATGTCACGACAAAGTCGTCCATGGACAAGGTGAATGCCATCATTGCGCCAGCGGCAATTCCGGGCCCGAGCAGCGGTATCAGGATTTTCCAGACGATGCGTCCCCAGCCGGCGCCGAGATCTTGTGCGGCATGTATGATATTAAAATCGAAGTCCTGAAGCCTGGCGAGGACGGTAAAGGTGACAAATCCTATGCAGAAAGTAATGTGTGCAAGAATGACGGTAAGCAATCCGAGATTCATTCCCAGGCTTACAAACATTAGCAAGAGACTTATTCCCATTAGGATATCCGGAACACCCAGCGGAATGAAAACGAGGAGATAGTGCGCCGACTGAAGTTTGGATTTTTTGTACAAGTGCAGAACCCAAGCCGCGCACGTTCCGATAACAGTTGAAACAGCCGTAGCGACAGCCGCTATTATGAGTGTATTTACAGCCGCGTTCACCACGGAAGTGTCGTTGAAGAGCGCCTCGTACCATTTCAGCGAAAACCCGTTCCATTTCCCGCCATACCGCGAGCTGTTGAAAGATTGCGTGACGAGCATTACAATGGGCAGATACATGAATACCATCACAAAAAGCGTGACGAAAAGCGATGTATAGCGGGTCTTCATTTTGTGGAGTCTCCCGCTGAACGCCGAATGTTAACTATATATTTAACGAGGCGCTTCTGTTTAAAAAGCATTGCAATGAACGGCAGGGTTATGATGAGCGCCAGCATGGCGGCCAGGGCCGCCGCCTCCGGCAGGTTGCGGCTCGATGACACCCTTGTGGCTATCTTGTTTCCGAGCAGCTCTCCGTCAACTCCGCCGACCAAATCCGGAATGGCATATGATCCCATTGCGGGAATTAAAACCAATAATACGGCGGTGAAAATTCCCCTTTTTATGCCGGGGAGAAAGATTGAGCGGAAGGCCTTAAAGCGGGAGGCCCCGAGGTCGCGCGCGGCTTCTATAAGGGCGAAGTTGAACTTTTCTGCCGCAGCGTAGATTGGAAGTATGGCAAACGGCAGGCAGGTATAGACCGTGACAATTATCACCGACCCGATATTGTTTAAGAGGAATACGTCTTCCGGTATGATTCCGAGAAAAATGAGAGATCTGCGCAAAAAGCCCTCTGGGTGCAGGAGGACTCTCCATGCGAATATCCTTATTAGAAAATTCGTCCAAAGCGGAATGATAGTTGCCAATAGGAGCCAGTAGCGGTATTCTTTTTTTTGCTGCGCTATCCAGTAAGCAACGGGAACGGCCAGCAGTAGGCATATGATTGTCACGAGGCAGCTGACCCATATCGTGCGCCAAATTACGCCCAAATAATCCGCGCGCACGACATTCAATAGCGTATCGAATGTCCATGTGTCCGATATGCCGCCGGCGGAATCCGCGCTCTTGAAGGCTATTGCAAAAACTAAAACCGACGGTATTAGAAAAAAAGCGACAAGCCATATGAAGGAGGGCGCCGTTAAGAGACATTCTGACAGTTTTGGAGCGCTGAGAGCGCCGCTTCCGATATGCCGCTTTTCCTTCATAACGCTAACTTGGGGAAATGAGGGTTGTGACGTCGTCCTTGTGCCAGGCAATCCAGACTCTGTCGTTCCATGTAGGCTGCTTGTAGTCGAGGTAGCAGCGGTTGTGCTGTGTGACGATGTTTATCCTGTGGTTCTTTGCGCGCACCCAATAGCGGGTTTGGGCTCCCTGGTATACGATGTCTATAACTTCCGCTTCAAAGGAATTGAGGTCATTGTCGGGTTTTTTGTCAAAAATTCTGAACTTTTCCGGGCGTATGCTAACGGTTACTCTTTGCCCTTCGGACAGCTTGTGTTCGTTATAGGCGGGAAATTCTCCGAGGTCGGTCATGTCTATTTTGCAATATTCGGCGTCTATTTTAGAGGCCACTTTGCCGTCAAAGAAATTCGTGTCGCCGATGAAAGAGGCGACGAACTTTGTTCGCGGGTTTTCATATATTTCCGCTGGCGTGCCGATTTGCTCGATTTTGCCGTTGTTCATCACTGCGATTCTGTCGCTGAGGCTCATTGCCTCTCCCTGGTCGTGGGTGACGTATATGAAGGTTGTGCCGACTTCATCGTGGATGCGGTCGAGTTCGAGAAGCATGTATTGGCGAAGCTTGAGATCGAGAGCGGCGAGAGGCTCGTCGAGTAGGAGAAGCTTGGGATTGTTTATTAGGGCGCGCGCGATGGCAACCCGCTGTTTTTGTCCTCCGCTTATGGTATCTGGACGCTTATGTGCTTGGTCCTCAAGGCGGATAATCTCAAGCATTTTTGAAACTTTCCGCTCGACGTCGTCTTCGGATAACCCGGCGGTGCGGGGGCCGAAAGCAATATTGTCCCAGACTGTCATATGCGGGAAGAGCGCGTAATTTTGAAATACTGTGTTTATCTGGCGCTTGTTTGGGACGAGATCTGATATGTCGCGGCCTTCGAGAAAAATCTTTCCGGAGTCAGGATCTTCAAAGCCGCCGGCCATTCGCAATATGGTGGTTTTTCCGCAACCGCTCGGACCGAGCAAAGAAAAGACCTCTCCGCAGCGCACACTGAAGGAAACATTATTGGCGACATGGTTTTCGCCAAAGTGTTTGTTTATATTTTTAAGCTCGAAGAAATCGGACATTTACGCACTAAAACAGAACGTTGAAAACAAATACAAATTGCGGCATTTTAAAAGCTTTTTTTGCGCCTTTTCTCAAAAAAACGCGCCCCCGCTAAAGCGTGCGGGGGCGCATCGGCATGGCATGTTAAAATTCGCGTTTTTTTAAATGCCGTCGATTTCCTTTGAAAGATGCGAAATCAGTTCGTCCTCGCCCATGCGGACTTGCTTTGTAGTGTCGCGGTCGCGGAGGGTTACGGTGCCGTCCTGTTCGACAGTCTGAAAGTCTATTGTTATTCCAAAGGGAGTCCCTATTTCATCTTGACGCCGATATCTTCTGCCTATGGCTCCCGAGGCGTCGAAGAACACATTCCAGCGGCGGCTTAGCTTTTTGTATAGAGACCTAGCCCTTTCGAAGAGCTCGGGCTTGTTTTTTACGAGCGGGAATACCGCCGCCTTGAAGGGGGCGACCCGCGGGCTGAACTTCAGGAGCGTGCGCTTTTCAGGTTGTCCCTTGTCGTTGGGGACTTCGTCTTCGGCATAGGCGGCTGTCATTACTGCGAGAAAGGTCCTGTCGACGCCGAGCGACGGCTCTATCACATGCGGCAGGTATTTTTCCTTCAGGTTCTCGTCGAAATATTCGAGATTTTTCCCCGAAGCGTCCTGGTGTTGGGTGAGGTCGAAATTGCCGCGCACGGCTATGCCTTGGAGCTCTTGCAAGCCGTGGGGAAAATGAAAAGTGATATCGGTGCAAGCTTTGGCGTAGTGGGCGAGTTTTTCTTTAGGGTGGACGTCTTCGCCTAGCCTGTCTGCGGGAATGCCTATGGATACAAACCACTTCTTGCAATCGTCTATCCATTGGCGGTGTAGCTTTTCCCAATCTTCGCGCGGAGAGATAAAATATTCGATTTCCATCTGCTCGAATTCTCGGCTTCGGAATACGAAATTCCGCGGGGTGATTTCGTTCCTGAAGGCTTTGCCGATTTGGGCTATTCCAAAGGGAATTTTTACGCGGGTGGTGTCGATTACGTTTTTAAAATCGGCGAAAATTCCCTGGGCGGTCTCCGGCCTGAGGTATGCGACGGCGCTCTCGTCGCGCATTGCGCCTACATAAGTTTGGAACATCAGGTTGAATGCGCGGGGCGGAGTCAAAGATCCGGGCTTTCCGGTTGCGGGAGACGGTATAAGCTCGTACTCTTCGGGTTTTGCGTCCATGTAGTTTTTTAAAGCCACTGGTTCAAGTTCGCCCTGTTTGGCAAGATGGCGCTTCAGTTCCATAGCCTTGCGCTCGGCTTCGGATTGCATGCCTTCGTCTTCAAGAACGCTTATATAGCCGATAATTTCGCCGGAAACCTTGACGGGGGCGAAAAATATCTGGTCGGCGCGGAAACGGAGCTTCGACTCTTTGCAGTCGACCATGGGATCGGAAAATCCCGCCACATGCCCGGACGCTCGCCATACGTCGGGGTGCATTATTATTGAAGCGTCGAGGCCTACGATATCCTCGCGCCCGTGGACGAAGTCATTCCACCAAGCGCGCTTGATATTGTTTTTAAGCTCAACCCCAAGCGGGCCGTAATCAAAAAAACCGTTAAATCCGCCGTATATTTCGGAAGAGCGGTAAACAAAACCTCTGCGTTTGCAGAGACCCTCGATGGTCGCCATGTCTGCCATAGTTGAAAAAAATACGCCCGCATAAGGTAAGCGGCCGCGCGGATTTGTCAACGCAACATTAGTTCCTTGAAGTTTTTTTTAAGCCATTTACAGTCGTTTGCATGAAAAAGTACATTTGCCTGATATTCTTATTTGTCTCTTTTGCGTTTGCCCTCACAGCAAAGGAGGTAGCTCTCCTCACTATAGGCAACAGCTTTGCCGAAAGCCTTTCGACTTATTTGGAGAAAGTTTCCGAGAGCGTTCCGGGATGCAAATTGACTTTTGGAAAGGCAAACCACGGAGGTTGCGAATTGCGCCGCCACTGGTCTTATGTCGAAAAAGAGGAGGCCTCGCCGAACGTCAAGCTCTACAGAAACAAAACGATGACCCTAAAGGATATACTTGAAAGCTGCGATTGGGATTTTGTGAGCATCCAGCAGGCCTCACATGAGAGCTGGATTCCGGAGACATATCAGCCGTACGCAAAAAATTTGCGCGATTATGTCGCAAAATATGCCCCTTCGGCGGAAATAATAATGCAGCAGACCTGGTCATACAGGAGCGACGATCCGCGCCTCACAGATTTTAATCCCGATGGCAGGTGGAAGATAAATCAAGGCGAGATGCACCGAAGGGCGCGCGAGGCATATAGAAAAACTGCTTCGGAATTGGGTCTGAGGGTGGTGCCTATGGGCGATGCGGTCTGGATATACCGCTCGCAGGAAAAAAAGCCTTTTAAGCCTTTCTCACCCAAAGAGCTTGAATCATTTAAATATCCCGATTTGCCTCCGAATGACGGCGATGTCGTGGGAAATTTTAAATGGAGGGACGTTAAATTGTCGGGCGGCAAACATTCAAAATCCGTCAAAAAGCTTCTTGCGGATTGCATACATCTAAACAAGAGGGGAGAATATCTCCAAGCCTGCCTTTGGTTCGGGTTTCTTTTCGACAAGAGCCCGAAAGAAATCGCATATAAGCCCGATTGGATGACTGAAAGCGACGCCGAATATTTAAAGGATGTAGCTGAAAAGGCGCTAAACGAATCTACTCTGCCGGTCAAAAAAACCTTAAAGTAGCAGATCGCATTTTTCTTTTGTTTCTGGGCTGCCTGCCTATTAAGCGTTGGTCAAAAAGGTAGAACAGGGAAGCGCAATGGGGCTGCCTGCCTATTAGGCGTTGCCCCAAAAGATATTTTCGAGCGATTTTGCGGCAGCGCCGGAATCCTTTGCTCGCAAAACTTCAGATACCGCCACGATTCGTTCAGCGCCGGCTTTTCGCACATATTGGGCCGTTTTCATGTTTATTCCGCCGATGGCAAACCAGGGGAGTGGCGGCTTAAGCTCTTTTGCAACCCATTCCACAAGCCCGAGCCCCACTGCCGGACGCCCTTTTTTGGTTGCAGTCGGATATACGGGGCCAACTGCAAAATAGTCTATGGTTTGAGCCATACTCGCAGCTTCTTCAGCCTGCTTTCGGGAATGGGTCGACAATCCGAGAATCCGGTCTGAACCAATTATTTCTCGCGCCTTTTGCGGGGAAATATCGTCCTGGCCCACATGGAGCCCGGCACTGGGGAGGGAGGCCGCGAGTTCGGCATCGTCGTTTATGATTAAAATCGGGGATTCGTTCTTTTGGAAGAGGGGGAATATTTCAAGGGCTATTTCTTTGCGTTCGGCTGGACTTTCGCTTTTTGCCCGCAACTGGATTATCCTTATTCCCGAGTCTATAAGTTCGCGGCACTTTTTAAAGAGAGATTCTCTTGCGACATAACCCGTATCGAGAATTCCGTAGAAACGGATTTTTTCCAATTTTTCAGACAATGCGCCCATGGCGTTTGGGGCTGTATAATTTAAAGATTTTCGCTTTTGCCCTCAGTTTTCTTGTCGGTATCGAGGGCGCCGAGCACGGGAGTTTTTTCCATTAGAATATCGTCGTCCTCGTCGTCTGGCACGGGGGGGAGGAATTTTGTAGTAGGCTTGTATATCAGACCTTTAAAACCCGTTATTTTAACGTCGATTCTGCCGAGCTTTTCCACACCTAGATGTTCGCGGAAGGCCGAGGTGAGGGCGTTTTGTATTTCTTGTGTCGCGTCTTGGAGCTTTTGTCCGGATTCGAGTTTTAAAGCGACAGTCATATAGAAACGTCCGCGGCGCGTATATATTTTGACGTCTGGGCGGTTCAATGCCCCCAGGCTATAACAGACGCTCTGAACCAGCTCGTCCAGAGCTTTGCGTGATACTTGTACTACGCCGACGCGATTGTCGAAAAGTTTTATCGGAGCGCGTCCGCTCTTTATTTTGCGAATCAATACCAATACAACAGCCAAGGCGAGCGCAATTCCAAGCATTTCGGGCGCATTTGGCTGTTTCCATGCGGTTTTAATGGTGTCTATCGCCAGCGATATCCATTCATTCGCCGCGCTGATGACGTTTTCAAAAGTCGAATTTTGCATAGATTTCTACTTAAAATAAATCGGCAATTTATTTTTTTTACAAGTTTATTTGTCGAAGCGCAATTCTTCCGGCCATTCGCGCGGATGTCCTTCGGCGCGGCTCTTTTTGCAGGCGTCTACCATGCACAGCCCGCTCTTGCAGAAGAGAATGTCCCGCTCGGGATCGACGTTGTTAAAAATTTTCCACAGAATCTTCGAAGTGTCTGAAATATCCACATCTGCGTCAAACAGCGCGAGCGCCCGAAACTTGCCTTCAAAAAGCTTGGAATTTTCGAGGGCGGAGAGTATATCGCGCCCTTTTTCTCCCGCCTTGTCTATGGCGACAGCGCAAAAGCCTTTCGAGAACACGATCCCTTCAAATCCTTTAAAATTTTTTCGCATAAAGTTTTCGATGTTTGTCGTATCCTCAAGGGACGCCGGCTCGGGAATGAAGGATTTCTTTGCGGGTTCGCCGCGCGCGCGCCGCGTGAGGTCGAATCCGATTTTTGAGCCCATATTTGCTTTAGGCGACGAATGGTCGAGCACGTCCAATATTCCGCCCGATAGAAATGCGTCTTCGGTTGGATCGAAGCTCTCGAGGAATAGGCTCCAAATTTTTCCGAGATCAGAAGGAATGACGTTTCTGTCCACAAAGACGAGCGCCTTGCAAAAACTCATTTGTCCCTGGCCCCACAATCCGTTCGCGACTTTGCGGGCATGTGCGGGATACTCTTTGTCTATGGAAACTATTGCGATATTGTGGAAAACGCCTTCCCAGGGCATAAAGATATCGACGATTTCCGGCATCAGGGAGCGCAGCAAGGGGAGAAATATTCTTTCTGTGGCTTTTGCCATATAGCAATCCTCCATTGGCGGAGGGCCGACCAATGTCGCGCAATAGACGGGCTTTTCTTTGCGCGTGAGCGCCGTCACGTGAAATACGGGATACATGTCCGCGGCGGAATAGTATCCGGTATGGTCCCCGAATGGCCCTTCAAGGCGCCGTTCTTTCGGGTCGACGTATCCTTCAAGTACGAATTCGGCGTCGGCTGGAACTTCGAGGTCGACAGTTAGGCATTTCGCCATTGGGACTCCTTTCCCCCTAAAAAATCCTGCAAGTAAAAGCTCGTCCGCCCCTCTTGGGAGCGGGGCAGTGGCGGCATAGACGCTGGCAGGATCCGCCCCAACGGCGACTGCGACAGGCATGCGCATGTTCAACTCCGAATATTCCCTAAAAAAATGTGCTCCGTCCTTGTGGATATGCCAATGCATGCCCGTTGTATTTTTATCGAAAACTTGGAGCCTGTACATGCCCAAGTTTCTTTCCTTTTTATCGGGCGAGCGCGTGAACACAAGCGGCAGCGTAAAGAACGCCCCGCCATCTTTGGGCCAGCATTTTAGGACCGGAATTTGTGATAAATCGACATCTTCGCCCTTCATTACCACTTCTTGGCAGGGCGGCGTTTTGGCGCGGCATTTCCGGGGGGCGATGAGCGTTAGCGGCAGAAACTTTTTGGCTGTTTCCAGAAATTCGGAAAAATTTTTGGGGGCTCGCAGGCTCACGATCTCCTCGATTTTTCTTTGCGCATGCCCAAAATTTTCGACTCCTAAGGCCATCGACATTCTCTTTTCGCTGCCGAACAGGTTTGTCGCCACGGGAAAAGTTTTTTTACCGTCTTTGACTACATTTTCGAAGAGCAGGGCCTTGCCCCCACCGGGTTTTTTAGACTCGGCGTCGGTGATCTTTGATATATCGAGTTCAGGCGATACTTCTTTGGAAATTCGCAGAAGCTCGTTTTCATCTTCCAGGGTTTTTATAAAGTCTTGTATGTCCTTGTAGCTTTTTTTCATACGCCCCATTCCTTTAGAAATTCCTGTTCAAATCCCATGGCGTTAAGGGTTTTCGCCGCTATAAAATCCGCAAAATCCTCCGCGCTTTTGGGAGAATTATAAAAAGCCGGGCATGCGGGAAGGACGACGGCTCCCGCTTCGGAAAGCGAGCACATCGCCCGCAAGTGTGTCAAGGCCAAAGGAGTTTCTCTCGGTACGACCACGAGCCTCCGCCTTTCTTTCAATGCAACTTCCGCAGCTCTCACAGCCACGCAGTCTCCGGCGGAGTACGCGATTTTTCCAAGTGTTTTCATGGAGCAGGGAATGACCGCCATGGCGTCAAATTTGAAGGAACCGCTCGCCATCGGAGCGGAAAAATCCGCATTGTCGTAAAAATTGAGCTTGCCGGACATGTTTTTTTCTTCCGGAGAGCACATTTTCTCGAGCAGCCCGTGAATGTTTTCGGAACCGAGCTCCAAGGCGGCTATTTTGCGGGCGGCGCCTGTGACGGTGCAATATATTTGGCAGTCGCATGCCAACAGCATCTTTAGCAGGCGCAATCCGTAAATCACGCCCGACGCACCGCTTATTGCAACTACTGCGCGTTTTTTCATATTTGCCATAAAAAGCTAAAAAAGATTGGAGGCAATCCCAAAGAACTGCAAAGCGGAAACGCAGACGTTAATGTAGAAAAATACAAGGTTTACACGCTTCAAGCCGCAGTTCAAGGTGGTTATTATTCCCGCAAGATACAGCGCGCCTATCGCGCAGGAGCATGCGAAATAGAAAGCGTTCAGAGAAAATAGAAGCCCCGTGAAAATAAATAAGGCAAAGGCAGCAAGAAAACCGAAAGCGGCCAATAAAAGCGCGTTTCTTCTGCCGAATCTTGCGGGAATTGAATGCAGGCTGTGCGCCTTGTCGAAATCCAAATCCTGGAGCGAATATATGATATCGAACGACGATATGTTAAAAAGGAGGGCAGCGCCGAGGGCAAGTATGGGCAAATAAAGCGAATCTGCCGCCGCGATCCATGCGCCTATCGGGGCGAGCGCGAGGGCAATGCCAAGCATATAATGAGAAGCGAAAGTAAAGCGCTTGCAATAGGAATATCCGAATAAAACCGCCAAAGCGGGGAAAGACAGCCAGAAGCACGCGAAGTTTATCGAAAAGGCTGAAGCGACAAATATTAAAGCCGATAATCCCGTAAAAAATATCATTTGTTTCTTGGATATCTTGCCGTTTATGGAAGGCCGGTTTTTTGTGCGCGGATTTAGAGCGTCAACGTCGATATCGGCGATTCTGTTAAATCCCATGGCAGCCGAGCGGGCGGCGGCGAATGCAATGGCGACGGCGGCGAGCTTGCCCAAAGTAATCTCGTATCCCTTGATATATGCCAGGCAGAGAGCGGCGAGGGCGAAGGGGAGCGCAAATAGGGTGTGGGCTATTTTTACCAATTCGGAATATGTCTTTAATCCGTTAAAGAAATTCATCGCGGTAGTAAAACAAAACGCCCGCGGGAATCGCAAACAATTTCGATTCTTTTTGAAAGTTGACAAAAATCTTCATCTTTCCATGGTTGTTTGAATGGAAAAAGGCGTTGAAAGGTCGCAAAGGATGGGAGAGGCGGAAGCTTTGAGCCTTCTAAAAAACGCTTCTGCGTTTGAGATCGGAGCCCGCGCGGACGCGTTGCGGCGAAAGGTGCATGCGGATAAAGCCTATTATGCGGTCAACGCGGCCGTCAGCTATTCGAACATTTGCGAGGCGATGTGCCCGATTTGCTCTTTCTCGCGCGCCGAGGGAAGCAGCGGAGCCTATTTGCTCACGGCAAAACAAATAAGTTCCCGGGTGGAGGATTTTGCCAAGCGCGGCGCGCGGGAGATACATATAATAGGCGGCATATATTCTAAGCTTCCCCTCGAATATTATATCGGGGTTGCGCGCGCCGTAAAAGAGGTCGACAATACTCTCAATCTGGTTGCATTTACTGTTTCAGAGTGCGCTCTGATGGCAGAAGTCTCGGGGAAGCCCCTGGCGGAAGTTTTTCGGATTTTGTCGGAAGCCGGAGTCGACGCCCTTCCAGGAGGGGGGGCGGAGATTTTTGACAGTTCCGTCAGGGCGAGGATCGCTCCTAAAAAGCTGAGCGGAGACGAGTGGCTCGAAGCGATGAGGACCGCACACCAATGCGGCGTGAAGACAAACGCGACGATGCTTTACGGACATGTGGAGTCTCCCGAAAGCGTGGTCGACCACTTGTCGCGTTTGCGCGCGCTTCAAGACGAAACGGGAGGGTTCAAAGCATTCGTTCCGCTGCCGTTCAGGCGCGGAAAAAATTGCCCGATACCCGCGAAAGATTCCGGCCTTTACGATTTGAAAATATGTTCCCTTTCGCGCTTATTTTTAGATAATTTTTCGCACGTGCGCGTTCCGCTCCCGCATTTTGGCGACAGGTTCGCCCAAGTGCTTCTTAATTTCGGCGCCGACGACGTCGGCGGGACACACTGGCAGGAAGAAGTCGCCGCCTCCGCGGGCGCGAATAAAGTCCTCCGGACGGAGAATTCTGTCAGGGCAACGATAGAGGGGGCGGGATTTAAACCGGTGAAGACAAACTCCAACTATGTATAAGTTCGGCAGAGTTTCATATATCAACAGCCTTCCGCTCTTTTGCGCGGATATCCCGAAAAATTTTGAAATTTTTTCGGCGGTTCCTTCGCAGTTAAATTCGCTCGCGGAAAAGGGCCTTCTTGACGTATCGCTGGTGTCCCGCTGGATCTATCCGCAAATATGCAAAAATTATGCGGTAATACCCGAATATTGCATAGGCGGAGATGGCCAGATTATCTCCATAAAGCTCTTTTCGCGCTACAGGCTTCCCGATTTGGCTGGGAAAAAAATTTATGTGACCAGCCAAACTGGAACCTCGTCCCGCGCATTTAGGCATGTTTGCATGATAAAATACGGGTTCGATTTGTTATCGGACACCACTGGGGATTTAAAGGCAGCCGACGCTGTTTTGCTGATAGGCAATCCCGCAATGGCATTTGCCGAGAGAAATTTCGACTTCTCGTACGACCTCGGGGAACTTTGGAAGGAGACAGTCGGAATTCCCATGATTTACGCGGTGTACGTCGTGAAAAAGGCCTTGTATGCCGAGATTGCTCCGCAAGTTCGAAATTACGCGGAAAGGTCTTTGAAAAAATTTCAGGCAGAACGGGCCGCCCAGATCTCAATCGCCCAAAAGATGTTTTTCGAGTCGCAGGGCAGGGAGATTTCAGTGCAGACGCTCGAGAAATACTATGACAGATTGATTTTTAAATTTCCGCCCGACATATTTGAGCGGGCTTTCAACTACGTTTCCGAACATGGAACTTATTAAAAAATTGTCCGCAGGGCGGCGCCTCTCGCTTTCCGACGCACGGGAACTCGAAAGCCTTTCAATTTTCGAGGCGGCGGAATTGGCGCGTTTCCAGCTCTCCCGCTTGGATCCTTCGGGCGAAGTTGGCTATATCGTCAACCGCATGATAAACTATTCGAATGTTTGCCGCGCCCAATGCGGGTTTTGCGCCTACCACGCGCGCGCCGGCAGGGTCGATTCATTTAGGCTTTCAGATGGCGAAATACTCGAGATTTGTTCCGACGCGGTCGGGCGCGGCGCAGTTCAAATTATGCTCCAAGGCGGCTTGCACGAAGATTTTACTCTAGCATGGGCGGAAAGCTTATTGAAGAAGATAAAATCAGCATTTCCAAAACTTTGCCTGCATGTCTTTTCCCCTTCTGAAATTGTTTGGTTCGCCCGCGCAGCTGGAGTTTCTATAGAAGCCGCCGTGGCGGGCTTGAAATCCGCAGGTGCAGATTCCGTTCCGGGAGCGGCGGATATGCTCGTGCCCCGCATAAGGAAAAGTGTTTGCGGAAACAAGTGTTCCGTCGAGGAATGGGTTTCAGTCATGCGGGCCCTTGCGAAGTTTGGAATGAGGTCTTCGGCCACGATGACTTTCGGGCTCGGCGAAACTTTTACTGAACGCCTTGAACACTTTGATATAGTGCGCTCGCTTCAAGACGAAATCGGGGTGTTCGACGCGTTTATCGCTTGGCCGGTAGCTCCTGAAAATACTATGTTAGAGGGGCGTCTACAGCGCGTCGGGGCCCCGGAGTTCTTGAAGACCATAGCAATAGCCAGGGCATGGCTGGACAATATTAAATATATACAGTCCGGCTGGCTGACAGAAGGCTTAAAAATTGCGGAAATAGCTCTTGGTTTCGGTGCGAACGATGTCGGGGGCGTATTAATGGACGAAATGGTCGTGCGCGCCGCCGGAATAGACAACAAGGCTACGGCCCAGAACATGCGCCGCACAATATTAAATGCTGGATTTTGTCCGCGCGAGCGCGACGGGTTTTACAAGACTCTCAGAACATTTTGAATCTATCTAAAATGAAATTTGCAATCACACCGTGTCCCAACGACACTTTTTCTTATTTTCATCTCATTAGCGGAGAGTTGCCGTCGGATTTTGAATTCGTGTTTGAGGATATTGAAACCTTGAATATGGCTGCCGAATCCGGCAAATTTCCCGTGACGAAACTTTCCTTTGCCGCTTATATGAATTTGCGCGACAAATACGAGCTTCTCGACGCAGGGGCTGCTCTCGGCATAGGAACGGGGCCTGTCCTAATAACCCGAAAGGATTGTTTGTTTGACGCCTCTTCTCCCGTGGCTGTACCGGGTTTGAACACTACGGCGGCTATGCTTCTAAAATCTTATGCGGGAACCGGGATCAAGATGGAAGCGATGTTTTTTAGGGATATAGTCGAAGCCGTCGCTTCCGGGAGATTTTCTTCCGGGGTTCTAATACACGAGGGGCGTTTCGTTTTTGAAGATTTCGGGCTCGCATTGGCGGCAGATCTGGGGAAGTGGTGGACTGAAAAGACAGGTTTGCCGGTTCCTTTGGGCTGTATCTGCGTGCGCCGCGATTTCTCCCATCTAAAAAAAGATTTGGAGGGTTTAATGTGCAAAAGTATTGCTGCGGCATTTGCATCTCCTGATAAATGCATGCCGTACGTGAGGGAAAAGGCGCAGTATTTGGCTGAGGACATTCTGCAAAAGCACATATGGGCGTTTGTAAACGAGTATTCCTTGGATATTTCCCCATTTAGAGAAAAACTTCTAAAAAATCTCGAGATATGAAAGTTATATTTGCAGCTGCCATATGGGAAGTCTGCGACGTCTTGAATTCCGGAAAATTTGGGTTTAAAAAACTTAAGACTCGCCCTTTTGAAGTTTGGAAATCAAAAAAATCGCTCGTGGTAATTAGCGGCATAGGTTTGGTAAACGCTTATGCGGCGTTTGCCTGGGCAGCGGGAGAATACAGATTTTCCTCTGCTTTAAATGTAGGCATGGCTGGAAGAACGATGAATTTTAAACTTCCCAAAGGAGAAGAACATGCAAAAATGGGTTTTTTGTATAAAATATCAGCCTCGTCGTGTATTGAACCTTACAACGACCATGTTTTTGACTTATCTAAATCCGGGAAAACTCTTGTCACTTCAAGCCGCCCTGTGGAGACTAGAAGCGATAGGATTCGGGCGGGAAAACTTGCCGAGCTTGTCGATATGGAAGGTTATGCGTTCGCCAGAGCCGCAAAAATTTACGGCAAAAAACTCGCCATGTATAAACTTGTCAGCGATTTCTCTCCCAAGTGCAATATTCGCGCGAATACGCTTGCATTGCGCCATAAACTGGCGGAGGCCGACTGGCTTTGGATATGATAAATATAAACTTGCAAAGGCAGTTTGAAAATCTTCGACTGGCAAGATAGATGAAATTTAAATCTCGAAAATCGAAATTCATAATTTTCGGAGCGTCGGTTGTCTTGGCGCTTTGCGCGTGGAGCTTTTTTCTTTGGAGGAGAGAGATAATAGGAATATTGACCGAGGCGAGCGCCTATTTCCGCGACACCGTACATCTTTTGGACGGGGTCCCTCTAATCGCGTATACGCTGATTATTTTTATACTCCCGATCTTTTTCTTGCCGGTCACGCCGGTTTTTATCATAGCGGCGTCGCGCGCGGAGAGCACTCCGTTCATACTGATACTATTGGCATGCTGGCTGGGTGTGACCTTGAACATTGTCGCCTCATACTTCATTTCCAGGCGATTTGGAAGGTTTTTGCGCGGAGTTTTTGCGAAGCGCGGAATAAAAATTCCCGAAATTCCGGAGTATGAGCATTACGAGCTAACCTTTCTCATGCGCATGATTCCGGGCAATCCCTTATCGGTTCAAAACTATGTTTTGGGAATGGCTGAAGTGCCATTTATGAAATATGTCGTAGTTTCGCTTCCCATACAATACATTCAAATTTCGGCTTATGTTTATTTCGGGGAGGGCATATTTGAGGGAGGGCTTTCAAAATTAATGTTGGGCGGCGGGGTTCTTGCCGTAATAGCCATCGTAGCGCGCATGCTCGACAAGCGCTACGGATATAAACTTAGGAGAAAACGCGATGGGATTTCTGAAGGAGAGTGATGAGATTCTTTCCGTAGGGGAGTTTTCAAGAAGATTTAAAAATCTCGTGAAGTCGGGAATTCCAGAGTTGTGGATTCGCGGAGAGATATCAAATCTGAAAACCTATTCGAGCGGGCATACTTATTTTACATTAAAAGACGGCGAAGCTTCCCTGTCGGCAGTTCTATTCAAGGGATATTCAAGGGCGGTGCCATTCCGCCTTGAGGAGGGCATGGGCATACTCGCTTACGGTGAAATCGGCGTGTACGAAGCTCGCGGTTCCTATCAGCTGACTATCAAAGCAGCCTTGAGAGACGGAGTGGGAGAACTTGGCAAAAAATTTGAGCAGCTGAAGAAAAAACTGTCAGACGAAGGGCTATTCGACAAATCCCGCAAGCGTCCGATACCGCCGCTGCCGAGAAATATCGGAGTGATAACCTCGCCTTCCGGAGCGGCGATTGCGGATTTTTGCAGAATACTCCGCCGGCGCGGTTGGTGCGGAAATGTTTGGATATTTCCAGCTCGCGTTCAAGGGGCGGAGGCGGCGGGAGAAATAGTGTCGCAGATAAATTTTGCGCGGGAATTCAAAGCGGGCGGGGAAAGTTTGGAGCTCCTAATTCTAATGCGCGGAGGCGGAAGCCTTGAAGATTTGTGGCCATTTAACGAGGAATTGGTGGCGCGTGCGGTGGCGGGCTCTCCAATACCGACTATTTCGGCTGTCGGCCACGAAATAGATTTTACTCTCTCCGATTTTGCCGCCGATCTCAGGGCTGAAACCCCAAGCGCCGCCGCCGAGTACATATCGAGCTCGCGCATAGAGGCTGAATCCAAGCTGGGGGAGCTTTCATCGTCCCTGACGAGAGAATTTGGGCACAGATTGAATTTTTTATTCGAGAAATTAAATTCGCTCTCCGGCATATTGCGGACCAGCTCCGCCGTTTCCAAGATTTTGAATTTAAACATGGCTTTGGATGAGGCGGAGTCGCGTTTGGGGACGCTTTTTGCCCGCCGAATAAATTCTTTCAAAGAGAAGGTTTACGCGGCGCAGTCAGGTGTTTCGCGAATCAATCCGGGCGCAAAAATAGAGTTGTTTGCGCGCCGGACAGAATGGCTCTCTAAACAGCTGTGGCTCCTAGGGGCGGAAAGCGCATTGCGCAGGGGGTACGCCTTGCTATCTGATTCGCGGGGAAACATGCTCTCCTCCACATCCAAAATAAATCCGGGTGAAAAATTTTTCGCCCGCCTCTTGGACGGCGAAATCTTAGCCCGCGCCGAGCGCATAAAAGCGGCGGATTCGGAAAAGAATTCGGGCAGCTCTCAACCCTAATCGAAAACTTGCAGTTCGTTTTCTTTTACGGTGGAAGTGAAGATCGGTTCGCCTTTCGAGTCGAAATATGTGAAAGTGACTGCGCGCGCATTTTCGGCACCGTCAACTTTTACCTGTAAGAATGCCCGCTTTGTTATGGAGCTGCTAGGAACTCTAAAGTAATTCATTTCTTTTATCTCTTCCGACGGGCGCGCTGTCAGGGGTGCGGGCGAAGCTTCAAACAGCGGATATGCTCCGGCTCTCACCATGCGCGTATATTCGCCATAGGGCTTGTTTCCGGCAATTAAGAGCACGCCGGTTATCTTTTTTGCGACGAGAAAATCCATGAGGGCTTTTCTTTCCTCGACAGCATTGGTGAAGTTTTCCGAAGATTTGACGGGATTCGCAATCGGGGTGTTCATGACTATAATCTTGAATTTCGCCCGCGACGAGGACAACGCTCCAATCAGCCAATTGAGCTGGCTCTCTCCCAAAAACTTCGGTTTGGCATTTCCGTAATCCAGGTTGGAGCGATTGGAAACATCGTCCAGCACAAAGATTTCCGCATCGGAATATCTTATGGCATACGAGGCGGATGTTTTGTCTTTCCCCCGGGGATTTGCCCATAGAGAATTAAAGATCTCGCGAGAATTTGCTGTTGAGGAAGAAAAGGAATCGTCGTTTGTTCCAGCCATGCTTGAAAGCGAAGCGACTCCGTAGTTGGCGCGCGTGTTGAGCAGCTTTTCGGCTTCGGGCAACTTGCGCAAATCCAATGTTCGCGATATTATGGCTCCTCGCGCCCCGATGTCGGCTTTGCGCAGGTTATTCGCCCCGCCGGTCCATATGACGAAGTCAGGGTTGGATTTTCTGACCGCCTCAAAAATTTCATACTCGCCTCCGGGAGTGCGGAATGGAGGATCGTATTTTGCATCGTTGATATGGTTTGCGCCGAGAACGGCGAATGTAAAATCAGGAGGGGGAGTTCTGTCTTCAAAATCTGCCTGGGTCTTAAACGAGCCTCCGCTAACTTCAGTGGAGTCTTTTTCCGTTATGACGTACGAATATTCCGTGCCCGCGTCGAGGTTCTCAAATGATAAGATTCCTATATTCCCAGCCGAGTTTTGGCAAATGCTCTCGCAATGGCCGACTATTTTTGTTTCAGGGGAGTTCTTTGGTGAACATACGGCGGTTATTTCGGAAGCGTCGTCCGAGGCAAACCATATTTTTGCCGAACGCTTTGCGACGTCTCCCACCATGTTCGGCATCGCCGGTAGAATTTGTGTGCCTGCCGATAAAATTATAGGAATAAGTATTGCTTGGATTTTCATAATTTAAAATTTTCCCACGCTTAGGCCTTCAGCCATATTCAAGCACAACTGGCGCATGTCGAAAATTATGCTGTTGATGCGCCTTATCCTTTCGCGCCCTTGTTCGGATTTTGGTTCTGGGATTTTAGATGTTTTGGCTATTATCTCGTTGAGTTTAGTCGCCGCCATCTTGTAGTTGCATCGTGCCAGTATATCTTCGCTCAAGTCAGTGGAATTTGCCGCAAGCGCCATAAAACTCGATGTTTCTATCAAGGATTTTGATATGTCCCAAACGAGATCTGGCGGCATTTGCGTTTCACTGACGACCCTCCCGAAATGTTCCTGGAGGCATTTTAAAAGGCCTTTGGATATTATATATATTGGGTGGTTTAACAAAGTCCATGGCTCGTCCGCGTATTCGGCTTCGCTTTCGTCATAGTATTCGCCCCCTTCCTTGGTCGGCATGGTCCAACCGGCGATTTTCGCTATTTCTTCGAGACTTTTTCCCCTCAGGCGATTTACGGAATATATTGATGCAAAACGCGCTATCTCGGTTTCCGATTTTTTTAAGTAGCCGTACCAATCGCGTTCCGACCACCCCTGTGGGAGTTCGGAAGAGTCGAACGGATTTTCCGAAAAGAAGTCGTCCATAAAACGCTGATATAATTTAAAAGACGCGGCGGATTTCAAGTTTTTTCACTGGGCGAAAGTTTAGAAATCCGCGTCAACGGCGGTATTTTCGCTTTTGGCGGGATTCGGCGGAACGCAAGATTGCATTTACATGGAGAATTGGGCGAGCGAGCTATGTTTGATGGTATTTTAGGATATTTCCAATCCCATGATAAAGTCGTTCATAAAGAAGCCCCCGCCTATTTCAAAATCGCCAGAGCGAAGCTTCTTCATGCCCATTTTGCGGTAGAAATTGAGAGCTTTGTTGTTTCGGTTGACATTCAGCTCCATAGAGCATGGGAACGATTGGGCGTTCCCCCTTATGTATTGAACGGCGTCTTCAAACATGGCTTTCCCGATTCCCTTGCCTTGGAAATTCGGAAGCACATAGATTTTCTGCAAGTGGAAAAGATTGTCGGATTGCTTTTCTATTTCGGTATAAGCGCAAGGGTTGTCATGCTCGTATCCTATTCTGTAAACTTGTCCGGAGGATATTTCGCGTTCTATGCTTTGGAGAGAATACATCCATTCCATCATGTATTCTATTTGCTCCCGCGAGAGGATTTCGCGATAGGTTGCGGGAAAAGCGGTTTGGGCGAGCGAATGTATCAATGGTATATCCGGCTTTGATGCTGTCTTTATTCTTATCATAAATTTTTATTATTTCGCGGAATAAAAAAATACCAGCTTTTTATATGGGCGGCGGCGTTTTCGCCATGAGAGGCTTGAAAAGCGGTTTGGCGCTTTTTCATTTGTTGCTTGACGCAATTAAAGCGCGCGACAAAATTGGGCACCTTAATTTAATTTTATCGCTTCGGTTTTTTAGCGAAGCGGCTGCCATCATTTTATTATGAACACAAAAACTGAAAATATAAGCGACACTCGCAAAAGAATAGACGTTTCATTCGATGCTTCGGAAATTGCCCAGGAGAGGGAGAAAATTCTCGGGGATTTCGTGCGAAATGCGAAAATTCCCGGATTTAGGCCCGGAAAAGCGCCTAAAAACATGGTGGAAAAACTGTATTCCGACGCCATTGCTGAGCAGCTCGAGCGTTCGCTCGCCGGCAAGGCTGTAGAACAAATAAACGGGCTTAAAGGCTGCGATATTTATGCTGTGGTGGATATAAAGAAAGAGGGCGGCGCAGGCGGCGGCGAAACTCTCAGTTTCACAGCCGATATATATCCGGAAATAAAATTTCCGGACAGCCTTGCCACGCAGGTTGAGCTTGATCCTGCTGATGCAAGTGAAGAGGAAATATCAAACGGTGTGGAATTTCACAGGAACCAGCGCGCGAAGTACGAGCCCGTGGACAGAGAGATTAAAAAGGGCGATTTCGTGAGGCTTTCCTACTCCGGCAAAGTCGACGGCAAACCAGTTTCCGAATTGGCTCCAGACATGGCGATTTTTGGCGAACAAAAGTCCACGTGGGAAGAAGCAGGAAATCCGGACACCCCGGGGGTTCAAGGAATAGTGCAGGGGCTGTTAGGCATGAAAAAGGGCGATAAAAAGGCGCTGACGCACGAGTTCCCCAAAGAATTTCCAGTCAAAGAGTTGGCTGGAAAGAAGGCAGATTACGATGTCGAGGTTTTCGAAGTGCGCGAAAAAAAGCTCCCTGAACTTGATGCGGACTTCTTCAAGGCTTTGGAAGTCGACTCCCTCGATGCGCTTCGCTCAAAGGTAAAAAAGGCCATAGAAGAAGAAAAGAAATCGAACAACGAGATATTGAAGCGCCAGTTTGCGGTCGACCAATTGATGAAAAAAGTTGATTTTCCCGTTCCGGAAAGCGCGGTAGAGGACGAGCGCAACGCGGTTCTCGAGGAAACAATGCTGCGCTTAATGTCCTCAGGGGCTTCGCGCGAAGATATCGAGAAGCATAAAGACCAGCTGTATGAAGACGCCGGCAAAGAGGCGCTTTCCCGCGCGAAGATGCGCGTATTTCTCAACGGCGTGGCAAAGGCCAACTCGCTAAAAGTCGACAATGAAGATATGAGCCGGGTTTTGTGGCAGGAAGCCATGCGGACTAGGACAAAGCCCGACGAATTGGTCAAGCGCCTAAAGAAGGATACTTCGCTTCGAAACAAGCTTCGTTCAAACGCGCTCTTCCAAAAAGCTATTAATTTTTTGGCGGAAAAAGCCGAAGTATCATACAAAAAAGCTTAACATATTCAGATAATGGCGCGGGCACTAATGTTTGTTATGCGCGCGCGATGGCTATATTAATACATTATGGGAGAATATTACATACCGACCATTCTGGAGCGCGACGGCAGGACAGAGCGCTCGTGGGACGTCTATTCGCGACTTTTGCGCGATAGGATAGTCTTTATAGGAACCCCTATCGACGACGGCGTCGCAAATGCCGTTATCGCGCAGTTGTTGTTTCTTCAAATGGAGGATTCAAAAAAAGACGTTCATATATATATCAACAGCCCCGGAGGTTTGCTCACCGCCGGCATGGCAATATATGACACTATGAATTTCTTGCATTGCGACGTAGTGACCTATTGCGTCGGCCAGGCTGCCAGCATGGCGACGGTCTTGCTTGCCGCCGGCACTAAAGGCAAGCGCTATTCCTTGCCGAATTCGAGAGTCATGATACATCAGCCCTACGGCGGCGCAAGCGGACAGGCCAGAGACATAACGATTGCCGCCAACGAAATTCTCCGCTGGCGCAGCAAGATAAACGAGATACTGTCGAAGTGCACGGGAAAAGACATATCCCAGATTGAAAAGGATTCAGACAGGGATTTCTTTATGACAGCCGACGAGGCCTTGAAATATGGCATTGTCGACAAAGTCATCGAGAGCAAGCGCGAAGCGCTTGACAATCAATAGCTGTCGAAATGGCTGAAAAAACAAGGCAGGTTTGCAGCTTTTGCGGGCGCGACGAGCGCTCCGCGGAGGCTTTTGTGCGCGGGATAAACGGGGCGAATATTTGCAATCTTTGCGTCGAGACGCTTCACAACGCCTTTGCTTTGCGGGGAATAAGGCAAAATGAAAAGGCTGATTCTCCCAAGCCTGAGATGGAGCTCAAGACGCCCTCGCAAATGCGAAAAATTCTCGACCAGTATATCGTTGGCCAGGACGAGGCGAAGAAGGTTTTAAGCGTAGCTGTCTACAACCACTACAAGCGCATATTCGCAGAGAATTTTGCCTCGCCAAAGCCATCAGGCGAAGACTTTTCGGACGTAGAAATTGACAAGAGCAATGTTTTGCTAGTGGGGCCGACTGGCAGCGGCAAGACCTATATGGCGCGCATGCTCGCAAAAATTTTAAATGTTCCCTTTGCGATAGCCGATGCGACAACAGTGACGGAGGCGGGATATGTGGGAGAAGATGTTGAAAACATCGTTCTCAACCTTTTGCGCGCCGCCGATTTCAACGTTGAATTGGCGCAAAAAGGGATAATATACATAGACGAAATAGACAAAATCTGCCGGAAGACCGAAAATGTATCTATAACCAGAGACGTGGGCGGAGAGGGCGTTCAGCAGGCTCTTTTAAAAATATTGGAAGGCACGACCTGCAACATTCCTCCAAAGGGCGGGCGCAAACATCCCGACCAGGAGTACATAAGAGTAAACACCCGCGATATACTGTTCATATGCGGCGGGGCTTTTGTTGGCTTGGATAAAATAATATCCCGCCGTTCCGGGCGAAAAGTTCTCGGTTTCGAAAAGCCTATGCCGGACGGGGCAGCGGAGCGCGAGGAAAAGAAAATACAGCCGGAAGATCTTGTCCAATTCGGTTTTATCCCCGAGTTTATAGGTAGGCTTCCGGTTGTTTGCTCCCTCGACGAGTTGACCAAAGAAGATCTCGTCCACATCTTGACCAGGACAAAAAATTCTCTGGTAAGGCAGTATCAGAAACTTTTTGCTCTCGACGGTGTAAAACTCGAATTTTCTCCCGATGCGATTGAGTCTATTGCAGAAAAGGCAATAAAACTGGGCACTGGCGCGCGCGCATTGCGTTCCATAATGGAATCTATGATGCTCGATGTCATGTATAACATGCCCGACGGAAAACGCCCGGAAAAAATCATAGTGGACAGGGACGGGATCCGCAGTATTACTGCATCATAATCTATATCCTATATTCTCAAGGCTTGGCGGGATATATCTTCGATGTTTTTGAACGATTCTAGCAGATTTTGGCGCGTTTCGTCCAAATTTGGAAGCAATTTCATGTATTTGAGATTTGATATCTCGCTCGAGCAGCAATTTATTATTTTTTCCGAAAGTTCTTTGCGGGATCTTGAAGGGTTTTGGCCCTTATATTTCAGGAAACGTACGACTGCCTCATTTAAATCCGTGAATGTCGTAATGGAGTAAGACGCTTTGCTGGCGTTCAGAAGGCGCGCAACTTCCACTACGGCCAGCAGCCTCTTTTCGGATTTTTTCAGCAGTTCCACCTGTTCTATGAGTTCTTCGGCGCTTATCTGGTTCCATTTCTTTATAGTGTCGAAACGGTATCCGAAATATCGGAAATCGGATTTTATTGCGGATTTTGAATCTTTGCGCGAAGCCTCGTCGAAAATATTTGCAGTAACTTCGGATTTTATGTGTGAAGCTACGCCTACTACTTTTTTTGTTTTAAAATGGAAAATCGGGCTGCCGCTGTTTCCCCGGTAGAAGGGGCAATCCGTTTCAACGACGTTTGGGCCTACAGCAAGGATTGTTCCCAATGTTTCTAGCATTGAGCCTCCGCCCTTGCTGTTGCCGCACACGATGACGTCGTCTCCGGTTTTTACAAAGGTATTTATTTTATCCGCCAATTCAAAGGGTTTGCAGCCTTCGGGGATTACTTTTATCGGTATTATGGCTATGTCATGGTCTTCGGCGACAAAAAGCTTTCCATAGGGGATAGTATCGCCTGTCATCGTATAGATTTGAAAATCCTTAATATCTCCGAAAACATGCAGGTTGGATACCACGATTGGAACCTTGTTATACACGGTTAAAAATCCGGATGCGGCACCTGTTATGTTGTTTGTAATTTTTACCAAACCGGATTTTTCTTCCAGCGTCATTGATATGGAATCGGCAAGGCGGCTTTTTTTAGCCTCAGCATTTTTCTTGTTTTTTTTATTTCCAGGCTGTTCACCCAAAAGATCAAAAATATTCGTTTCAGAGTTTGGGGCGTTTTTTGCTTTGGCAGAAGACACTGCTTTCAAGGAGTCGCTTTTATCCGCTAACTTCGCATTTTCTTTATCCGCTAGTTCGGCGGATTGAATAATCTGAGAATTCTTGTCCTTAGGCGCTTGGGGGTCGAGACCCGCGCTGTTTTCCAATGCCGGAGCTTCGGGTTTGCCGGAAGATGCTTCGGAATTTTGCAATTGCGTGCTATTAGTTTCTCCTTTTGAAGCGGACGGAATTTTCTTTACGACATTTTCTGCTATGGATTCTGCTAGCTTGCGCGAGAGCTCTTGGGAAGTGTTGTCTTCCGCATTATCATTCCGGTCTTGAAATTGTTCGTTCCCGGGGGGCGCAGGATCGGAATTTTCTTTTTGAAGATTTGGGATTGATGGCGCATGCGGATTCTGCGCATCGAGAGAAAGCGCCGGTTCTTTTCCGGCTGCTGCTTCTTGATGTTCCGGGTCTCGAGGCGAATCTTTGCCTGAAATGCCGAAGTTTACCGCAAAGTATCCCAAAGCTGAAAATAGTAAAACACCCGCTATCGCATAATCAGATTTAGACATGATTTTATGTATGTTGCATTGTTAAAAAATGTATGCGATCCCGCAAGTTCCCCACAACATGGAGCTTGGTCCCATGGCGACGCCGTTGGGGGCATTTTTTCCGTCATTGTGAATAGCCAAACCTATGCCTGCAAATATCCTTATTGATGAGTCGTATTCATAAACCATATATGATTCCGCCTGAAAATATGAGTAAGAGTTTCGCCAGAGAGAACCGTTTATTTTCTGGTTGCCCGACCAGCGGTTTGCATCGACGTAACCGACTGTTCCCTGGGATTGCAAATAGAGTCCGCTTATTGCCGTCAGCTTGGACAGGTCGATTATGGGCGATATTCCGGCAGTCCATTTTTGTGCGTCGAGGGTGATGTCATAGTCGAAATAGGCAAAGGGTCTTAAAAAAATTTTATCGGTCATAAAGCCGACGTAGAAGTCGCCTCGCGAGGTCTCGCCTCCGTAGCCGGCGATTCCAGGGCCTATTACGGGTTTTGTGGCGTATATGAAGTTTCCGCCGAGGTCTATATCGACATATTTTGTCAAATTGTATTTCCAGCCGCCGAGAAACATTGCCTGCTGGGCATATTTGTCGATATTTACTGGGGCGAAATAGCAGAGTTCAAGATATCCGTCCCCTCCGAAAAACGAGCGCCTGTCGTTGAACGAAGCCACGAGCGTGGAATCTCCTACTTTTCTGCCTTCGAGAACTCCCGTACTGTGGTATTCTACACCAAAAAAGGTATTGCTGTCCGGGTTGTCCACTCCGAACATTTCGGAAGCGTCCATATTCGTGAAGACTTCCCATGTGTGGGGATTGACCTCGTACCAGTTTTCCGGATCAGGGCCGAGTCCGTATTGGGCGGGGAGTCCATACGCGGTAATCCTGGCTTCCGTCGTGAGAACCGCCAAAAATGAAAAGATAATTGCCAAAAGCCAATTTTTCATGCGCTTTTAGTCTGAAGATTAAAGGTATATTTTGCAATAATATTTACTGAAAAAGCAAAAATCCTCCTTTCCATTAGAAAAGAATTGCGCGTTTCTTCGCATATTGAAATGATGGGAGAATGATTTTTAGAGTATTTGTGGAAGAAAAAGCGGCGCATGCGTCGAAGTCTGTTTTTGAAGACATAAAAAGCAATTTGAATCTGCCTTCGCTCGCGGGTGTCAGGGTATTGCAAAGATACGATGTCGAGGGGTTGGACAGGGAAGCGTACGATAAAATCAAAAATCTGATATTTTGCGAGGCTCCGGTCGAAAGCATATTTGAAGAGGAGTTTCCTTTCGAAGAAACGGACAGCGTGTTCGGAGTCGAATATTTGCCGGGGCAATTCGACCAGCGCGCGGATTCGGCGGAGCAGTGCATTCAGATCGTCGCTCTGAGAAGGCCGAAAGTTGCATGCGCCCGCATCTATGTTTTAAAGGGCGAGAACGGCAGCCGGATACCGGAGGAAGACATTAAAAAGATAAAAAAATACCTGATAAATTCAGTCGACAGCCGCGAGGCTTCTCTCGAAAAACCGGCAACCCTCGAGAGCAAATTCAGAATTCCCGGCGATGTGAAGACGCTTTCGGGATTTATCAAGACCGATGAGGCTCAAATGATGGATTTATATAAAAGCCTATCGCTGGCGATGTCATTTGAGGATTTTAAGTTTTGCAGGGATTATTTTGCAAAAGACGAAAAGCGGGATCCGACAATTACCGAAATTCGCCTTCTCGACACATATTGGAGCGACCATTGCAGGCATACGACTTTCCTCACCGAACTCGAAAGCGTAAAAATAGCTGATGGCAGTTATACCTTGCCGATTAAGCGCGCATGGGAGGAGTATGTGAGCGTAAGAACCGAATTAAACTTGGCGGGGAAAGGGAAGAAAGTTTGTTTAATGGATTTGGCTTTGGCGGGAATGCGCGCGCTCCGAGCCAAGGGAAAGTTGGCTGATTTGGAGGAAAGCGAAGAAATAAACGCCGCAAGCGTCGTCGTAAATGCTGAAATAGACGGAAAGGCGGAAGAGTGGCTGGTGATGTTTAAAAACGAAACCCACAACCACCCGACAGAGATAGAGCCTTTCGGCGGAGCTGCCACCTGTCTCGGCGGGGCGATCCGCGATCCCCTTTCAGGGCGCAGTTACGTTTGCCAGGCAATGCGCGTCACGGGGGCAGGAGATCCCCGCACTCCTTTTGGCAAGACGCTTCCCGGAAAGCTTCCCCAGCGCAAGATCGTCACTGGCGCGGCGAACGGATACAGCAGCTATGGGAACCAAATCGGTCTGGCTACAGGGCAGGTCGTTGAAATATACCACCCAGGCTACGTCGCAAAGAGAATGGAAATCGGCGCGGTAGTAGCCGGAGTCCCCCGCGAAAATGTATGCCGCGGCGTTCCCGCAAAAGGAGACGCAATTCTTCTCGTAGGTGGACGCACCGGGCGCGACGGAATAGGGGGCGCGACGGGTTCGTCCAAGGGGCATACCGAACATGCCCTTGAAAATTCGGCGGAGGTCCAGAAGGGAGACGCCCCTATGGAAAGAAAGCTTCAAAGGCTTTTTAGGAATCCGGACGCATCGAGGATTATCAAGCGCTGCAATGATTTTGGAGCGGGGGGGGTATCGGTTGCCATAGGTGAACTCGCCCCGTCCCTCGAGATAAATCTCGATGCAGTTCCTAAAAAATACGAGGGGCTCGACGGCACCGAACTCGCCATTTCCGAGTCGCAGGAACGCATGGCAGTTGTCGTTGCGGAGAAGGATGCGGACAAGTTCCGCGCTTTCGCCGCGGCGGAGAATCTCGAATGTACGCCTGTCGCAAAAGTTACCGATACCGGCAGGCTCGTAATGAATTGGCGCGGGCGTCCCATTGTAAACCTTGCTCGAGCATTTCTTGATACCAACGGAGTGACTGCCAAAGCAAAAGTTGAAGTCGCCGCTCCCTCGCAGGATTCTCCGCTTGACCCCTCCGTGAGAACATTTTTTGGAAATAAACCACTTTGGGAAGAGAATCTTAAAAAGTTGAATTGCTGCTCGCAGCGGGGGCTTGTGGAGCGCTTTGATTCTACGATTGGCGCGTCGAGCGTAATGCATCCGTTCGGCGGGAAGAATTTGTCCACTCCCCCAGAGTCGATGTGCACGAAACTTCCGCTTTTGCGCGGCGATACCAATGCGGGCGTTTTGTTTGCTTTTGGGTTTAATCCCGATATTTCATCATGGAGCCCGTTTCACGGGGCGGAGTATGCCGTTCTTGAATCGGTGGCGAAAATTGCGGCTTCTGGCGGAGATATAAGCCGGATAAGATTCACCTTTCAGGAATATTTCGAGAAACTTCGCGACGAGCCTATGCGTTGGGGAAAACCATTGGCGGCCCTGCTCGGGGCGTTTGACGCGCAGATGCGTTTGGCTTGCGCAGCAATAGGGGGAAAGGATTCAATGTCGGGATCGTTTAACGATATTGACGTTCCTCCGACGCTGGTTTCATTCGCAATGTGTCCGTGCAATGTCGAAAACGTCATCTCTCCCGAATTTAAGGAGCCGGGAAGGAAAGTTGCACTTTTGAGAATAAAAAGAGACGGCAATCTCGTGCCGGACTGGGAAGACGCCGTCAAAAAATATTCTCTGCTCTTTGAGGGCATATCGCAGAAAAAAATTGTTTCGGCCCATACGCTCCGCTTCGGCGGGCTCGCGGAGGCCATATCAAAAATGGCGTTTGGAAACGGGATAGGGTTCGAGTTTGACAAAAATTTCCAAGGCGACGTCTTCGCGCTGGATTACGGGGCGGTGGCGCTCGAGCTTGCGGGCGGAGCCAAGCCGGAGGACTTTCTCGCAGTAGAATTGGGGAAGACAATTAATGATTCCAAAATAAAGATTCCGTCGGGAGAAACAATCGATTTGCGCGACTTGCAGGCGGCTTGGTCGGAGCCATTGGAGGGAATTTATCCGACCCGCGCAGATTCGGACACCGGGAAATTTATAGAAGTTTCCTTTGAAAATAAAAACATAGCCGTCTCCCCAAATAAATTCGCCAGGCCCAAAGTTTTTATACCGGTTTTTCCCGGAACAAATTGCGAATACGACACTGCGCGCGCATTTGAAAAAGCAGGAGCGGAAGCCTCTACTTTCGTATTTAAAAATATGAGCGACAAAGACGTTGCCGAATCGATAGACGAAATGGCAAAGCGCGTGGACGCTTCCCAGATCCTCATGCTTCCGGGCGGCTTTTCGGCGGGGGACGAACCTGCCGGATCGGGAAAATTCATAGCCGCCGTATTTAGAAATCCGAAGCTTGCCGATGCGGTAATGCGCCTCTTGAAGGATCGCAATGGTCTCATTTTGGGAATATGCAACGGCTTTCAGGCGCTCATAAAGCTCGGACTTGTTCCCTTTGGTGAAATCAGGGAGCTAGACTCTGAGAGCCCCACTCTCACATATAACTCGATAGGCCGCCACGTCAGCTGCTATGCGCGGACAAAGGTCGTCAGCAAACTTTCACCATGGCTTGCGGATTGCCCACTGGGCGGCGAATACATGATTCCGCTTTCCCATGGCGAAGGGAGATTTATAGCTCCGCAGAGTTTGATTGAAAAACTCGCTTTTAATGGGCAGATTGCGACCCAATACGTCGATCCTTTCGGAAGGCCGGCAAATCAAGCTCCTTTCAATCCGAACGGTTCAATGTGCGCAGTCGAGGGCATAACAAGCCCCTGCGGGCTCGTTTTCGGAAAGATGGGCCATTCCGAAAGGGTGGGAACTAATGTCGGGAAGAACATAGCGGGGCAAAAGCTTCAGCCCATATTTGCCTCGGGCGTAAAATATTTCAGATAGTTTTTTGGGGAGCCTGGAAGAAGGCAGTTGGAAGGCGTCTGGATATTATGCGCCGCACTATTTGAACGATTTTATACATATTATATCAAAGCCGCTTTGAAATATATTTTTGGAAAATCGGAGCCGATAAAAAAGCGGGCACATCTAAAAAGATGAGCCCGCTTCTTTGTAATTGTCTCTTTAAAATGTCTTATTTTTGCCCGATTTTTGCGAGCAAGTCCACAAACCAGTCGGCGTTGACGTCAAAGGGCTTTCCGCCCTTTATCCTCTCGAATTCGATTGCGCGAAGGACACAGTTGTTGTCTTCATCGTGTCCTATCACGCCGCCTTCGCGCCTGAATGCGCATTCTACTGCCAAATCGGTGCAGCTTTTTATGAGGCGCAAATCATCGGCATTGGCTGCCGCCGCCCTGGCGAAATATCCGCTCTTTTGAACCAAAACCTTTTCGGCTCCTATCATTTCTGCAAACTGTTTGCCGAACCATTTGCCCGGATTGACGGCATCGAGCTTTATGTGCCCAAATGCATCGCGCGGAACTTCCTCACCGCGCGATTCCATTTCGGCGACAATGGTTTTTACGCCGGCGCCTTCCGAGATGAAAATATTCACGCAATCATTCTTGTCCATGAGGCTTTTTAAGCGCTTAGCTTCACTTTGAAGATCGAGTTGCATTTCGGGAATGTATACGGCGTGGACATCGCGCCGGGCTTTTGTCAGGCCTATGCCGTCAGCCCATTCGCCCGAGTCGAGCAGTTTGCGGTATTTGAGGGCAGTGGCTGCCGTGAGCCAGCCGCAGTTGCGGCCCATGACTTCGTGGATTATTAGCATGCGGGGATTTGCGCCGCATTCTCCAACGACGTTGCGGAAATATTTGGCGCCTTCTTCGGCAGCGGTCCAAGCGCCTAAGCTTTGGCGAATCGGGTATACGTCATTGTCGATTGTTTTGGGAAGCCCAATAACCGTCAATTCGTAGTTGTTTTCCTTTAAGAATTTTGCCAGGTCGGCGGCAGCGGTATTCGTATCGTCCCCGCCTATGGTGTGGAGTATGTCCACGCCGTCTTTAACCAATTGTTCTGCTGCCACTTTTTGCGGATCTTCCCCGTCTTTAACGAGTCCGCGTTTGAGGCAATCTTTTACATTGGTGAGTTTTACGCGCGAGTTCCCTATGGGTGAGCCTCCATACAAGTGTAGTATGTGGGCGCTTTTGCGCATTTCAGGGGTGACTTTTATGCTGTCTCCGAGAAGAAGTCCTTTGTATCCGCTCTTATAGCAGATGATTTCAATCGAGGGATCCATCTCGGTATAACGTTCGATAAGACCTCCTATTGCGCTTGAGAGGCAGGGGGCGAGGCCGCCTGCGGTGAGAATGGCTACTTTTTTGGGTTTCATACCTTTTATTTAAAGTTTTCGACTCTATTCCGCCAAATTGACAGGGCAAGTAAATTTTGCCCGCGTTTAATCTTGTATATGCTTTGCCTATCCGCTAATTTGGCAGGTGTGAAAGTTATTTATCTGCAGATATGGCCCGCTTGATTGATTTAAAATTGGAATCTGCGAGGCGCGAGAGGGCCTTTTTAGTAGGAATTATGGGCGAGGGCGAATCGGAGGAGGAAGCCAAGGGGCTTCTATCCGAACTTTCAGAACTCGCAATGAATCTTCGCATAGATGTGGCGGGCGAAATTATTGTTAGACCGCGCCAGAAAAATCCGCATTTTTTAATAGGCAGGGGAAAATTTCTCGAAATAGCGGAACTTGCAAGAAAATCTGGATCCGATTTGATAATTTTAGACGACGAACTTTCGCCCGCACAACAGCGCAACTGGGAAACGGATCCGGGCTAAGCGTCGTCAACCGACAAGAAATCATATTGGATATATTCGCCTCCCGCGCCCAGACGCGCGAGGCGCGGCTGCAAGTAGAGCTCGCCAAGCTCGAGTACGCGCTGCCGAGGCTTCGCAAGGCGTGGTCCCACCTCGACAGGCAGCGCGGGGGAGGAGTCACACAGCGCGGCGGGGGGGAAAGCCAGCTTGAGTTGGACAGGCGCTATCTCGGCGAGCAGATATCAAAACTGAAAGTTGAACTCGCGCAGGTTAGGGTAATGCGCGGCACGCAGCGCAAGCGGAGATCCCGCGTTCCGGTTCCGGCCGCGGCGGTCGTGGGATATACAAATGCGGGAAAATCGTCTCTTATAAATAGGCTTGCCAACGCATCATTACTTGCCGAGGACAAATTGTTCGCAACACTCGATCCCACTACGCGGAAGGTATTGCTGCCCAATAAAATGGATTTGCTCCTTACCGACACTGTGGGATTCGTCAGAAAGCTTCCCCATAGGTTTGTCGAGGCTTTTAAAGCGACTCTAGAGGAGGCTATGGTGTCGGACTTTCTCGTGCATGTAGTAGATTCTTCTAGCCCGGACGCCTTGGAGCATATAAAAACGACAAAGAGAGTTCTCGATGAACTTGGCGCCGACGGAAAAGCAGTTGTCACTGTTATGAACAAGGCGGATTTGCCTGCCGATGATTCGCTGCGGTGCGCTCTGCGCAGTGAGTATCCCGGCGCCGTTTGGGTGAGCGCAAAAACGGGTGAGGGAATAAAAGAACTTCTTGAAAAAATGGAAAACATGATAGCCCACACAGTCAAATTTATGCGTTTGCTCATACCCCATTCAGAATATCGCGCTGTAGCCGAGCTTCATGACAACGGGGCTGTGGGCAGACAGCGCATTACGGACGAAGGCGTTGAGATACTGGCTAATTTGCCAATTAGGCTGGTGGATTCATATATCAAATGGAAAATATGATATTCTGTTATTAGTTAATGTCCGGATAGTTTTGCGGCCCCAAAGTATTTTTTATGCACATCTTTTATGTTTGGGGCAAATTGACTATTGACGTATGGCATGCTTTGGTGAAAATATTAAAGTTTTACAGTTTTCTCGTTGAAATGAATATGAAAAAATATGACCTCTGCGTAATAGGTTTGGGATATATAGGAATTCCAACAGCCGCTATTTTCGCTTCTAAACACAAAAAAGTTTTGGGAGTAGATGTGCTTGCCTCGCGTGTGGATCTTGTAAATGCGGGTAAAAGCCATGTGGGTGAGGCGGATATCGACGCGTTGATAGCGAGCGTTGTAGCGGAGAAATTTTTAAAGGCTTCCACCCTTCCAGAGAGTTCAGATACTTATATAGTCGCCGTTCCGACCCCATTTAAGAGGCTTGATGGAGGCCGGAAAATTCCCGATTTGTCTTTTGTCGAGTCCGCGACGCGTTCTATTGCCGGATGTATCGAGAATTCTCAAATGGTCGTCCTCGAGTCGACGAGCCCTGTCGGAACCACTGCGAGAATGCGCGGCTGGTTGAAAGACGAGCTTTCAAAAATCGGCAGACTCGAGCAAGTGGATTTTGAAAGCATAGATTTTGTTCATTGCCCTGAACGCATACTTCCCGGTAAGATGCTGAGCGAACTGGTTTCAAACGACAGAATTTGCGGAGGATTCACTCCAGCGGCAGCCGAACGAGCCAAAGCCCTTTATGCATGTTTTTGCCAAGGGGAAATATTTACCACCGACGATAAGACGGCAGAAATGGCCAAGCTTACGGAAAACGCCTCGAGAGATGTTGCCATAGCTTTTGCAAATGAATTGTCCATTGTGTGCGACAAGTTCGGCATAGACGTGTGGGAGCTTATAAGATTGGCCAATAGGCATCCGCGGGTAAATATTCTTTCGCCCGGCCCTGGCGTGGGCGGGCATTGCATTGCAGTCGATCCGTGGTTTATAATTTCGGACGCCGAAAATGAAACTCCTCTCATGCGGGCGGCAAGAATGGTGAATGACGGAAAACCTGATTTTGTCCTTAAAAAAGTCAGGGAAGCGGCAAATGCCTTTAGAAGTCCGACAATAGCCTGTTTGGGAATAACATTTAAGGCAAACGTCAACGATATCCGCGAAAGTCCGGCACTTGAAATAGTATCAAAACTTTGCGCCATGGATATAGGCACTATTTTAGTTGCGGATCCACATGTAGAAACTCTCCCTTCAAGCATTGCAGGCAAGGCTCAGATGTGTTCTCCAGAGTCCGCCGTGTCGCGGGCGGATATCGTTTTGCTCTTGGTTGACCATCGCGAATTTTCCTCTCTTAGCGGGGCGATTGAAGGCAAAGTCCTAATCGATACGAAGGGATTTTTCAAAAAATCTTAAAATTTTCTTTAAGCAGGACCTGCCGACGTTTAGTCGGGTTTGTCAGAAAGAGATATTTTTAAGACTTCCTCGGCGGAGTTTGCGCGCAGGATTTTAGAGGTGTCTATTTGCACTTCAATATTGCCGGTTTTTACTTTGAAGCCAGTCTGGCTCTTCAAAATATCCACGTTAGCTTTTATTATTGCGGTGCAGAAGAATGCTTCTTGCGCATTCACGGTCTCCGTCGTTATTTTTGCGGCATCGGTTATTTTGTTGTATCGGGGGGATATGACAGCGTCTGGGCTGCCTATAGCGAGTCTGCTTTCGGATGGGGCTGTGCATGATACAGCTATCCGCGTATCGCCGTTGAATAGATATTGGCCTTCTTTTGTTCCCACACAACGCGTCCCGTTGAGCAGCCAATTTGAAGCGAATTTAAATTCTCCGCAAGAATGGGCGCTGTCTACCACGATGGCGCCATTTTCAAGCAATATTAAAATGCGCCTGTATACCGGAGGATTATCCATATAGAGATATGGGCGGCTTTCTCCAAAAAATATTTTTGCGCCCGAGAGGGTTGATATAGATAATACGGAACATTCCGGAAATGGCAGGCGTAGAAATCTTGTGATAGGCACGGCGTAGTCGCAGCCGCATATAGATAGAACATTATGCCCCGTCGAACTTTCCAGATTAAAGAGGGCGTTGCGCTTAGGGAGGTAGGAATAGGACCCCGGATCTACAGCTATCGGGCGGCAGTCTATTTCAAGCCAAAGCGAGAGCATGTCGCAATGCCCCATCCTAAAAGGGCTTTTACCGCAACGCAAAAATGCAAATGCGCGTCCGTGTTTTAGCGCGTAATAACCGGTTTGATCGGCTTTGAGGTCGGAAATGAATCTTCCGTTGAAGCGTTTCGGATATTCCCCAAATAGCCATGCAGCTTTTTCAAGATAGGCTGGATCATCCTCCGGAACGCGCTTGCCGGTCGCAACCGCAAGGGCTCCAAGCAAAGGGCGGAAATCGAAATAGTCGCTATCCGAAAGCTGCAGAAAATGAGAACCGTCGTCAGATCCGT
Organism: uncultured Verrucomicrobiota bacterium; assembly: GCA_949298545.1. GTDB lineage: Bacteria > Verrucomicrobiota > Verrucomicrobiia > Opitutales > Intestinicryptomonadaceae > Merdousia. The sequence goes on along the minus strand of CASFWX010000023.1, from coordinate 8,262 downwards.
AGCGAGGCGGGGCCCCGGTTTCAGGATTGCAGATTTTTGAAAGAAACTCGAAGGACCTTTCCATGGCGGAAAGTATTTCACGACTTGGAGTTTCATCATTTAAGCGAGCGGCAAAAACACTCAGAAGGAGACCGTCGAGAGCCAGCCTGTGGTAATTTGTGGAGTTTTGAGAGAAACTTCCGTCCGTGAAGAATAATTCTTCGCACTGCTTTCGAAGGTATTTTAAACCGATCTTTTTCCAGACAGCAGAGTCCTTAAAGTTCGGAAAGAATATTCCCGCCAAATAAAGGCCGACCGACTCCGTTATCCCGTGGTTGTTCTTTTGGCTGAGCGCATAGCTCAGATTTTTCTTTATGCGGTCAGCGCAAGCTCCGATAAACGGCAATATCAAATTCTCGTTTTTACTTAGGAACGTTTCATCGGATAATGAAAGAGCGAATATGAGCGAGCATAAACGCATGGACGTTTCTTGCCCGCAACTCCAATTTACTCCGTTATTGGGAGGGTTTTTCTCCATCCAGTCGGATAGAAGCTTTATTATGGCATCCCGGAATTTTGTCGAAATTTCATTTCCCGATATTTCAGCGAGAACTTGAGCCTTGATTAATATAAATATCCAGGAAAAACGGGACAACTCCCATATATTCTTAATATCACCCTCGCATTTTACATTCGACCAATGTGAATTTGAATTGCAAACGGCTTCGCCGTATGGATCAGACAGCCAGTCGGGCGGAATGGAAAGTTTTTTTGGAGCGTCCGAAAAAAGTTCAAAATTTCCATTTAATACAGATTCTGCGCGCCTAAAAATGGAGTTTCTTTCATGTTCACCAATTGTTAAATCCGCTTGTTTTATCCTCTCCAACCTGCGGCAATTCCTTTCAAATGCTTTCCAATCGGGAGGATTGGCCATGAATCTCTTTGAAACATAAAAATTCCAATCGCGCCGAGGCAGAGTGAGGCGAAACCAGCCGGACTTGAGTTTTATCAAATAAAAAAAGCGAAATAAAACCCAAGATGGCTTGAGATTTTTTATAAGTTTAAATTTTTGTAAAAAATTCCTCATTTTAGGATTTTTTTATCCCCGCAATCGATTCCAAAAAAACCGCAGCCCTATTTGTAAGCAGTTTCTTTGAGTACTTCTCTTCGGCGGTTTTGCGCGCGCGTTTTCCCATCTCCATGCATGCGTGCGGAGAGGACGCCAAAAACAATAGGGCATCGGCAAAAGCGCCGGCGTCGTTCGCGTCTACAGACAGGCCGCATTTGTTTTCGGCAATATCGTCGCTTATCCAGCCCTTAATGTTTGTCACTATGGGAATTCCGCACGATAGATAGTCAAAATATTTATTCGGAGAGGTCCCGTAATAAAACGCGGGAACATCCTTGAGAATCATTAATCCCGCCCCGGATTTAGCAAGCAGTTTAGACAGCTCGATCTTTGGCATGGGATCAAAAAATTTTACATTGTCCAAACCCTCATCTGAGGCCCGCTTCATCAGTTCAGGTTTCATTTTTCCGTCGCCGATAAGGATTATTTTTATATTTTTTATCCCGCGCTTTTTCAAGACGCCTGCCATGTCGAGAATTTTGTCGAGCCCATTCGCCACTCCGTGGGCTCCGGTAAACATAGCTGTAAAATCCTCTTTATTTACGCCTTTCAAATCTATTCCGCGCTCGGGAGACGGTTTGAAAGTTTCTGTGTCTGCCAAGTTTGGTATGAGTTCAACAGGTTTCAATCTCGACGACCTTTTCTTTATCCCTTCGACCATTTCGCTCGACAAACCTATGCAGCCGTTCGAGAAATTATATGCGCACCATTCGAAGATTCTCATGGGGATTGTCAGCAGTGGATTTTTTACTCCAAGCGCTATGGGAACGTCGGGCCAGAGGTCCCTGACTTCAAATACGAATTTTTTTCTTGGCTTTACAATTTTCGAGAAAATTCCTGCGAGGGCTATGGATATGGGAGTGCTTGAAGCTAAAAGAAGGTCGTATTTTTCCGTCAGCACGGGCGACAAGCTTCTCAAGGCAAACTCCGCAAAAGAAAGTGTGCGCCTAGCCAAACCCATCTTATTTGAATAGGGGACGTCGTATGCTATGATTTCTATTCCGTCAATTTTACCCCTATATTTCTTTAGCCCGACTTTTTTTAGGGAAAGCTTTGGATTATATAAGCAAACGACAGTAACATCATGCCCCCTTTCAATGAAAGTGCGGGACATCTCGTATGAACGCGTTCCCCCCGCCATAGAAGGAATGGTAAAATATTGATGATAGTAAAGTATCCGCATTTTTACTCGGACATATATTTCCCATTTCCTATACGAAAGCAAGGCTTTAAAACTTCGCTTATATATTTCGACCAAATAATCTCAATCAATGGAATTGAATTATTCGCCAGATAAAATCTTAAAAAACGGCTCCGCTTAAAGCGCGGAGCCGCTGCTGGAAACCGCCTATTACAATTTTAAGAGTTTGTCTAATATGGAAGATAAGATATTTTCAAATTCCTTTAAGCTCTCTAAATCGCCTTCAGCAATCGAGTTTGGCGATTGCGTAATTCCGTCCTTTTGGGCGAGATTCCCTTCGGCATCTATGACGTCATATATGATTCTAACTTTTCGGATTTTACAGTATAGCCCATCTCCTATAGATATGGGATTCGCGTTTTGAACGGAGTTTTGGATTTGGGAGTCAGACATTTCTCATTTCCTTTCTTTTATTATATTGTGATATTTTCAATTATTGATAATTCCAAATTTCCCGTGTAATTGGTGTTTCCAGATGGAGTGATTGTCAAAGTTTGGGGTTCATTGCCGCATATGTATTCCGCCACTTTAGTCATGGTACCAGCTTCAAGCGCAATATTGGGGAATGATTTGTCTCCGCATACAAAATCGAAAGACGAGCTTGAGTCCGGCTTTGCGTATACTGACGATATAGAGTTCCGGGCAAATACATATGCATTATCCCCTCCAAGCTGTTGGGTTGTGCAAGTGCCGGCCCAAGATATCTTCTCCGTGATAATTGCCGGATTTGAATTTTTTTGCGCGAAAATTCTTTCTGGAGCTGCAGCATGTTTCCCGTTTCCGGACAAATCCCTGATTTGTATTACGTCCAAACTGTCCGAAAGCGACATTAAAGCGCCGTCTACTTTCAACATGCAGTTTTCTAAAATCGATTCCTTTACGGTGCCGGCATTTGCATTTGTAGTTCGTAAAAAAATCGCATTGTAGTCTTTGAGGCATATATTGTTGTTTACTTCATTTGGGGGATAAATAGTAAGCCCTGCTTGAGTTTCACTGACATTCGAGACTGGAACAAGTCTAATTCTTCCTATATTTTGCATGTTGCCTAAAAATTGCACGTGTGAACCGGCTTTGACAGGAAAAGGTAACGAAAAGGAACATAAGCCGTATCGAGAGGTGTCGCCATCTTCGTTATTTACTTTAATAATGGTCGAATCTTCGGTATAGCTTACCTCGCAGAAATATTTTATTGCGGGGAGCTGCATTGACGAAGTATAGGGAATGGCGCCTGCCTTTAAATGGGTGGGTTCTTCAAAACCTGCCGAATATTCTGTAGCCCCGTATCCGAGTTGGGAGTCTTCAAATGCGAAATTAAAAAGTTTTATGCGGCTCAAATGCCCCAAAGATGAAACAGAAGCAATTCTAAGCCCTGATTCGGGGTTATCTTCAAAGTTGCACGTATTAAAGCGGATCAATAATTTTGATCCCTCCCTGACGTAAATACCGTTTTCGGAAACCGATACCGAAAGCGCGACAGCGCGTTCAGGAAGGACTTGGCTAGTCCCATAACCGCTATTGCAGGTCAATTCCAAGTTTCTCGTCGAATTTATAGAAAGAGAGAGGTTTCCTTTGGAAAAGATTTTTCCTGTAAAATCTTTTTCCACCGTAGAACAAAAAGTAAAGGGCGGTGTTAGGGCAAAAGCTGGGGTTTGGACATAGGCATATAGGCAATGGAAATTTCCCGAACTTTGCGCGCGCCTTTCGAGTGTCGATAGCGAGTTTTGAATTTCGGAGATCGAGGTGTTTGTCTCTGAAAAGGTATTCTCAATTTCTTCCAAATCCGCCTTCAACTTTAATTTTTCATTTAATTCGTTGATAGCCCCGGTCACATTTTTTGCCGTAGTGGTGCGGCTTTCGTCGATATTGTCCGCTTTAACGGATACAATCGAGTCGCTTTCCTCTTTGGAATATATGGATAGATTTTCCCGGGCTAGCGATATATCTTCTAAGTCGGAGAGATTTTGGGACTTTTTCGCATATGCCGCTTCCGCTTGCGAAAATTTTAAATAAAAGTCTGAGGGATCGGGAAGGGTGGAGGGATCGCTTTTGTCACCCCTGTTTTGTCTCACGTCTATCCACGAAGCCATAAATGTGGTTCTCGCTCCATTTATATCATAGGCGTATATTTCGGCCCAGGCTTTGGGAACCTTTAAGGCGGATGTTTGGGATGCGGTCAACTCAAAGGTGGCGTGCGATAATATTTCTTCACTTTCAGCGTCGCTTTCGGTTTTAACCGTAGCATCGGCAAAAAGCAGCGGGACTACATTCCTAGGTTCCGGACTGTTTATTTCGCCTATATCGAAAATAGCTATTGAAACTTTAGAAACGTCTTCCGGGGCGACCGTGCGATTACCGCTCTTTAAGAGTACGGATATCTTTACGTCGTCGCCCGCGATAATTGGAGCTGCGCATAGATTCCCCGCATCGCGGCTGAGAGAATCGGCGCATATTCTTATTGTTTTTCTAATGTCGTGCTGGTTCATATGCCCGCGATGATATCCCGGAACCCATTATGGAAGAAATAAAAGTTGGGACTTTTGGCTAAAAACTGAATTTTGACTTTTTTGAACTTTAAGAATTTGACAAGAAGGCGGCATCTTGAAAAACTGCGCAATATATCGCATATAATCACCGGCTGACATGTACAAGTGTTCACCAAAGGAACTTGAATCCGACTTGCAATCAGGGAAAAGGCTCGAATACGATATCGTATTCCTTGCCGATATGCCCGCTTTTTACAGGATAGCCCTATACAATAGGCTCGCCCAAAAGTATAAAATACTCGTCATTTTTCTCAGGGGAGGGAAGCCGACGAGAAATAGCGACTTCCATAAGGGAGATTGCCACTTCGATTGCGTAAGAATTTCCACAAAATCCCTATTGGGACAACTATTGGATTTAATTGGGATATGGAGAAAAATTTCATATTCAAGAGTAGTTTTGTTCGGGTGGGGGGAAGCCGCTTCGTGGCTTATAGGAATAATCTCTCCAAAGGGAAAAAATTGCATAGTTGTAGAATCGAGCAATAAAGAATCTAAGGCGTTAGGATTGAAAGGATTGATGAAACGCTTATTGCTTAAGCGCATATCGATAGCATATTGTTCCGGCATCTCGCATGCAAATCTGGTTCGTTCGCTCGATTTTAAAGGCAAGATTGTAATAACTCACGGAGTCGGGCTGTATCGCAGAATAAAACAGCCTTCCTATTCTCCGCGAAAATCCCTAAAAAACCTAATTTTTGTGGGGCGCTTTGTTTGGCAGAAAAACCTTGAATTCCTTTTGAAGTGTATGGCTAAACGCCCCAATATTATTCTTCATTTGGTGGGATTTGGACCCTTGGAGAGCGAACTTAAAAAAATAGCTCCTAAAAATGCAGTGTTCTATGGAGCGGTCGAAAATGAAAAACTTTCGCAAGTATACGCCCAAATGGACGCTTTTGTTTTGCCATCGCGTTCGGAAACTTGGGGCCTTGTGGTTGAAGAAGCCTTGAATAATGGACTTCCCATATTGCTTAGCGATAGGGTTGGTTGCATCGAAGATATATTGGAGGAAGGAAAAAACGGATTTGCCTTTCGCTTTGACGACGAATCGGATTTCTTAGACAAGCTCGATAGGATTTTCGATCTCAATGTAAATAACGCCATGCGCGAGTACATATCGAAACGCGATTCGGAGGGAATCGAAAACGCGCAGATATCCGCTTATTAGCTCCTATTGCAGCCTCCAAATAAGAAAGGCCAAGCTAATGTCAAAAGGGGGGCTTCGACTATATATTTAAGTCGTCCCGCCGATATTAGGGATTTCATGGCTCGTTTAAAAGTTCCTTTGGGCATTCGAATTTTTCTCCTTTCAAAACGCGGCAGAGAAAGCGCCCTCAGGAGAAAAGAGTTGAATACTCTCGCAGAAGAAAACATGAGATCGCGATATGCAAGGTCGCCGGCATTTTCTTCGGCGAATTTAAATATGGATTTAGACGCATCGAGTAGTTCAGAAGCTCTGTCAGCTGAAAAAGTGAAGTAGGACGAGCTGGGCCTGACGTATCTAACGTACACATTTTCATCTAAATAGGCAATTTTTGATGCGTAAAAGTATATGCGCGGCATAAGTCTGGCGTCCTCGAAGAAAACTCCTGGATCGAAGAACAAAGAATTGTCGAGCAAGAATTTTCGCGAATATACGTAGACGGGGTTAGAACCGAACTTTCGCATGGCGAGGAATTCCTTGCCGGAATATATCTTGTTGGGATCAAAGGCGCATTGATGCACGGGGGGATCGCTCTCTAATGACGAGTCCACAATATTGTATAAAAGGACATCTGCACCAGTTTCGTTTAAGCGGTGTAGTATTTTTGGGAGCACGTTAGGGAAGAGCCAATCGTCGCCGTCGACATACATTACATATTTGCCATTTGCAGCTTTAAGCCCGGTATTGCGCGCCCCCCCCTGGCGCGAGTTTGCCTGAGAAATAATAGTTAAGTTGTCGCAAGCGGATTTTTTTGCTTCTGCGGCAGTCGCGTCTGAGCTGCCGTCATCGACGACAATTATTTCGTATTCCGATGTTGCTAGTCCCTGATGGCACAATGAATTTAGGCATTTGGATATATAAGCTTCAATGTTGTAGGCGGGAATAATAATACTCAGTTGTTTTTGGATTGTCATAATGTGTGTTAAAACTAAGGCTAAAGCTATTTATCTTTAAGCTTCAAGCCTTTATTTCTTCTTGCAGCAATACTTTCAAATTTTAATCTCAAAGCGTATTTCTTATGTGAATTCTGTCGCATTGCAATAATCCATAGTGAATTTGTATTTAAGGTTGACTTTTAATATTTAAATGGGATTTTTTAATAAAGTATTATGAAATATGTCAACATCCTGAATTCTTCGGATTGTGGCGCATTTTTGCGCCAGCGCGATCCAAGAATTATGTCCGAATTTTCTTTTTATGAAAATTCCGCGGAAGACATTGATTGGGATTATGTAATTGTTTTTGAAGAAATGAAACATGCGACCGAGTTGCGATGCCGGCGGGGTGGGCTTGTTTTCATTTCAGGAGAACCGGAAGACGCCAGATACTACTGCAAGCCATTCTTAAAGCAATTCGATATTTTATTGTCCTCTCACTCCAGGTTAATGCATTGGCCCAACCATTATTATTCGAATACCGCTTTAAATTGGCATTATGGATATAGCCATAAAAAAAATTCTTTTTCTTGCGATTTCAACGACTTGTTAAATTTTGCTCCCCCCGCTAAATCAGCTGAAATTTCGGTCATAACCTCAACTCTTACGAAATTGCGCGGCCATTTGCGCCGGGTAATGTTTCTTGAAGATTTGAAAAAGCGCTACGGCTCGCGCATAGACTTTTTTGGCCGTGGCGCGAATTTTATCGACGATAAGGCGGAAGCGCTTTTGCCTTATCGTTTTCACATAGCCCTTGAAAATTCCACGAGAAATCATTACTGGACAGAAAAGCTATCCGACCCTATTTTGGCATATGCTGTCCCAATTTACGACGGGGCGCCGAATATCGGAGAATATTTTTCTTCTTCATCAATGCATGTCATAAATATTGACGACAGGCATTCGGTATTTGAACTTATAGATTCAATATTGGAAAATCCGGAACAAGCTTATCTAAAAAAACTTCCAGCCTTGGCTGAAGCGCGCAAGCTGCTTTTGGACAAATACAATTTTTATTCTGTCTTAAACCGGCTTTTAAATGCCAATCCCATCCCTCAAGGTTCTGCGAATCGAGTTGTTCTTAGAAATAACATCGATTTCCCGGAGCATCTCAAAGGGAGATTTTATCGCGCATTTATTCGAAATATTAAAAAGTTTTCATATAGAATTTTTAAAAAATAGCAAATGAGATATATAAACACAGTCCTTTTCTTCGCAGTAATATTTTGTTATGCTTTTTTAACAATAGTGCACATTGTTTCATGGCAGGGATT
>CASFWX010000022.1 GCA_949298545.1 uncultured Verrucomicrobiota bacterium | reverse complement strand
GTTTGCCTTTCCGTCTTTTGTTTTAGAAAGAAAAAGAGCTGATTAGATAGCGGGCGTTTACCGCGCCCTTGCCGTCGCCGTCGAAAGATGCCTTGCTTATTGCGATATAAGGCTCTCTAAGCCTTATTTCCTTCTCAAAGTCGGAGCACGTTTTGAGGGGCACTTTTTGTCCGCTGAGAGTTATGGTGTTGATTTTAAATTTGCCGGCATCTTTTGTTGTGCTTGAAGAAAGCGTGCACATAAATCCCGCGTTGCGCGCGCATTCTTCGGCGGTTATTTGCAGGTCTGTGGCGTTTAGAGTCTTGGATTTGTCAAAAGCCTTCTGTATGCGTTCGAGCTCGGCTTTGATTTCCGGGGCCTTGTCCATTGCGGTTTTTGCGACGAGCTCGCGCTTTGAAAGCTGCGCTAGTTCGTCCGAAACGCTCTCGCTCTTTTGCGATAGCAGAGAGTACCATACTCCGGCGAGAGCGGCGAGAACGCAAAGAATCATTATCCGCTCGCGTTTGGTCTTGCTTTCGTAAAATCTTTTTAAGGATTGGAGCATAGGATTATTTCTTCGAAAATTTTATGTTGAAAGTGAAGCGGGCCTCGCCGCGGGATTCGGTTTTTGCCCTGACTTCGCTTATGCGCGGATCCCCCCTGAGAGCCGCAGCGTATTCCATCGCTTGCCCTATGGAGGGCGATTTTCCCTGTATTTCGATTTCGTCCGGGGCAGATGTCGATACGCGGGTGAATGATATCTCGTCCGGGCGCAGGGAGTTTACTACCGCCAACAAAAAGACGGGATGCAGTTTTTCCCTGGTAAAAGATGAAAGCTCTGCGATTTGTTCGCTTTGGGATATTACCTCTTTGGCTTCCGGTTCGAGCTTGGCGAGCCGGGCGGATATGTCTGAAGCTTTCGAGGACTTCAACATTACCGAGACCTGCCAAAGCGCCAGGATTGAGAATATTATGGGGATAGCAGCAAAGCCGATTTTTGCGAAAACAGCCCTCATGCGCTTCTTCTTCGAAAGATTCAGCTCGCTTTCTTCGCGCAGATCGCACGTTTTTAAAGAATCTGCGGCAATTTGCCATGAGGTTTCGCCGCCGCTTCGGAGGTTTAAAGCGCGGATTGAAATTTTTTTCCTTCCGTGTGGCGCGGCGCCCAGAAGCGAGAAGCGCGGCGCATCTGCGAGGCCTTCGAGCCCCGTCATTTGTTCAAGGCTTTTCAAGTCTGTTTCATCAGAATCCGATTTCGGCAGCGAGAAAAAATTTTGCCATACCCCGTTTGAGATTTCCACAGCGCACAGCGATGATGGCGTTTCTATGACGCGCGTTCCGTCTCCGAGATCCGCTCCGAAAAAGAGCGCGAAGGAAGGCGCCAGGAGCAAGGTGTCGGGCGGATATGCGGCGAGGCCCTTAAATGCTTTGTCCTTAGTTCCCGCAAACAGAGTCAGAAATCCGTTGCCCCATACAAAGTATCCGCAGCAAAGTGAATCGGGGGGCAGGGGAGACATGTTTTCAATTGCGGTGCGCGCGAAATCGCGCATGTCGGCTGATGACAATCCGGCGGGAGCGTCAACCGTCTTTAAAAAGAAGGCGGAATCATTTGCCGTGACTATTTTGCCTGTTGCCATGTTCATTCAGTGGCTTTCCCCGATTTCTTGCGGGTGTTGCCGGAGGAGGTTTTGTCTACTTCTTTAAATATCGCTTGAAAGTGCTTTCTTCCTGGCGCCTATTGAAAGGAAAACGTCATGCTCTTAAAAAAGTTTCGCGTCTGGCTTTCGTTCGTTGGCATTTAAATGTCGGCGCTTTTGGGGTTCATTGCCTCAAGTATGTTCATCGCGTGCGAATTTACGCGCTCGCATGCCGAGAGTATTTCAATAAAAAGTATGCCGCCGCGCGTGACGCCGCTGGATTCCATTTGCGATATCGCTTCCCGCCTGAGGGCTTTCCTGACATGGTCGAGCTTCTGGCGCATCTTGAGGGAATTTTCGAGGTCCAGATTGGAAATAGACTGTTTATTGAGGCTCTTGTCTGCGAAATCGACAAACTTGTTCATCTCCGCGCAGAACTCCACAAATGCCGCCGATTGCAGCATTTGGTCGAGGAATTGGCGGCGGTAGCGCTTGCGGGCGAGGGTAATCAGGCGGTAGCACGAGTCGCAAAGTTCCTCGAGTTCGGGGACTATTATCATGTTTCGAGTGACTATTTTTATGCTGTTCTGGCTCAAGTCGTGCGCCGAGCACTGCACATAGAAATTTGTCAGCGCGACCGAAAGCTTGTCTGAATCCTGCTCGAGGTCTCTCAGGCGCGCCACTTCGTCGCTCAAGTCTTTGTCGGGATTTTGAATTACATATACGAAACCGTTGAACATTTCCCCGGATATTTCCGCGAGCTTTACCATTTCTTTCTGGCCTTCAAACAGGGCGAGTTCCCCCATCTGCGGGAGGTTTGAGGAAAGGTATTCTATCCGCTGAAGCGCGGTGCGGTGCGGCCTGTCGGGGCGCCCCTTCAACACCCAGCATGCAATCTTTTCGATTTGGGCGACAAACGGCAGAAGTATAAAGATGTTTGTCAAGTTGAACATCGTATGGAACATAGCGAGGCGCTCCGGCAGGGCAATCCTCTCGAGAGCCACCTCGCGCGCGGCGCCCGTTAGCGAGGCAAAGTTTTCTAAGCCCATGGATTTTAAAGTTTCTGGCGATGGCGCCGGATTGACGGGAATTATCCAGCACATGAAATCCACGAACCAGTAGAATACCCACATCATCCAGATTACTCCGAGCACGTTGAATATCAAGTGGGCGAGAGCTGCACGCTTGGCGTTTAGGCTCGCGGGTATGGACGAGAGTATGGCGGTTATCGTGGTGCCTATATTTTCGCCGAGAATTATAGCGGCGGAAAGATCAAGGCTTATCCAGCCCTTTGCGGCCATGGTTATGGTGATTGCCATCGCCACCGAGGAGGATTGGACGATGAGGGTCAAGATTACGCCGAAAGCCAGAAATAGAAGCACGGACAAAAATCCCATATTGGAATACTGCGATATCCACCGCAACGCTTCAGTGTTCGAGCTTATGTCGGGAACAGAATTCTTGAGGAAGTCCAGCCCCATAAACAGGAGCCCGAATCCGATGAGAAATTCCCCCCCGCTCCTCCAGCCGGGTTTTTTGCAAAAACTGATTGCCATGCCGACGCCCACTATCGGCAGGGCGATTTGTGACAGCGAAAATTTAAAGCCGAGAATGGCGATAATCCATGCTGTGGCTGTGGTGCCGAGGTTGGCGCCCATGATTACGCCTATCGCCTCGCGGAGGGTGAGCAGTCCGGCGTTTACAAAACTGACGACCATGACGGTCGTTACGGAGGAGCTTTGTATTGTGGCAGTCACGACGAGTCCGGAAAATAACCCTTTGAACCTATTGCCCGTCATGCTGCGCATTATTGTGCGCAAACGCTCTCCGGAGAGCTTTTGGAGACCTTCGCTCATCAGCTTCATTCCGAAGAGGAAAAGCCCCAAGCTGCCCAGTATTTGAAATGCGGTGGACATAAAAATGAAAATTATAGTTTGAATATGGCGAAAATGCGGCTCTAATGCAAACTATTTAGAATTAAAAATGGCGATTATAGTCTACTCCGGCGGTCTCGATTCGACTGTTCTTCTCTACAAGTACGCCTCCGAAGGGCGGGCGGACGAGGCTTTGTCCGTTTGCTACGGGCAGAGGCACGCAAAAGAATTGGACTTTGCACAAAGGAACTGCCGAAGGCTGGGGATCCCATTTAAGAGCTTGGATTTGTCGAATATCGGAGCGCTCCTTGGAAAAAACTCTTTAACAGACCATGGCGTTGGGGTCCCGGAAACCCAATATTCCTGCGATTCCATGAAATCGACCGTCGTGCCGAATCGCAACATGCTGCTTATATCTTTGGCAGCCTCTCGCGCCATTGCAGTTGGGACAGACGCTGTCGCTTATGCCGCGCATGGCGGAGACCATGCGCTCTATCCCGACTGCCGGGAGGAGTTTGCGCGCGCTCTCGACGGGGCTTTGTCGCTTTGCCACTACTTCCCGATACGCTTGGAAAGGCCGTTTGTGGCTTTTGACAAGGCAGGCATAGTGCGCTTAGGCGCGGAGCTTGGCGTGGATTTTGCCGATACGTGGTCGTGCTATAAGGGCGGAGATGTGCATTGCGGCAAATGCGGAACATGCCTCGAGAGGCGCGAAGCGTTTAAGCTTGCCGGAGTCCGGGATCCCACCGTTTATATGCAATAGCTTTATTCTTAGCTGGCGGGACGAAAAACATATCTCCAGCGCGCGGATACTTGGGGATTTCGAGCCGAAAAAATAAAAGGCTTGAGAAAAAAGACATTAGGTGTTTATTAAAAGACCAACGGCTGAATGTCGGAAAAGGCTTTTGCGTTTGCGCGGTTTGCGCATTCGCATATGTTTTAAACGCAAAATAATAGGAAAAATATGTCGTTCGTCAAAAAAATCAAACTCTGCCTGATGATGTTCCTCCAGTTTATGCTGGTGGCCACATTTTGGGTTCAACTGTCTGCTTATCTCGACTCCGTGGGGATAACGGGCACTGCGTTCGCCCTGATAATGTCAACCATGGCGATAGGCTCTGTATTCTCGCCGATAGTCGGCATGTTTGCAGACAAGGTGGCAAATAGCGAGAAAGTTTTGTTCGTTCTCAATGTCTTGGTGGCATTGTTCCTTCTTGCCGCTTTTTACACGAGCGATCCTACGATGATATTCATATGGCTCTTGCTCGCCATGTGCGCATACATGCCCACGTGGGGGCTCACGTCGTCCATAGCCATGGCAAACAGCACGACGGAATCCTTCCCTGTAATCCGCGTATTTGGTTCCATCGGCTGGGTTTGCGCGGCGGTGTTCGCATTGTGCGCAGACTGGTTCTTCGGAAAAATGATAGACGGCACTTCAATACCGTTTGCCTGCGCCGCCGGAGTGGCAATCGCCGCAGCGCTATTGGCTCTCTGCCTTCCGCCAACCCCCCCGAGCGGGAAAGATCAGAAATTCTCGCTGGTTGACGCTCTCGGGCTTCGCGCATTCTCTCTTCTCAAGGACAAAAATATGGCGATATTCATGTTGTGCGTCGTCATTTGGACCGTCGCGTTTACCATTTATTGGATGTACGCTTCCTTCCTTACTTCTTTGGGAGTTCAAAAGGTTACGCCGGTTTTAAATATTGGGCAGGTTTCCGAAGTCCTTTTCATGCTTCTATTGCCGATATCAATCAAATTCTGGGGAATAAAGCCTACGATGGCAATAGGTATAGCGGCTATGGTATTGCGCTATGTGCTCAGCGCTCTAACCCCAGAGATCGGGGGGCTTTATTACGGGGCTATCGCCGTTCACGGCATTATATTCGGCTTCTTTTTCGTCGCAGCCCAGATGTATGTTGCAAAGAAGGCTCCAAAGTCTTTGGAGGCGCAGGCGCAGGGGCTTTATTTCTTCTTTTACGGAATAGCCCAGATTGCGGGAACTTTCTTCTCGAAGTGGCTAATCGACACCAATACCCAGCAGATAGTATCGACAGTTGCCTCGGCGGTCGGGACAAGCGCCTCGCGCGCGACCGATTGGGAGACAATATTCTATGTTGAAGCTGCGATATCGGCTGTCCTTTTGGTGGTTTGGCTCATATTCTTTAAGGACGACACGAAGAAGGTTTCGTAGTATTTAAATTCCGCGGAATATATTTTTATAGAGGGCGGAGTTCTTATACTCTTTAAAGTTTCAACACAAAGAAGCCCAGATTCGGACATGCTTGAATCTGGGCTTTTTCATGCCTATTCTTGCTTTGCATTTTTTTGAACTATGCAATACTATTCACAGCTTTAATATATCGAGAAATAAGAAGCTCGGAGTAAGGCGGTTCTAAGATTGGGAGGGATATTTGATATAAATACCGCTTTTAGATATGGCTTAGATTTTATATTGGATATTTGGATAGAAAGTAGAAAACGTTAAAAAGATTATGAAGGCTGCCATCTTTGTATCTTATAAGAATACTTTATAAATTTAAAAAATATTTTATGGCGATTCTTGGAGTGGTTCTATTGTTCGAAAAAGGAAAAGGCCCAAAATAATTATGTGCATATTGCCTCATTTGCCCATTGCGTCTTTTGGCAAAAAAGCTCCGGCTGAATAATATTCCGCCGGAGCATATAAAAAACAAATAGTTTTGGATAATTATGCGAAATAGCGTTGCAGTAGCCCCTGAAAAGCCTTTCCGTGGCGGGCTTCGTCTTTGCACATCTCGTGGACGGTGTCGTGTATGGCATCGTAGCCCAGCTGTTTTGCGCGCTTTGCTATGGCGAGTTTGCCCTCAGTGGCGCCATGTTCCGCTGCGACGCGCTTTTCGAGATTTTCCTTTGTGCTTTCGGATACGCATTCCCCCAAGAGTTCAGCGAATTTTGACGCATGTTCAGCCTCTTCAAAAGCTATCCGCTTATATGCTTCCGCAACTTCCGGATAACCTTCGCGGTCAGCTTGCCGGCTCATGGCAAGATACATGCCGACTTCCGCGCATTCGCCCGTAAAGTGCGCCCTGAGCCCTTCAACGACCTCAGCGTCAAGCCCCTTGGCGACGCCTATTCGGTGTTCATCGGCAAAAGTCAGCTCGCCGCCGTCGTCCTTTACGATGAACTTCGATTTCGGAGCCTTGCATTGGGGGCAGAAATCCGGAATTTCTCCTTCAAAGACATAACCGCACACACTACATACTGTTTTTTTCATGAGTCTATCTCCTTTGTTTGTTTTTAGCATTGTTGAGAATTTCTAATGAAAGGCAATATTTTTCCTGATTCCGTTCTAATATTTCTTTATCGTCTCTTTTTATTGCGCCTTTAAAGCCGGGCGATTTCAAAGTAGAAGAACTTTTATTCTAATTTGAATGAAATGGCCGGCGGACGTCTATTTTATCCAAAGCCCCATTGAGATTGGAGGCAGCGATAGCAGCCCGCAATTTGGCGATATCTTCAGGTCTGAAATGCCGCGCTCGTCGAAGCGTTCGATGTCGGCGATTTGCGTGAATCCGTCGAGAGCGTTTCCGACGCGGATTTCGGAAGTGGAATTAGATGGGTTAAAAGCCGCGAAAATTTGCCCTGCATCCACAGATAGGTCGGCATTGTACAAGACTGCGATGGCCGAACTCGAGTCAGATTCGAAAAACTTAAAGAAAGCCGGACTTGGCGGATTTTGGAGGCGCATGGCTTTTCCTGCCTGCGAAAGCCTGAATTTTACAAGGCGCCTGAGCCATTCTGCCGCGCCTGTGAAGCTCATTGCCCGCCCGTAGTCGAGCGCGTTGGCTTGCCCGTCCTTGTAGGTGTTATTTTTCCCTCCCTTAGTGCGCATGAGGTCGAAACCCTCGGCGAGCATTGGTATGCCGAGCGACAATAGCACGATTGACAAAGCCAACTTATAGCGCCTCAAATCTTCAATCGATGGATTTTCGCGGTTTTGGGCGATGCGGTCGAACAGGCACATGTCGTCATGGCTTTCAAGATAGTTTACAGATTGTGCCGGCCAGGCGGAACTTCCGCCCATGCTTCCGGAAAGGTAATATTTAAAACCGTCGGTGTTGCCGCAATTTTTTGCGTAGGAAAGCATAAATTCGCGAAACCCGTCATTCCACGATGCCCAGCCAGTTTCCCGGAGCGGCATTGCAATATGCCCCCTAAAGCTCCACGGTTCGGCGATTAGAATTACCGACGGGCGTATTTTTTTTAGTTCGCGCTCTATTTCTTTCAGCACGCCTATGCCGAGCAGTTCGGCGAGGTCGAATCTAAAGCCGTCGACGCCGTATCGGATCATAAGATTTTTAAGGCTTTCTAAAATGAGCCTTTTGGACATCGGCGCATTTGCTCGAAAATCGTTGCCGCAACCGCTGAAATTTACCAGGGAACCGTCGCGCGCAGTTTCAAAATAATATTCCTTGTCGATTCTCAAGAGGGAGTTCGGCTCTCCGTAGTGGTTGTAGACCACGTCCAGGATTACGGCGATTCCGGCTTTGTGGAAGGCGTCGATGAGGCGCTCTAAATCGCAGTTTTGCGAGCAGTTTTGCGGGTCGCTCGCGTACGAGCTTGACGGCGCGAACCAGCCGACAGGCATATATCCCCATTCGTAATCGCTTGGGTTTTCCGCGGTGAATTCCTGCACGGGCTGGAGTTCCACGCAGTTTACGCCGGTTTGGCGAAGATAACATTCTTTTTGCGAAAGCCATTTTGTCAGGCCTTCAAAAGCGAGGCGCTGCCCGCTTTCCAAGTCGCAGGGGGCGTTTGCAAGAACATCGCGCAGATGGGCTTCAAGTATTACAAGGTCGTGCCAGGCTGGAGGCGAAAAATGCCCCTTGGGGCGAGGCAGCGACGACTCATATTTTACGACGCAAGGGCCTTTTGAGGAAAGCATTGCGTGCGCATACGGATCAGACACCGGAAAGTGCGGGTCAAAATCCGAGCTCGAATCTCCCTTGCGCCCGTCGATATGCCAGGTATAGCGCGCGCCTTCCAAATCTTCGTCGGCGTCGGCTATCCATGTGGCGCAATCCGGGGAGCGGGCCTCTATTAAATGCTCCTCCCTGTCCGCCTCGCGCCACCAGCGCAAGAATGCGGAGGATGCGCGGGGGGCAAAAATGGCGAATCGCGTTTTGCCGTCGACGAGATATGCTCCCTGCTTTACGTTTGAATATATGCCGACGAGCCTTTCGGCATCGTCCACTTCGCAGGATATTTCCAATTCGGGGAAGTTTAGGCTCGGGTTTTCAGACAGGGCGAAAACCCCGTCGAACTTTATTATGAAAGCGTGCATGCCTGTTCGATCGGTGCAAAAGCGCAGGTTGGAATGGCCATCGCGGTCGAATTCCACGTTTGGAGCGTCCGATCGGGGCTCGAGCCATTTTCCGTCTCCCCCGGCAAACTTAAAGAAGCCGACCTTTCCCCTTAATTTCAACTCGGACAACTCTATGCAAAACTTTCTCTCAAAGACGCCGTCGCCGTCTGCCATCTTCCAGCTCTGGTCTTTTATTGCCTTTTCCCAGCCGTTGAAGTCTCCGCAGACGTAATAGTCCATATTGCCCACTGCGCATGCATTTATAAAGTTGTCCTCGTCGAGCAGAAAGTGGATTTTGCCGTTTTCTATGTAATACGACGAGAACGCGGCAAACTGTTTTTTAGTGGCTCTGCGGACTGAATATTCCGGGACGTCGCTGGCGCCGTTTATTTCCACTTTGGGAATGAACGGCAAATCGGACGAAAAGACGACGGCGATTTCGTCGAAAGAGCTCCACCAGGCTTTCAATATTTTCATGGGCGGCTAATAAAAATTA
Organism: uncultured Verrucomicrobiota bacterium; assembly: GCA_949298545.1. Taxonomy (GTDB): domain Bacteria; phylum Verrucomicrobiota; class Verrucomicrobiia; order Opitutales; family Intestinicryptomonadaceae; genus Merdousia. The sequence goes on along the minus strand of CASFWX010000022.1, from coordinate 25,431 downwards.
TTTGTTTTGCCCCGCTTGGGAGGCTTCTGGGAGGGTATTTTTTTCGGCTTGTTCCGAGCTTGAGAATAGTAGGCCTTTTCGGCTGGGTGGCGGCTATAAGTTTGCTGTTTTGCCCCGGCGCGCTCTGCGCCTGCAAATTGTTCGGATATCCGTCTGCATTAGATATAGCGGAGGCTTTATCTTCTTCGGACAGATATTTTGAGATATCTATTTTAAATTCGTATTTTTCGTCCGGGGCTTCGCTGTCGGGAGGCTCATTGTCGAGCGGATCTTGCACTGCATGTTGTTCGAGAATTTCGCTCCCCGGCGAACTTTCTTTTAAATCGGATTTTCCGCTTCCAAAGACAAAGCTGAAAATCCTTGAGAAGAATCCTGCCTGTTTCTCTTCCTCTTGGGTCTCTCCGAATTTCGGGGCGTTCGCAGAAGCGGCAATTTCTTCCTCATTGTAGGCGCGCGGGGCGGAAGATGTTCCGGATTTTTCCTTTTTATACGAAGGAGGAGTAAATTGCGGGATGTTGTCGCCCCCGTCAACCTTTACAAATCCCGAGTCTTCAAAGCGAAACACCAGTTCGTTGGGGCCTACGAAGCCGAGCTTTTCGCGTATGACGCGTTCGGTAAATTTGTCGTCGTGAAGCAGGCGGGTATAGTATTCGCGTTTGTATGCGAGCTCGTCTTCGAGCGATTTTATGCGGTATGAAAGTTTCGATTCGTCTCTGGCTATTTCTTCATTTTCTTCGCGCAATCCCCTCCATTTTGCGAATATAAAAACAGCCGTCGCAGCGGTTGCGGCGAGCGCTGTGGCAACGGCGACCTTATATATTCCGCCTGGTAGCATTTTTTTAATATCGCACCGCTTTCTGGCGGTGTAAAGCCTATTGTTTGCGGCGCAGCATGCGCTGTACGGGCGTTCCTTCCGAAACGCGGGCGATATCGTCGGGCGACGGCGAAGGCGGAAGGACTATCCGGGAATCCAGCTCCCGCATTATTCCTATGCGGGTCTTCGGGGTGAATGGGCAGGCGCGCAGGCATATGTCGCAACCGAAGATTTTGTCCGCGCACATTTTTCTTTCGGTTTCCGGCAGCGGCGGTTTCCTTTCTATGGTTAGGTTTGAAATGCATTTTCGCGCGTCCAATCCAATGTCGGTGAGAGCGCCGTTCGGGCATGCGTCCACGCATCTCGTGCATTGCCCGCACAGGTTTGGGATTTCGCTGTCCAGCGGGAGATCGAGGCTGGTAAGGATTAGCCCTATAAAGCTCCATGGGCCGTTGAGCTCCCGCAGGACAAGGGTGTTTTTCCCTATCCAACCGAGTCCGGCGCGGCGGGCGAGCTGTTTTTCCCAAAGGGGAGAAGCGTCGATGCAAACTTTTTGTTCGCCGCCGAATCCGGACATTAAAAGCGCGAGCTTTTCGAGCTTTGGTTTTATAACTTTATGGTAGTCTTCCGACTGGGCATATAGGGCGATGCGCGATTCCGGGCTGGGGCGGTAAAAATTTGCCGCCAGGCAAACTACGCATCGCGCTTGCGGGAAATATTTTCGCGGAGATATTTTTTTTTCGAAGGCGCGCTCGAGATATTCCATTTTATCATTCATGCCTTTGTCGAGCCAACAGCGCAATTCAGCTGCCTCCGCGCTAGAAAAATCTTCCGCCGAGCAGACGCCGAAGCCGTCGAAGCCGAGTTTTTCGGACTCTTCTTTCAATTTGACTTTTAGCGCGTGCGGTGAGAACATATTTTAAGAATTGTTGTCCGATTGGTATAGCGGCTTTTTCGCCGTCGGCAATTTCTATTTTACAATTGAAAGGGAAAGCTCACGAACATGAAAATGATAAAAGCAGTGATAAAGCCGTTTAAACTCGACGAAGTGAAGGAGGCGCTTGCAGAAATCGGAGTTGAGGGGATGACGGTGACCGAAGTGAAAGGGTTCGGCAGACAGAAGGGGCACTCCGAGATATACAGGGGAAGCGAATATACTGTCGAGCTGCTTCCGAAAGTCGTGCTCGACATATGCCTGCCTTCCGACATGGTCGACAAGGCCGTAGCGGCGATAATCAAGAGCGCGCATACCGGAAAAATAGGCGACGGAAAAATCTTTGTAATGCCCGTAGAGCAGGCGTATAGAATCAGAACCGGCGAAAAGGGGCTGATTGCGCTTTAGCCCGCATCGTCGATGAAAAGGCGGACTTTCCTTTTGAGATCTTCTGCCGGGGCCGCTTCAGTGTTGGCTTTTCCCCGGCTAATGTCCGGATTTGAAAAGGCTTCAGCGGGCGGGAGCGCGGGCGCTATTCCAAAGGTATCTGGCGTTTTCGCGGAAAGCTCGGAAACTCTTAAAGTCGCGATTGTCGGATGCGGGAGATGCGGCTTGCGCTCGTCGGAAATCCTGCTCGGCCTGAACATGGGGGTGAGGATTGTCGCGATTGCCGACGCTTTTGCCGATTGCGCGCAGTCTTTGCGCGACAGGCTCTCGCAAAAATACGGAAGGGATATGTTCGATGTCCCGCCTTCAAGGGTCTTTATCGGACTCGACTCCTATCTCGGGGCGGTAAACTCGGATGCCGACATAGTAGTATTGGCGACCCCGCCGGTATTCCGTCCGCGCGAGGTTGCCGCGTGCGTTGCGGCGGGAAAACATTTTTTGATGGAAAAACCCGTATGCGTCGATCCCGTGCAGGCGCGCCAAATGCGTCCTCTCGCCCGCGCGGCTAAGAACGCGAATTTGACTGCGGTTTGCGGATTGCAAAGGCGCTACCACATGGGATACCGCGAGGCGGCAGCGCGCGTGGCGGGCGGAGATATAGGGGAAATAACGCACGCGCAATGCTTTTGGTTCCTTCCGCATTTCGACGGAATGGACGTCAAAGCATGCCGGGACGATTTCAATTTCGACGGGCTTGAATACCAGTTGCGCAACTGGGCGATGTTTGTTTGGGCCTCAGGCGACCATATAGTCGAGCAGCAGGTGCACAATCTCGACGTGATGTCGTGGATTTTCGGGCGGAAACCGGAATACGTAAACGGCCTCGGTGGCAGGGGGGTGGATTTGCCGATGCCGGAGTTCGGAAACAGGTTTTCGCATTTTTCTGTCGATTACGACTATGGCGGCGGAGTGCATTTGCAGGCTTCGTGCCGCCAGGAGCCGGGGACCGATTACATGGTTCTGGAGCGCGTATTCGGGACGAAGGGGGTTTTAGAGACGAATATGTTCGGAGAGACCTTCATTCGTGGGGAGAAGAATTGGATTGCCAAGCGCCCCCCCGAACCGGTAGTGCAGCTGCATAAAGAACTGGTGGAGTCTGTCCGTGGATCTTTGGGGGTGAACCAGATAGATTCTGCCACAGATTCTTCCATGATGGCGGTAGCCGGGAGATTGAGCGCGTATTCGGGGCGCAGATTTAGATACTCGTGGGCGGAGCTGAAGTCGCGCGAGTCTCTAATGCCCGCGAAACTGGAATTTGGCAGGCTGCCGGTTGCGCCTCTGGCAGTCCCTGGGAAATACAAACTCGTTTGATATGGGCAAGAGCGGAAGATTATTGTGGACCCAAAAGATAGCCGGATCGGTTGATGGCGCAAATGCGGACGCGATTCGGGCACGCCCGGGAGGCTTGAGGGTAGATCCGTGGAGCAAGTGGCTGAAAAGAAAGGGAGACGAGCGCGAACGCTCCCTCCGGGGAAGCCAAATGGTCGGGCTGGTGCTCGGCATAGACCCGTCTCTCAGGGGAACGGGGCTCTCCGTTATTGAGTCCATGCCCGACGGTTCCTTGCGCTACGTCGAGTCAAAGACGATAAAGAATTCTCCGAAGATGTCCATGGCGGAATGTCTGGCGCGCATTCTTACAGAGACTTCCGCAATGATAGAGAGGAACAGGCCGGTTTGCGCGTCGATAGAGCAGAGCGTGTACGTCCAAAACTTTAGGACCGCCATGATTCTCGGATCGTCGCGCGGGGCGGCAATAGCTGCGGTTGCGGCGGCGGGGCTTGAGGTTTTTGAGTATCCGCCCCTCCGCATAAAGCAGGCTGTTATAGGCTACGGAAGGGCAAGCAAGGAGCAGATAGCCAGGTCCGTTTCCGTCATAGTCGCGGGCGCCCCCGTGCTTCCGCCAGACGAAGCCGACGCCTCCGGGGCGGCCATAACGCACATATTCACACACAAAGTTTAATTCGCATTTATATATGAAATTATCAATTATAGCTATGGCCGCAGGCATGGGAAGCCGTTTCGGCGGACTAAAACAAGCGGCGAAATTCGGTCCTTCGCGGAAGACGATGCTCGACTTTTCCATGGAGGACGCGTTGCGCTCGGGCATTGAAAAGGCGGTTTTCGTCATTCGCTCAGACATAGAAAAAATCTTTCGGGCTGAAGTGTCCGGCAAATACGAGTCGCTACTCGACGTCCATTATGTGTTTCAGGACAGAAAGGGGTTTCCACTCCCCGAGGGGAGAAGCAAGCCTTGGGGCACGGGGCACGCAGTTCTCGCTTGCGCAGACGACATTTCCGAGCCATTTATCGCCATCAATGCGGACGACTATTACGGGGCTTCCGCATATTCGGACGCAGCCGCCTTCCTTCGCGCCGGATTGCCTTCTACCCACGCGCTCGCCGGATACAGGCTGCGCAATACGATGTCGGAAAACGGGGCGGTTTCCCGCGGAGTCTGCTCATGCGATTCTGAATTGAATCTGCTTGGTGTGCGCGAAGTCGGGGGGCTTTCCCCGGCGGGAAGCGCGGTTTTATCGTCGTCGGGGGAACGTTTCAGCGGCGACGAATTTGCATCGTTGAACTTTTGGTCTTTTGCTCCGGACTTTATGCCGCTGCTGGCTTCGGATTTCGATTCGTTTCTCTCAAAAAATTCTCGGAGCGAAACGGCGGAATTCTACCTTCCGGCCGCGGTTGACGCGGCTGTTCGAAACGGGAAGATCCGCGTTAAGATACTTCCGACCGACGAGAAATGGCAGGGCGTTACATACAAGGCGGACGTTCCTGTGGTCGAAGCTTTTCTAAAAGCGGCCGGACGCGCTTAAAACTCGCTTGCCCATCTCCACTTTTAATTCTATGATCGCAAATATGAAAATTTTTATTCGATTCGCCGCTTTGGCCGTTGCGTTGTTGTGCGGGACTTTCGCATTTTCCGAAGTTGAATCTAAATCTTCCGCCTCTCCGGAGGGAAACGGAAATTCCAATCCCCCAGCTTCGGTCTCCCCGTCTAAGCGGAGCCGGACTTCGGACAATTCTTCGCCTTCGGACTCCCATCTGCCATCTGGCGATTCGCCGATTCGAACCACAAAAGATCCAGTCTCTAAGGATCCCCTCTCCGCTTCTGTGGCAAGCCGCCCCGATAAATCCGGGCAAGGAGGCGCGGCTTCGGATTATGCCGATGCGGAACTTTCGCCGTCGCTATACATCAGCGTCCAAGACCAGGCTATGGATTGGTGGTTCCGCCTTCCGCCGGATTCAGTTCCGCACATATCGCAAATCAAAAAAATATTTTTCAACCAGAATTTCGCTCTTTTCCCGTTTGTATCCGGGGCCGCTGTAAAAGACGGAAAGTTCAGCCTTACATACTCCATAGACTGCAAATATCCGGACGGATCTGTGAAGTCTATTGTAAAAGATTCAAACTTTGATGGGGAAAAGAGCTCGCCGAACATAATCGTTGCATGTCCCGATGTCATAGCGGCAAGCTTTGACGAATCTTTTAAAGACGGTAAATATATTTTTACATTTACCGTAAAGGACAACGTGTCTGGGCGGACTGCAAAGTATGTAAACGACATGGATCTTGTCGCGTGGTCAGCTCCGAATCCTTTTGTAGGGGCGAAAATAGTCCGGGACTACGTAAAGTTTTTCTATCTTCAGCCGTCTCCGGAAGCACTCTGGTCTATCTTCTTTTCAAAGGATTTTAACCTCGAGCAGAAAAAGGCGCCAAATTCGCTCAATTATTCGCACATAGGATTTCTCAAAGCTGCGTTTAAGCGCAACGGCTTCCTGCTTTCTGCCGCGCGCGATTATTTTAAAAAAGCATCATCTATGGACAGGGCGAAAATTATATTTTTGCTCGCCATTTGCGGTGAGGATCCAATAGACGAGTCCATCTTGAAGGAGAAGGAAAAAGCTTACCAAAAGAGGATCCGCGCGGCGAAATTTCCCGATCCGTACAAGGAATGGGATTCCGTCATGGGCGCGGCGCAAGTCGATATGCTATGGGGAGAATTTTATTCCGACGGAACGTATAAGCCGATTCGCAGAATAATGGATCTTTTGTCTCGCAATGAGGAGGCCGTATTTTCGGACAATCTCAAAGCTGCCCGCAAACGGCCGGAAAACCAGGAAGAGTGGAAAAAGTTTATGCTTGGGCTTCTCAACAGGGCGGCTCTAATGACGATAGCCCAGCATTGCTATGAGATGCCATTAGTAGAGCAATACTGCGTTTGGGCTTTGAAAAACAACGACGTTCCATCATCCTCCAAACAGGTTCTCGTTCCAATCGTCGAGCCGGAGGGCGCAAATAAAAAGTAATTTTATTTCCCTCCGCCAAGGCGGCGTTGTACATCTTGTAAAACTCAACCGGCCGTTTAAAAAACCAGGGGCAGATTGGACGGGCGAAAAACCGTTTTTTTTAAATTGACACTTTTCTCCCGTTTTTTAAACACAAATTAAAAAAAAGAGAAGCTGCTCTTTTTAAACGGGAAGGAAATGTTAGTTTTTTAGGTATGGAAACATTGAGAGTTCTCTCGAGAGCGTGGAAGGCGTTTTTGCCTGCCTGTGTTTTGTCAGTATTGGCGGCGCCGCTCCATGCGCAGGAATCGAAAATATCTCCTAAAAGTGGTTCCGATGATTATCCGAACATCAAAGGGGTGTCAGGATCGATTATCGCCCATTCCCCCGCTTCAAGCGGGGTCTATTTGGGAACTCCCAGCATTTGCGCCCTTCCCGACGGGACATATGTAGCCAGCCACGATTTTTTCGGAAAGAACGCCCCCTCTCCAAAACTTACCGCCATATACGAATCGCGCGACAAGGGCAGGACATGGAAAAAAATCTCCGAGATGAATATGTTTTGGGGAGGCTTGTTCTACCACAACGGAGCACTGTGGATGATGGGAAATTTTGGTGGAGATTGCGCTATACGCAAGTCAGTTGACGGCGGAAAAACATGGGAGACATCGGTAATACGCCAAGAGGAGCTGCGGACGGTAAACGGGAAGAAATCGAAGGTGGGATTCCACACCTCGTCGACTGCGGTTCTCGTTGCAAATGGCAGAATATGGCGCGCGATGGAGCGGAGCGGAGTCTGGAAACACGGGGAACTCGCCGTATTTTCGGCGCCTGTGGATGCTGATCTTCTAAAGCCGGAAAGTTGGACGATGTCAGACCCGTTATTCTTTCCGAAAGACAAGAAGACCGCCGCGCATAGAACCTGGCTTGAGGGAAACATGGTTGCCGATAAATCGGGAAAGATATGGAACATGCTTCGCGTGCATGGAATTACAGACGATGTTGCCGCTTTAGTTGGCGTTTCAGAAGACGGGAAAAATTTGTCGTTTGAATTGGCCCCGTCGAAAACCAAAAAGCGCGGCTTCATACGTTTTCCCGGCGGATCTAAGAAATTTGTGCCCCGCTACGACGAAAAGAGCGGAAAGTTCTGGAGCTTGTCCAACTATATCCCGCCGGAATACCGCGGCGCGCTGCCGGACAACAGTTTGATCAGAAATACTCTCGCCCTCGTATATTCCGACGATTTGTTCGATTGGAAAGTGGCGCGCATTATTCTCAGCGCGGGCGATCCGGCTTTGGAGGCTTTTCAATATGCCGATTGGATTTTTGACGGCGACGACATCGCGTTTGTATCGCGCACTGCATACTTTGACGGAAAAGAAAACGCCCGCCGCCAGCACGACTCTAATTTTATCACCTTCCACCGCATAAAAAATTTCCGAAAATTTGGCGAAACGGAAAAGTTGGGGAAGGACAAGGGCAAAGATGCGGCAGGAGGCGCGGGCGTTTTGATGGAAGCGGATAAACGCGGAGAAGACCTTGATTTTTCGGATGTGCCGGGAAGTGTTATAGCGTATTCTCCAGCTCCGACAAAACGCTATATAGGCACGCCGTCAATATGTATCCTTCCCGACGGGACCTACATTGCCAGCCATGACTTTTTCGGCAAGGGCGCGCGGGTTGATGGCAAGGACGAAACCCACATATATTCGTCTTCCGACAAGGGCGAGACATGGGAAAAGATTTCCGAAGTCGAGATGTTTTGGGGAGGGCTGTTCTATCACAACGGAGCTTTGTGGCTCATGGGCGCTCCCGGCGGGAACTGCGCTATCTTAAAATCCGTAGACGGCGGAAAAACTTGGACATATCCCAAGGATAAGAAGTCGGGGCTTATACGCGGAAATGCCGAAGACAAAATCCGTTGGCGCGGCGGAATGATAAATAACCGCTTCCATACATCCTCCACCGCAGTTGTAGTCGCCGGCGGAAGAATATGGAGGGCGATGGAAAGGGCGAGAGCAGGGGAGCGGGGAGAGATAGCGGTGCTTTCGGCCCCTGCCGATTCCGACCTGCTCGATGCGGAAAATTGGCGGATATCAACACCTTTTCTCTTTCCGCAAAAGCTCAAGAGCAACGCCCACGTCTCATGGATAGAGGGGAACATGGTCTTAGATAAAAACGGGCAGCTTTGGGACATGCTCCGCGTGCTCGGCAATATCGACGATGTCGCAGCCCTTGTCAAAGTATCTTCAGATGGGACAAAACTGTCCTTTGATTCGAGTATGAAGCTGACAAACCGGACGGGCGGCGGATTCGTATGGTTTCCCGGCGGGGCGAAAAAATTCGTTGTTCGCTACGATCCCGTTTCCGGCAGATATTGGACGCTCTCTAATTGGATTCCGGAGGAATACCGCTGCTCGCTAGTGGTGAGCGATGTCATACGCAATACTCTCGTTTTGGCTTCGTCTCCGGATTTGTTTACATGGCGGGTGGATTCCATAGTGCTTCAGTCGGGGGATTCGAAGTACGAGGGCTTTCAATATGCGGATTGGCTCTTTGATGGCGACGACATCGTGTTTGTGTCGCGCACCGCCTATTTCGACGGCGTGTCGAAAGCGTGCAATCAGCACAATTCAAACTTTATGACATTTCACAGAATAAAAAATTTCAGAGAGAGGACGATGAAATCGCCTTTGCTGAATGCAAGAGACGTAAGATAAACAAATAACCAACAATACATAATATGAAATATAAAAATACCTTAGCTTCGGCGCTTTTGATCGCATTCTGTAGTGCGGCTTTCGGGCTGCATGAAAGCGATGCAAAATATGATGCCAGCGACGTTCCCGGAAGCGTCGTGGCGCATTCGCCCGCCGCCACGAAAAAATACTTGGGAACGCCGTCATTATGCGTGCTCCCGAACGGAACGTACATAGCCAGCCACGACTATTTCGGTCCTGCTGCCGACGCTATGCGCAACGCTCACACCCATGTATATGAATCCAAGGACAAGGGAAAAACATGGAAGAAAATAGCCGAGTTCCAACAGTTCTGGGGCGGGCTTTTTTACCATAAGGGTGCGTTATACATAATGAGCGTTTTAAACGAGTACGACAGCCTCATTATACGCAAATCCACCGACGGGGGACACACATGGACAGAACCCAAAGACTCAAAAAGCGGATTGCTCAAACCCGCCCGCTACCACAATCCTCCCGCCAAGGACATTCTCGATCCCAAGACGGGATACCACACCTCGTCGACGGCGGTCCTTTTCGCAAACGGCAGAATTTGGAGGGCCATGGAAACTTCGTACAATAAAAAGTGGGGAGTATTTGGGGCTTTCATGATGTCGGCAGACGAGAATGCCGATCTGCTCGATGCAGACAGCTGGACTTACACCAATGTCATAGAATTTCCCAAGGAGAAATCATCGTACGCCCATTGGACATGGCTTGAAGGAAATGCCGTGCAGGATCCCAAGGGCGATATTTACGACATGCTCCGCGTCCAGGGAAATTGCGACAACATCGCGTTCCTATTGAAAGTTTCCAAGGACGGCAAGAAGCTTGATTTCAAGCCGAACAGAGCGGCAAACATCGAGGGTTCTTCAAAGAAGTTTATTCCGCGCTACGATCCGGTCTCCAAGAAGTATTGGGCGCTCGTAAATTGGATTCCCGAAGAGTATCGCGCCAAGGGTAGCGCCGGCAGCACGCGCAACACTCTCGCGCTGACATCGTCTTCGGATCTGAAGAAATGGGAGATAAATTCTGTTCTCCTGCAGCGCGACGATGTAGTTCACGATGGCTTTCAGTACGTGGATTGGCTCTTCGACGGCGACGACATAATATTCCTTTGCCGCACCGCCCTTTACGACGGAATTTCAAAAGCCCACAACAACCACGACTCGAATTTTATAACATTCCATAGAATCGAGAAATTCCGGGAGCGCGACATGAATTCCCCGCACTTGAATTAGCCGGCGGAATTTGTTGCTGATTTAAAAAATATAAAAAATCCGCGTTTAAAGCGCGGATTTTTTATTTGCCTTTAGCTGTAGCCAAATTTGCGGGAAATGGATGATCCCGGGTTGCGTATTCTCGCCGCCTTAATTTGCGGTATAAGTAGAAATATGAAAGGCGCCAAAAGGGTTTAAGGAATGAAAGCAGACTGCGAATATCCTCCCGGCGGTTCGGGTGGAGGGGCTTTTATGTTTTGCGCAGATAATAAGGCTTGAAATTTTAGAGTTTGAATGAGATATATATCGGCATGTCAGAAAGCGGGCACGCACATATAAAACATGCGCCTTCACTGTCGCAATTATTAAAAGCTCTTCAAAGCCTTTCAGATCCGTCTAAAGTAAAGACTCGCTATGCCGATGTTTCCATCGACAGCGATGGGAATAGAAAAATTCGCTTTGAAAGAATAAAAATTTTAAAATCCGACGGCGAGAAAATAGCGAAATGGTCATACGACGGCCGATTGATTATAGATTCAAAATTTCTCTTCGAAGATTAAAATTTTATATTTTATCGAATAAGATTATGAAAAAAATATGCCAAGTATCTGTTGCGGTAGTATCGGTTGTTCTGTTCGCCTCTTGCAATGCCTTTAAAAACGTGGGCGAAGATGCGAAGGAGACTCCGATAGGTTCTGTGTTTACAGGCGAGACAACGAGCGCGGATTCCTATATAAAAAAGGTGAGCGATAAGAATCGCTCTGTCGATTCCGACACTTGGCGTCCGATGTCGAATGAGCGCTTCTAAGCAAAACTTTTTCTTCGCCGGACACGACAGCCTTAAATCAGATTTTGAATCCGCCGGGTTTGAAAAGTATCGCCTCGGGCAGGTGCTGGAGGCGGTTTACAAGCGCGGAATTTTTGATCCGGATCGCATGTTGATTCTTCCGCGCGCGATGCGGGACTTCTTATCACAAAAGTACGAATTTTCGTCTGCCGAAATAGCGGGTATTTCAGAATCTGGCGACGATACAAAAAAATATCTGTTTCGCATGCGGGACGGAATGTTGGTTGAGTCTGTCCTAATAAAGGCGCCCTGCGGGGATGGCGGTGAGCGGGGAACGCTTTGCGTAAGCACGCAAGTGGGCTGCGCGTCCGGATGCAGATTTTGCGCCTCTGGAATGATGGGGTTTGTGCGCAATCTCGAAGCGTCAGAGATTTTATCGCAATTTTTACCGTTCGCGTCGGAAATCGGAAATGTCGTAGTTATGGGAATGGGGGAACCATTGGCAAATTACGACAATCTCATGTCCGCCTTGAAGGTTATAAATGCGCCTGGTAAATTTGCTTTCGGAGCGCGCCGCATAACGGTTTCGACTTGCGGACTCGCTGATAAAATCGAGAGGCTTGCCGAGGAAAAATTTCCTTTCAGGCTCGCCATAAGCCTGCATGGGGCGACGGATTCCGTGCGCGGGCTCATAATGCCGATAAATAAAAAATTTCCCATATCGTCGCTCGTTGCCGCCGCAAAGAAATTTTCTGCTGTCTGCGGGCGCATGATTACCCTTGAATACATACTGATAAAAAACGTAAACGATACCTTCGAGCAGGCGCGGGCCCTCGCTTCTATAGCGCGCGAACTCCACGCGCATGTCAATCTGATACCTTATAACAAGGTGGAAGGGCTCGGGTGGGCGCGCAGTGATTCCGCCAGGAGAAAAGCATTTGCCGAGATTTTAAAATCCGAAAGGGTTTCCTTCACGATGCGCCGTGAAAAGGGTTCGGATATAAGCGCCGCATGCGGTCAGCTCGCGTTAAAAAGCCGAGATGCCGCGAATCTTCGGGGGATTTGAAAAGCGGCGGGGCTTTTGGGTATTGAGCATAGCGTGCGGCAGAATCGTTTTTCGGCCTTCGCGGTGGGGGGGATAAAAATGCATGGTTCCCTATAAAACTGGACCTGCGGGAATGTAGACAAGGTGAATATTGGCGATAGGTAGGCCGGTTGATTGTCGGTGCGCCATTAGCCGTGTTGAAAGTACGAGCGCTGTTTTGGTGAAATCTCCATGCCAACGCGCTCCATAACCGCCATCATATCTTCCCAAACGAGCCTTTTCATAGAATTGCTCGCATATTGAAGCAGGAAAGACGGATGGTATGTTATCATTAAGTCTGCGTCGTGAAATTTCCGCCAAGTCCCGCGGACTTTTCCCATGCGGCGGGTAGGATCGGGTCCAAGAAGCCCTGTTACGGCTGTGTTTCCAAGGGCGACAATTACCTTGGGTTTGACTATGTCAATTTGGGCGAGCAGATACGGCAGGCAATATGCCATTTCAATTTCTGTCGGAGGGCGATTCCCCTTGGAAGTAGGCAGTTCCGGGCGCCAGTTCATTATGTTTCCTATATATACGTCCCTTCTTTCGAGCCCCATGGCGGCTATAATCTTTGTCAGGAGCTGTCCCGCCTTGCCGACGAACGGTTCCCCCTGTATTTCCTCGTCCGCTCCGGGAGCCTCTCCGCAGAAGAAGATTTGGGCGTTCAAATTGCCGGTTCCGAAAACCACTTTTTTCCCCGGTTTGAGATGCTCGCTGCACACCGGGTCCGAAAGGACGAGGTTTTTGAGGAATTCCCAGCGCGTTGCCTTGTCTCCTTCGGGCAGTTGAAACGGCTTGGGATCGGGAATTGGGGCTATGCTAAAATCTTGTGAAGGCTTTTTCACAATTCTTACCTTTGATGCTTGTTCTTTAAATCCGTCGTCCGATGGGATATCTATTCTCTTCACGAAGTTTATTTCCTCGACAGGCGGGTCGTCGGGAGGAGTTGTTTTCTTTCGGGTTTGCGGAGGGGGTGAAACTTGATGGTTGGCGGCTTCCGCCTTGCGGCGCTCTCCGCTTGGAGAGCCCGCGGAGTCGATAGCGGACAGCCTTGCGAGATTTTTCAGGGCTAATACGGATTCGTCTGTGAGAGGCACGAGATCTTCTCCCTCGGCGGCCATGCGCGCAAACTCCCTCGCTATGCTCTCCAATATTTCCCGCATTATTTCGCCTCCAAAACTTTCAGCGCGGCTTGGAGAATGTCGCCGACTTCCGCAAGTCTACCTATGCCCTCGGTTCCGCAAGCGAGCTTTCCGCTATCCGGCCCTATGAAATTGGCGCCGTCGCGCTTGAGTGTGTCGACGTTTCGCATTACCGAAGGATTTTTCCACATGGAGGAGTTCATTGCTGGAGCTATGAGCACTTTTGCGGGCGAAAACGCCAGATATAGTGTGGATAGAAAATCCGGCGCGCATCCGCCGGCGAAATTTGCGATTGCATTTGCCGTGGCGGGCGCCACTACGAGAATGTCGGATTCTTCGGCCAGAGATATGTGTTCGGGTTTCCAGTCGCCGATTTCACTCCACATGGACACGCATACCGGGTTGCGCGTTAGGGTTTGGAAAATTCGCGGGCTAATGAGGCGCGCGGCGTGCTCGGTCATGACGGTTTTCACCGATAGCCCGAGTTTTGCCATGGAAGAGGCGAGTTCGGCAGCCTTATATACCGCTATCGAGCTGCAGACCCCGAGCGCAACGGTTCCAATTTTTTCTCGCTTCCTTCCATTTTCGTTTGTCATAAAAAAAATTTTTACAAAACCACTAAAAAGTGCAAGCTGATTTGCATGTCAGGATTTAGGGCGTATTGCGATGCGGACAATTTCAGCGACGCGCGCGAGGGTTGCGAGTTTGTGCTGTCGGAGGAGGAGAGCCGCCATCTTTGCGGTTCCTTGCGCGCGCGCGCGGGAGACGAGGTGGAGGCTTTCAATCTTGAGGGTGACATATTTGAATGCGTGCTTTGTTCTCCGTCCTCCAAAGGGGCGCGCTTGAAAGTCATAAGGCGGAGGCCGCCCGAAGTTTCGGACAAAAAAGTGTTCCTGGCGCAGTGTCTCCCAAAGGGCAAGGCGTTTGACGACATAATACGGCGCTCTGTTGAAATCGGGGCTTCCGGGGTCATTCCCCTCATGTCGGCTCGCAGCGAGGTCAGAATTTCAGAATCCGACGCGGAGCGCAAGCTTGCCAAATGGCGTTTAAAGGTGGTAGAGGCCGTAAAGCAATCTGCAAATTTCTCTGAATTTTCGGTGTCGAAGCCGATGGATTTTTCGGATTTTATCACGGGGCATTTGTCGGGTTTCGACCTTAAAATTGTTGCGAGCTTGAGGTCCGGTACGCGCCCGCTCTTGGACATACTGCTTGAAAACCGCTGTGCAAAACGGATTTGCGCGCTCGTCGGGCCTGAAGGGGATATGACTCCGGACGAATACGCCGCTGCCGAGTCCGCCGGGTTTGTTGCGGCATCTTTGGGAACAAACGTGATGAGGAGCGAGACGGCTGCAATTTTTATCTTGTCGTCGGTGAAGTCGTTTCTGTCGTCCGGCATGCGCGACTGATTTCTTTTCCGCCCGCTGGCTTCGGCTTGTTGCATGCAGGGTTAAAAAATGCGGCACTTTTCGCGAAAAGAAATGTCAAAAGTGCAAGTGGAAAAATTGCGTAAAGTCCTAGTGTGGGTATTCGCCCTCTTGAGCGTTGTCTTTGCGTGTGTGGCAATATTTAGGCATTTCGAGGATGCGGATAAAATAAGTTCGCGGGGAGTTTTTGCGCCTTCGCCGAAAAAGGCCGAATGGGGAAGGGATCTAGAGTCGCTTGCCCGCAGCGAGGGGAGACTCGTGTTTTTCAGGGATTCGAGATGCCCGATTCCGCCGGGAGACGACGGGCTGGAAGGCGTATTGGAGCGCCATTACATAGAAGTGCCTGTGGATTTCGCGGCTTGGCCGGGCGACTATTGCGTATTGGACAACCTGTTCTTCATGTTCGGGGGCGGGAAGTCGCGCGTAAAGATGGGGGTATTGTCGCCGAGAATGTCTCCATTGTTTTTATTTTCTGATTCGTATTGGAAAGATCCTTCCAAGCCTCCGCTATCTTCCGTGCTGGCGGCGGTTGCGCGAAAATACGGAGATTCTCGTTCCGAACTTCGCAGGGGGGCGGAATCGGCAGTTGAAAGAGTTTCGGGGAGAGTCTCGACATTGAGGTCTTTGTCGCCAGGCCTTTGGGCAAGGCACATGGCGGCTTCGGAATGCATATCCCTATATTCGGATTTTTCATCTCTATCTGCTGTGCGCGCGCCGGCAGGTCTGCTTTCCTCCAATGCGAGGCTGGCAGCCCGTTTGGAGCGCTTGGAGCCGTCCCCGATCTCGCGCCACAATGCGGATATGGCGGCTCTGACTTTGGCGAGCAGGCTCGAGGCAAAATCTGAGACTTTGACTTCGCGCTTGCTGTTTGCGCGCGCGCTTTCGGAATTGGCATATGCCGGTTGCGGCAGAGAGGTTTTGCAGCCTCTGGACGCTTTTGCATCGCGCATTGAAAAAAAACTTTCGAAAGGGGGATTTTTGCGCGACGCCGAAGGGGTAGCCCGCCTGCGGGACAGCGCATTGGCGGTATCGTTTCTGACGCGCGAATTTATGAGGACTCGAAAGTATTCTTACCTTTTGGCGGCAACTAAATGCGCGAGAGGTTTGGAGGGGATTTTGCGTTCGCGCTCGGAATTGCCAGCGCTGGCCGATTCGAATAAGGATTCTCAAGGATCGTCTTTTGAATATGCGCTTGCGGCATCGGCGTTTGTGGACATGCATTTGGCAACATCTAAAGAATCCTGGATTATTTCCGCGCGCGACACGCTTGAAGATTGGTTTGATAAATTTGAAACGAGCGGCGGGCTCTACTCGGTAAACTCAGCGGATTCTCCGCTCGCGTCCCTGATGAGGCCGGTTATTTTCAACGACGAACTTTTGCCTTCATACCTCGGAGAGGCTGCTCAAGCGGCTGTGTATCTGGCCTCGCGCGGAGTGCGCGTCCGCTGTTTATCGGAACTTGCAAAACTTTCGGAGGTTTCTTGCCAAGCGGGGCCGCTTGCAAGCTATGCGAGAGCCTCCTTAAAACTTGCGGGGCTCTCCGGATATTGAGAACGGGCAACTCCATGATAGAGCGGATAGCGCTTTGATGCAGAAAGTTGGAATAAACTGCGGGCAGATTAAAATGCGCACTTTCCGATGGGATCTTGTGTTTGTGCGCAAATATACAGGCGCGCCCGAAGCATGGATGCCCCTGGCGCGCCTGTGATGCTGGAAACTCCAGAATTTTAGGCGTTGACTTTTGAAGCCTCCGCGAGCATCGCGCGGTAATTTCTCGCAAGAGCGCCTTCGTCGTCGGTAATAGATATCCAGTTTGCTCCCCTCGCCTTCCATGTCTGGTATGCGGCTCCGCCGTATGCCCCGACGACAATTCCGCGCTCGCGGGTCTTGCGGCATATTTCATCAAGCACAGATTTTACTTCTGGATCGTCCAGCATGCCGGGCTTGCCCATCGAGCAGGAGAGGTCAAAAGGACCTATGCATATGCTGTCTATTCCCTTGACGGAAAGGATTTCATCGAGGTTTTTTACTGCTTCGATATGCTCTATTTGCGGAATTATCCAAGGCTCGCTTTTTGATATTTCCAAGAATTCCGGCGTGGACATGCTTCCGTATCCCGTCGCGCGGCGCGGGCCGAACCCTCTGCTTCCGCCGTCCATCGGGTATCGGCAGGCGCTTACCATTCTTTCGGCGTCTTCGGCGCTGTTTACCATCGGCACTATTATTCCGGCGGGAGCCAGATCTATCACCTTTTTTATCCGCGTATGCGAGTTGTCTGCTACGCGGACGAACGCAGCGCAGCCAGTTCCGCGCAAGGCCATGATATGGTACATGAGATCCGTGTCGTTCATAACCCCGTGCTCCATGTCTATCCAGCAGAAGTCGAAGCCGGAATCAGCCGCTATTTCACTTACGCTCGCATCGTGAAACGATATGCACGTCCCGAGCGCCATGCGCTTGGATATCGTTTCCTTGAATGTTTCAAGATTGTTTATTTTCAAGTTTGGATTCTCCGTTTTGTGTTTTAGGATTGGTTTTGGTCAAGCTTGCTTTCCGATTCTTCAGTCTGGCGCCGCCAATGTGTGGCGCAAATACCGCCTATCAGTGTGGATATTATGGCAAAAAATATTGCCGGAATAGCGACGAGCGGCTGTCCTACGAAATTGCTCGTGGCGAGAGTGGCGGCAAGCCCTCCGTTTTGCATTCCCATTTCGATTGATATGGTTCGGGCGTCGCGCACGTTCTTGAGAAGCAACTTTGGAATCATGTACCCGGAAAAGAGCCCGCCGACGTTAAAGAGCGTGACGGCGATTATAACTTCGGTGAGATTTCCCATTATGGAATCCGAGCTCTTGGCAATAATAGCCGCGGAAATCATGCAGATGGCGAGCACTGAAAATACCCCTCCCGCCTGCGTGGCCCCCTTGGCGAATTTCGGGAATTTCCAGTTGATAAAAGCCCCTAGGGACACGGGTATTGCCACAATTTTGAGAATGTCGAGAGCCATTTTTACGCCGTCAAATTCGACGCTTCTTCCCGCAAAAATTTCGCAGAGCACCGGAGTGGTGACGACGGCGAGCATTGTGGATACACCCGTCAATATCACCGAAAGCGCTACGTTCGCGCGGGCGATGAAAGTCATTAGGTTGGAGGCGGTCGCCCCGGGACAGCATGCAAGAAGTATGAGTCCGGCCAAAATTTGTTCGGGCAAGTCCAGAATTATTGCGATCACAAGAGCCCAAAACGGAAGGATCAAATATTTCAGGAAGGTGCCCAAGAGAAGCGGTTTGGGCATTACAACCACATTGACAAAGTCTTCGACCTTTGTCGCCAGCCCCATGCAGAACATGACTATCGCCATCGCCCAGGCATTGTAGTCGTTAAACCAGGCGAAGGCGTCGGGAAAGTAGTATCCCAAAACAAAGCTTAGCAATGTCCACACGACATAGTAGTTTACAAATTTATTCGCGGCTGTTTTTAATAGGTTTAGCATGGTATAATCAGTTTTTTTACACTATTTTATATATATTTTTTAGCCATCGCCTTGCATTAATGCGATTGCAACAGTCCCATTTATTCAATTAAAAACCGGGCATGAAAGTCAAGATAAATGAAACGATTTCCATATGCGGTTTCCCCAATCCCACGGGGCGATGTTTGTTCGGCGGGGGATTTGGCGCAATCTTTGGCGGAATAGGCGGGGCGCGAAAGCATTAATGCTCTCGCCGAAGTTTGCCCGCCGAAGTTTTCCCGCGTGTTTTTTTTATTGCGAAAATTTTTATAAATGAAAAAGTCCGAGTATTGAAAAATCCGAAAATTACAGGCAATCCGTTCGATAAAGTGAACGCGGCTATGCGTCCGCTTTTTTCGGAATTGAAGGAGTTTCTCGTGTCCCAGGCATCGCGTTTTTCGCCGGAAGTTAGGGAAGCTGCCCTCGAGTCCATATCTCCCTCCGGCAAGTTCCTGCGCCCCGCTTTAGTTTTTGCGTCGGCTGCGGCGGGGAATTGCGACAGAAAATCCCTCGTTAGGCGCGCGGCTGTCGTGGAATTGATACATATATCAACGCTCATACACGACGACGTCATAGACGGGGCTTCTCTCAGGCACGGCGAACCCACTCCTAACAGCAAATACGGGGCGCGGACAGCCATACTCTTGGGCGATGTCATATTTTCGCAAACCATACTTCTCGCTTGCGAGGAAAATTCCCTCGAGCTGTCCCGCCTTACGGGGGAATGTGTGCGCACTATATGCGAGGGGGAAGTTCGGCAGACGCTCTCAAAAAATACGGGTTTGGCGACGCGCGACGACTATTACGGAATAGCATTCGGAAAGACGGGAGCCTTGTTTTCGCTCGCGTGCGTCTTTGGAGCTTCGGCGATTTCCTCTGTTTCCTCCCCTTGGGCGAAGGCGGCGGAAGCGGCGGGCAGGGAACTCGGGGTTGCGTATCAGATATATGACGACGTTTGCGACTGTTTCATGTCGGAGGAGGTTGCCGGAAAAACTCTCGGAACGGATTTGGAGCAGGGCAGGAGGACGTTCCCGGTCATCGTGCTTTCAGAGAGGATTTCCCGGAGGGAGCTCAAGGCCTTGAATTCTCTTGCCGGGTTGGAGAGGGCGCGCGCGGCGGCGGAAGCGATGGGGTGCTTGGGCGTTATCGACGAGTGCCGCGCGGAATTTGAGCGCAGAATTTCCGATGCGGAAAGGCTGATATCGCCGTTCCAGCTGGAATCTTCAAGCCTTGCGGATTTTTGCATGGCTATGCGCGGTTTGAAGTTCGCCTAATTATGCCGTTATGCCAAGCGATTGCGCAAACTTGTATCTTAAAGGCATTTCGTTTAAGTCTGCGACTCCTTCGCAAATAGGGTCTTGTTCCCTGCCTTCGGAAAATATACTCGCAGCGGAGTCCGAGATATTGCGCGGCGGCAGAATTTCTGAAATATTGTTTCTGATGACTTGCAACAGGGCGGAAATATATTTCGTTTCCGCTTCGGATAGGGCTTTTGCAGACATCGCGGAGGTTTTGAAAAAATACGGGGCCGACAGCGAAACCTTCGATTCGCTATCGTACTCGGCCAGCGGATCGGCGGCTGTGGCGCACATATTCAAGGTCGCTTCGGGCTTGTGCTCGCAAATGGTCGGCGAGACCGAAATTCTCGGGCAGGTAAAAGCCGCATACGCGCGGTCCCTGGGGGCTGGGCATTGCAAGGCAATTCTCAACGCCACTTTTCAAAAGGCTGTTCAGTGCGCCAAGCTGATACGCACGGATACGGAAATAGGGCACGGAAAGATCAGCGTCGGAAGCGTTGCGGCGGATTTGGCGCTCAGAATATTTCCGGACTTGAGGAAGGTTTCAATATTGCTCGTCGGATCGGGAGAGGCCGGGCGGCTCGTGGCGGAGGCGCTGTCGATTAGGGGAGCGCGCAATATTTATGTTTCAAGCAGGACTTTTAAGAATGCGCAGAGCCTCGCCGGTGAAATAGGGGCTTTCAGCCTTGAAATGTCGGAGGTCCCCGCGCGAATGGCGGATTTTGACGTGGTAATATGCGCCAGTTCCGCGCGCAGATTAGTGGTTTCGGCGGAGCTTGCCAGAAGAACAATAAAGGCGCGCGGGGAGAAACCGGTATTCTTTGTGGATTTGGGGGTGCCCCCGAATGTGGATCCGGCTGTCGAATCGGTCGACGGCGCCTTCCTATACAATCTTGAAGACTTGTCGAAAATTGCTTCGGAAAACCTAAATATAAGGAAGGGGGAAATCGCGCGCGCTTCGCAGACTGCTTCCGAGCGCGCGGAAGCGCTTGCGCGGCGCCTCGGATTCGCCTGATTATGGCTGGCTTTCGGCATATAGTCGTCGACGGGTATAATGTCATACACGCCGACCGCTCTTTGAAGGCGCTCCTTGAAGGCGGGGACCAGGAGGCCGCGCGCGCGGCTTTGCGGGAGTTGCTTGCCCCGCTCCATGATTTGGGAGGCGCGTCGCTGACGATTGTTTACGACGGTTCGGGAGCAGAAATTTCGATAGTGCGCGATTCGGCATGCAAAACCTTTGCGGAAGTTTTTACCCCTTCGCACATGACAGCCGACGAATTCATCGAGAGGCTTTGCGCGGTTGCAAAAAAGTCTTCGGATATTGCGGTGGTTTCCAGGGACAATCTTTTGAGGCTGACATCTGAAAGCTTCGGCGCAGTCTCAATTGCTCCGGACGCACTCTTTGATATGGCTGGAATGTCAGCCCGCAGGGTTTCAGACTTGGCACATGCGAACAATTCCAGGTCGGAGGGCGAATGGAGGAGATCGAATCCGTTTTTGGAACTTGATTTACTCGCCGCAGATATTGCCTCCGCTGCAGAGCCCAGCCCGCTCATTTCGAAGAAGCTAAAAAAGAGGCTCGCCAGAATTTCCGGGCATATGGGCGGAAAGCGGAAGGAGAATATGGAATGCAGGCAGATTGCGGGCTTGGAAAAATGCCCTCGCCCGAAAGGCAAGGCGCGCGGAAAGGAATCTTGCCACGCTAGTGGAAAACTCGCGGGCAAGTCCGAAAATGGGAGAAAGAACGGGGGCGGATTTTTAGGCCGGCGGTTGTTTGGAGGAAAAGCTTCGGCAAAATCCCTCGCGGATTTAAAGGACTTTTTTTCCTCCCGCTCACAGGTAAACCCGAAAAATAAAGACTAAAAAAATCCCGGGTTTTCGCCCGGGATTCTCGTTTTGCCACAGGTTGTTGCGCCGCCCTCTTCAGCTGCGGGAATGATATTGCTTTATCTCTTAAGAGTTTTGCGGAGCTTCGGATTCCCCTTCGGATTCGGCAGCCGATTCTTCTGGGGAAGAATCGGAATTTTTTTCTGCGGAACAGAGAGAAGTTTCAGATTTTAAGGCATCGGAATTGTCTGCATCGGTGCATTGTGTTGAAGGCGGCAGCCCATCTGCACCGGCGCTTTGAACATTGCTTAAAACAGAGTTCTCTGC
This sequence comes from uncultured Verrucomicrobiota bacterium, assembly GCA_949298545.1. Lineage (GTDB taxonomy): Bacteria > Verrucomicrobiota > Verrucomicrobiia > Opitutales > Intestinicryptomonadaceae > Merdousia. The sequence goes on along the minus strand of CASFWX010000022.1, from coordinate 3,582 downwards.
CCCGCATTCACCCGGTGATTCGCCTTCTGGTTCAGTGGGGGGTACTTCGGAAGCCTGTTCTCCAGCGCCAACAGTAGATTCATCGCCTTTTTCAGTCTGTGTCGGCTGGGATATTACCGGTTCGTCCGCCGCGCCGAGATCGCCATGTTCCCCATCGGGCAGCTTGGAATCGGAAACTTTTTCTTTGGGTTTGGGAAGGAATGGATTGGCTTGCAATGTGCCGTCGGCGTATTCTACGACGTACCCTTCGGATATGAGCCAGGTCAACTCGCTCCATATTTCCGCCATGCGCGCCTTTTGGCTTTCGTCAAGCCCGTCGTCTTGCGAAGCGTCGGGAGGAGTGCTTGAATCCATGGCTCCGTCGCGGTTCTCTTCAGCGAGGGTCTTCTCCTTGCGTTGTTGCTGGGGCGGAGTGAGATCGAGCATTTTATAGGGGAGGTCGCGCGCCGGAACGGCGGGATTGGCAAGGACGAAATCGAATATTTTTTGCGGGAGATCTGCCAGCGTTTCACCTTCAAAGAGGAATTTTCTCTTTATTACAGATACGAAAGCGAAACCTTTGCTTCCCCTCTTATAGACGGAGAATCCCGCGCGCCTGAGCCTTCCGCGGAGGTTGTTTGCCGTAACTATCGGAAATCTTCTTTGCTTCCGGCAGGCTTCCTCGATGTTTCGGCGTATCCTGCCGTGGGGAAGGAGCGACAGGTTCGCCCCCCTGAAACGAACCTGCTCGTAAGTCTTAACAAGTTGCTCTGCCATCTTGTGGGCGATATAGTTGGAAGCGGCTTCGCGCGTGTCAAATATGCCGTCTTCCCCTTCGGCGGGATTTTTTAGTTTGTAGACTGTGCGCGTCTTCATGCTCTCTATCCACGCGGCAATCTGTTCCGGATCCCTGACAGACTCAACTGAACTTGAGAATTTTTCGAATGGGGTATCAGGGCATTTTTCGGCGTGGTATTCGCGCAAATATTCCCCGTATTTGTGCCAGTTGGGAGCGCCGAGGAGATCGCCGGTAATGGAACTCTTGTTCACAACTTGGAAGTTTCCCTTTGGGGCTTCTGCCTCTATTGTTTCTCTTGTGAAAAGCTCCCCGACAAAATATTCGATAGCCGCGCGCTTTGCGTCTTGTTCCTCGTCGAAAGGCAGATTAAATGGCTGCGCGCAGTAAAGCGGTTTTGTTTCGCCGGTAGGCATGGGCAAATTCTTTGCCAATATCACAAATCTTTCCGGCTTTTCGAGAATGAGCTGGGCGATATCAAAGAGCTGATATGTGCGCTTTGAAGCCTTCATAATGGCGGACAACTTTTCAAATGGAGCGTCGTCCGGGTAAAACAAAACCTCCATCGTGGGGCTGAAAGGAACATGCTTGCGGTGCGCCGGGAAATTTTTGCCTCCGCGGGAATTGTTTTTGTCGCGATTCCTCCTTTGAGAATTTCCGCGGAAATTTTCTTCGCCGCCATTTTCTGCGCGGAAGTTGGAACGCGGTTTGCCACCGCCTTTGGGGCGGAAGTCCGGTTTGTTTTGAGGGCGCCGGTCGTTCGCATCTCCGCGGTCCCGGCGTTTATTGAAGAAAGCGTCCCGCGGGCGCGGCGCTCTTTCGCCGGGCATAGAGGCCGGAGTCCATGCCGTTTTAAATTCAAGATTTGAGAGGCTGCTTAAATCTATTGGATTTTGAGCGTTGCCGTTTTCCTGCTTGGTGTTTTCGTCGGACATTTTTTGCTTAAAAAGCGGAACCCCGATAATTAAAGGCGCCGCGCGTTCATATTATTGTTTGAAAGGTATATTTCAAAGTATTTTGCCGATAAAGGCAAAACAAATTTTATAAAGCATCCTCATTTAGATATCTTTTCCCGATTTTATATGAAAGGAAGCGATTTCCCGGCTTGATAAGATAAAAATTATGTGTATTTGTTTTATGGGTGATACCGGAATATGTGCATATATAAAAAATGGGGAAAAGCTAAAAATAGGCGCGCATTGGGTGTTTTCTTTGAATAGGAATAAAAATTATCAAAAAATTAAAAAAAAGCTTGAAAACGTCCGATGTGGCTCTTAGCGTTTCAATCACAATCGAAAACTTATTATTTATTAAACAAACCAAGGAATCTACATGAAACTCTTGAAATATTTCGCAATCATGGCGCTTGTTTCCGTGTCTGGTCTGGCTTTTGCCCAGAAGGCAAACACTTCCGAGCCCAATGTTTCCGTTTCAATGGATAGCGGAGTGATATCGTTAAAGGTTAATTTTGACGTTACCGATCCTACCGTTTCCAGCGAGGATGCCCTTAAAAAGGCTCTTTACGCCGCATTGAAAAGTCTCGGTCAGGAAACTTTTACAGGCAAGGCTTTGGGCGCTACAGTAGCGGCTATGAACTCTGCGATGTCGGATCCGAATTTCCCCGCCAAGGGAAATGTGGAGTTGAATATTCAAATTAAGCAGCCCTCCGCCGACGTTATAGACACTTCTTTGGTGGCGAAACTTGGCGGAGAGACTTTTAAAGTCGACACGCGCTCGGTTTCAGATCCTTCCAGCGGCAATATCTCGACAACTGGAAATGTCACCGTCACAAAGGCTGATGGTTCTTCAGTCACTTCCGGCGTAAATGTAACTACAGACGCTGCCGGCAAGGTGATTGGCAATGTCGGATCAAGCACGGTTGCCGAACAAACACCCGCTGCTGAGGCCGCTTCCGAGATGACGACTTCTCCCGAGTCGAAAGAAGTCGCTTCTGGCGAATCGAATCCGACTCCCCTTCCAGATCCGACGGTCGTGATTTCCGAAGATAAATAAGTTAAGACTTTTTAACTTAAACAAAAAAAACCGAAAGCTTTTGAAGCTTTCGGTTTTTTTTATGGAAATTTTATGTGATTATTTATTAGGGAAAGATCGGATAAGAAGAATTGGGAAGTAGGCGATTCTTGGTAAAACAAAGTGATATAATTCATTGTTTAAGTATTGATGTTCCGAGGCGCATATGCTTTAGACATTGCTCAATTAAAAAATATATTCGGAACGCGCCATTTTTTAAGAGGTAAATTGCCGGTTATAAGATTAGCGATGGAATATTTGTTTTTTTATGCCGCATAACAAGCAGGCAAGAGGATAGGGAAAAGCGAGAAAGAAGTGGCGAGATATTAAATAAGGCCTTGTAAGTTAGATTAAGCGCACGTGAATGCTTAATAAAAATAAAGAATACAAAAAGGCATTTTTCTGTTTGCAAAAAAATGCAATATGGCAAGATTTCAGAATATGGAAGGCATACCGCCAATAGAACCGTTTTTAAAAAGGCTTGAAGTTCTCGATGAAAAAATGCGAGCGCCCGATTTTTACGACGACCGCCGAAGCGCCGGAGAAATTTCGCGCGAGCACCAAAATTTGAGCGAGTTGAGGGACAGCTACGAGGAGCTCATGAGGGTTGAAAAGCAAATACGCGAGAACAAAGAGCTTTTAGCCGACAATTCGGATCCCGAACTGGCGGAACTGGCGCGTGAGGATTTAGCTGGTCTCAACGAAAAGTTATCCGACCTAAAGGGCAAGATTCTCAAAGGCATGATACCGTCCGACCCTACGGATTCGCGCAATAC
>CASFWX010000021.1 GCA_949298545.1 uncultured Verrucomicrobiota bacterium | reverse complement strand
CAGCTGAGGATCCTCGCAGGAGAACGGCGACAGCCCGAGCTTGCCCTTGCCCCGCGAGACGACTAGCCTGATATAGGCGTCTTGAAGCCCGTTTATGCGGCAGGATTGGCAGACGGCTTCGATTATTTGTTCCTTGCTCCATGGCATGTCGAGCATTATCGCGTGGGCGGAGCGGAAAAGCCTGTCTATGTGCTTGTCGAGTTTAAAAACATTTCCGGCGTAGAGGCGTATGCCTTCGAATATGCCGTCCCCGTAGAGGAAACCGTGGTCGAAGACCGACACTTTTGCGTCGTCTTTTTCATAGAATTTGCCGTTGATGTAAACTTTCATAATCCTCGAATATTTACACCGGCTCGGGCTCGCGTCAAATTTTTTATCGGAAAAACTTTTGCAGACCCGAATATTCCGGAGGCGCGGGTTCGCCGGAGGATATCATGGCTTTGATTTTTCTCGCCGCGCGCAGGTCGGGCGAGTCCGGGGAGGCGTTTTTCTCTATTTGGTCGAGCCAGTGCAAAGCTTGGGGTATATTGCTGCTTTTCCCGTTTCCGAGCCAATAGCGCCATGCCACATACAGCTTCGTGCTGTTGTCCGAACTCTTTGCGCCGCGCTCGAGCCACTCGAAAGATTTTGCCTCGTCCAAGGGAAATCCGTCCTTGCCTTCGCCGTAAAGGGCGGAAATCTTAAAGCAGTAAGACGGGTCTTGCTCGGCGAGCTTTTCAAAATATTTCTGCGCTTTTTTTGGGTTCTGCGAGACATACCTGCCTTTTGCGTACATCTGGGCGAGCTTTTCGGTCGCGCCGAAGTGCCCCTTGTCGGCGGCGGATACCAGCCAGTATATGCCTTCTGCCCGGTTTAGGGGCAAGCCATTGTCTCCGCTCATGTATTTGTCCGCCACGGCTGCCATGGCTTCGACGTTTCCGGCTGTTGCGGCTTTCAGCTCCATCGAGGCAAATTTCTCTTTCCAATGCTTTTCGGCGTCTGCGTTGCCCATATTGTGGTAGATTTCTATGAGCTTCAATATGGCGTTGCCGTCGCCCCCGTTTGCGGCTTCGCCTATCCAATAAAGAGCTTTTATCTGGTCTTTGGGAAGCATGAAGCCGTATAGAAATGCGTTTCCCAGCGACCATTTATCGGTGACGGAGCCGTTGGACGCGGCGAATTCCCTCCACTTTACGGCCTTTTCAAAATCCCTCTTCACGAGCTTCCCCTCTCCGTAGAGATAGCCGAGGTAGGTCGCGGCCTTGACATTTTTCTGCTCGGCGGATTTCGAGAGCCATTCCACCGCCTTCTGTCCGTCTTGCGGAAGGCCCATTTCGCCCTTTGAGAAAAATATTCCCATTGCCAGCTGGGAGTTCGAATCACCGTTTTCGGCGGATTTTTTTATTTCGTCGAGCGACTCTTGGCTGGCGAATGCCCACTGGGCCGCCAAGGCGGATAAGGCGGCGGCGGCAATAACTGTTCTAATTTTATGCATTGGGCATGAAAAACTTTTGCGGGAGATCTTTTCGGCAAAGGAAGCGGTTTCGCGCAGGAATTTAAAAAGCGGAGCGCTGGCGGCGCGTCTGTCGTGGGCAGGGCTGATACGTGTTTCCATATTATTAAATGCTTTGGACGGCGAGCGTTCCGCTCCTGCCTTCAAAGGGGAGCATTTTCACGTCGCAAACGGGGATTTTGTCTGGGGATTTTAACAGTTCGCGCGCTTTGTCCCGCATGGAGACGAACTCTGTCCCCATCGATTTCAGGCGCGCGAGAAAAGAGTCAAACCATTTTGAATACGCGCCTCCCTCGAGTTCGGCATGGACGGTCATCACAGAAAATCCGTCGGCGGCGCTCTGCATGTCGGAGATATGGCGGTTCTCGACGCCTTCGAGGGGCAAGGATCCGAGCAGTTCGTCGAGGGTCATTAGCGTGCTTGGAATTTGGAGCGTTTTGAAGGCCCTCTCTCCCATGCGCGGGAGGAATGGGTATTTGCCCCTGGTGTCGGAAGCGAATAGGAGCGGCACGGAATCCTCGAGCGCGAGGGCGTCTGGGCTTATTTGCCAGCCTGGCGCGCCGAAGCAGTCGGGTTCCCCGCCGAAGACCTTTTCAAACTCCACGCGCGCGCGGGTGAATTCCCTCTCAACTTCCGTAGGGCGCATATGCAGTACGCGCTCCTGCCATTCAAAGTGGTCCCAGGAATGTATGCCGCATTCGAAGCCGTCGTCGCGCGCGGCCCGCATTTGCCCGGCGCAGAGCGAGGCTATGCGGGGCGCAGGAAGGAGCGTGCCGTAAAGTAGGGTCTTTAACCCGTAATTGCCGGCAACATTCGAACGCAAGCACTTCTTTAGAAAGCCGGGGCGGAATATTCGGCGGAGGGATTTCCCGGTATTGTCGGGGCCAAATGAAAATAGAAACAGGGCAGGGACGGAATGTTTCAAAAAAATCCGGCGGAGAACTTCAACTCCGTCGCGCGTGCCGGCGTAAGTATCTACATCGACTTTTATTGCCAGTTTCATCTGTTGTATTTTTGCGGTATGTTTTTTTATAGACAATTAAAGATTTGTTTTTTCTGCCGAGATTATCGGATTTGCCTTGCGGCTCAACTGTTTTTTGATGGAATTTCCCGGCGCCTTCGCGCTATGGCTTTTGTTTCAGGCAGGCCCCCCATAATGCGCACAGGGCGCAGCCTTTCAATAATTCTCGAGGCTCTGTGCGGTGATTGGACTTTGCACGCGCGGGCATTGCCGCTTGGAAAGATCGCAGTAGATGATGGCGGGGGAGGAAGATCATGCTTTTTAAGTTAAGCCGCGCCGCCTCCGAAATTTTTATCGAGCTCGTAGTCTTTGCCGAGGAGATGGTAGTCGAGGGTGAGCTTCAAGGCGGTGCGCAAATCTGTCGAAGGCTTCCAGCCCAAAACTTTCTCCGCCTCTTTAATGGAGGGGACTCGCCGCGGCACGTCTTGATAGCCCTCGCCGTAATAGTCGCGGCTTGATACATTTTCTATCTTTGCATTCTTTGCGCGTTCGGCATATTCGGGGTATTCTCCGAAGAGTTCAATCAGCATGTCGGCGAGCTCCTTTATGGAGTATTGCATGTAGGGATTGCCGATATTGAAAATTTTTCCGTCCGCGCAATTATCCTTATTTTCAAGAATTTTTAGCAGGCATTCGACGCCGTCGTCTATAAATGTGAAACTGCGCTTTTGCGAGCCGCCGTCGACGAGCAGGACGGGTTTCCCGTTTATGATGTTGTGCGCAAACTGCGTAAGGACCCTCGATGATCCCTCTTTTGCCGCTTTTATGTCGTCGAGCTTGGGGCCTATGAAGTTGAACGGCCTAAAGAGCGTGAATTTTAGCCCTTCGTGCGCGCCGTAAGCCCATATGACTCTGTCTAACATTTGCTTTATGCAAGAGTATATCCAGCGCTCTTTCGGGATTGGGCCGAGGACGAGGGGTGAGGAGTATTCGCCGAATTCGGCGTCCGGACACATGCCGTAAACTTCCGAAGTCGATGGAAATACGACGCGTTTCCCATATGCGGCGCATTTTTTGACGACGTCTATGTTCGCCTCATAGTCGAGCCTGTAAACGCGAAGCGGATCTTTTACGTACAGGGCGGGAGTCGCGATTGCCGCAAGGGGCAGGACGACGTCGCAATCTCTTATTGCCCCGTCCAGCCAGTCGGCGTCTTTGAGTATGTCCTTTTGAAAAAAGGAGAAGCGTTCGCAGTTGAGGCAGTTGGGAATCTTGTTTGAAGCGAGGTCCGTTCCGACGACATTCCAGTCGGTCTTTGAAAGTATTTTCCACGCCAGCGATGATCCTATAAATCCATTGACGCCGATTATGAGCACGTTTTTAGACATGCCTGCAATAAAACAGCTACGAATTGTTCCGTTCAAGAAAATTTATGCCTTGCGCTTCGGTTTGCGGTGCGGGCGGCGGATAAAAACAAAAAATCTTGCAAAGGCGGCGCGTCGGGATAGCTTTTCGGACATGAAAAAAATATTTTCGGCGGCGGCATTGGCCATGTTCGCGCTTTTGCCGTTTTGCGGCTGCAACTCCGACACGACGGAAAATCCCGATGTTCCGCGCGAATTTATCGGAATTTTTAAATATACGGGGTCCACATATTCCCCCGTCCGTTCGACGGCGCCTTTCAGGTACGCCCTCTATGACATAAACGGCGGGTTTATTTCCTATCTCGACACGACGAGATTGGTTTCGCCCAGCTTCAGCTCCTTCTTCGGGAAGCTTGTGGTTGTCGACGGAACGATGATGAAACTCGACGGCGAAAGCGTCTTGAGGGTAAAGTCTATAAAATTCCAGCGCTGACAATTTCACGGAGGCAGAAATATGGCAGAGATCATAGACGGAAACGCGGTTGCGCAAAGCGTCCACGCCGAAATTCGCGGGGAGCTTTCAAAACTGAATTTTTCGAGGCGCCCCTGCGTGGCGTTTATTCGCGTTGGCGACGACCCCGCGTCGGTTTCCTATGTCAGGAAAAAGGAGCGCGTGGCGGGCGAGCTTGGCATGGAAAGCCGCCTGCATCTTCTTCCTGAAAGCGCGAGCCAAGAGGAGTTGGATTCCCTCATAGATTCGCTCAATGCGGACGATTCTGTCGACGCGGTTCTCGTCCAGGCGCCTCTTCCCCCGCAGCTCGACGAGCGTAAGACTTTCAACAGGGTCCGTCCCGACAAGGACGTCGACGGCTTCAGCAACGCCAATCTCGGCTTGCTTTGCCAGGAGAACCCGCGCGCGTTTGTCGCCTGCACCCCGGCGGGGATTGTCGAGCTTCTCAAGCGGGCGGGTGTTGAGACGCGCGGGAAGAGTGCGGTGGTTGTCGGGCGCAGCCTGATAGTCGGCAAGCCCATGGCGCTTTTGCTCATGCGCAAGGGAATGGACGCTACCGTCACGGTGTGCCACTCCAAGAGCGAGAATCTCGCCCGGATATGCGCGGGGGCGGATATTTTAATTGCGGCGGTCGGGCGCCCGCAGACAATTACAGCCGACATGGTAAAGGAAGGCGCGTGCGTAATAGACGTTGGAATAAACCGGATACCGTGCGCCGAGAAAAAATCCGGATACAGGCTCGTCGGCGACGTCGATTTTGATTCGGTTGAGCCCAAGTGCTCGAAGATAACGCCCGTCCCCGGCGGAGTGGGGCCGATGACGGTTGCCATGCTTATGCGCAATACGCTCAACGCCTACAAGTACCACATGGGGCTGTAGCTCCCGTTCGCGAAGCCAGGCGCGGGTGGATTTGCATGCGATTTGCATGTCGAAACTTTGCGGGCTTAAAAAAAATCCGTTTATTTAATTAATAATGGAGGCATATGACAAAAGATACGAATAAAAAATCCAGCAGCGTTCTTTTTACCGACGCAAACAGTTGCCCGTTTTATGTGAAGGCGTCGCCTGAGAGCATGAAGAAGGCCATATTGTGGCATCTCGAAACGTCGCTTGCGCGCGGAGTGCCGTCGGCGACTTTCCGCGATTGGTGGGTGGCGACTGCGCTCGCCATACGCGACCATACCATGAACAGGTTCATACGCACCATGGAGCGCCAGCACGACAACGACGTCAGGCGCGTGTATTACTTTTCTCTCGAATATCTTGTAGGCCGCCTTACTGCGGACACGCTGGTGAATACCCATTTGATGGAGGCGACAAAAACGGCGCTCAAGGAGCTCGGGCTCGACTACGACAAAATCATATCCGCGGAGGTGGATATGGGATTGGGCAATGGCGGCCTCGGGCGCCTGGCGGCGTGTTTTCAAGATTCGCTGGCAACAATGAATTATCCCGCCATCGGCTACGGGATACGCTACGAGTTCGGGCTTTTCACCCAGAGTTTCGAGGACGGGCGCCAGGTTGAAATGCCTGACAACTGGCTGAAATTCGGCTCACCGTGGGAGATAGTGCGCCCGCAAAACGTCGTGCGCGTCCACATAGGCGGGACGGTCGAAAATTCGATGGACGACAGGGGAGACTGGAAGCCCGTGTGGAAGCCGCGCGGCGACATTGTCGGGGTTCCGTGGGACATACCCGTGGTCGGCTACGGGGCGGAAACTGTAAACTTTTTGCGCCTGTGGGAGTCGCGCGCGTCAAACGAGTTCGACTTGAATGTCTTCAACCAGGGCGGATACGCCCAGGCGGTCCACGAAAAGGCCATGAGCGAGACGGTTTCAAAAGTTTTATATCCGAACGACAAGACTGAAAACGGGAAAATACTCCGCCTGATGCAGCAGTACTTTTTCGTGTCGTGCTCGCTTCAGGACATAATACGGCGCTACAGGAACCAGCATTCGGACTGGTCGCAATTTACAGAAAAGGTCGTAATACAGCTAAACGACACGCATCCGGCAATAGCCGTGCCGGAACTGATGAGGCTGCTTGTCGACGAGCACTCCCTGTCCTGGGACGAAGCTTGGTCGATGTGCGAAAAGGTGTTCGCCTACACCAACCATACCCTTCTTCCCGAAGCGCTTGAGAAATGGCCTGTTCCGTTTTTTGAAAAGCTTCTGCCGCGGCATCTTCAAATAATATACGAGATAAACGCCCGGTGGCTCGAGAAGGTCAAGGCGCGTTTCGGAAACGACCCGTGCAAGCTCGAATCTCTCTCGATAATAGAGGAGGGGCAGCCGAAGATGGTGCGCATGGCGTACTTGGCAGTCGTTGGTTCTTTCAGTGTCAATGGGGTTGCGAAGCTTCACACGGAGCTTTTGAAGGAAAGCGTATTGAGGGACTTTTTCGAGATGACTCCCGAAAAGTTCAACAACAAGACCAACGGGGTTACGCCCCGCAGATGGCTGAAGGTTTGCAATCCTCGCCTGTCTTCCCTGATTGACACGAAAATCGGGGGCAGCTGTTGGGTGAGGAATTTGGACGAACTCCGCGGGCTCGAAAAATACGCCGACGATCCTGGCTTCCAAAGGGAGTTCATGCAGGTCAAGCTCGAGAATAAAAAGAGCATGGCAAAGATAATAAAGGAGAGGTGCTCTGTGGAAGTGGATCCGGAAGCCATGTTCGACGTCCAGATAAAGCGCCTCCACGAGTACAAGCGGCAGCATTTGAATTTGCTGCACATACTCACGCTCTACCGCGACCTGCTCCACAATCCAGACCTTGAAATATCCCCGAGGGTTTTCATTTTCGGGGCGAAGGCGGCTCCGGGATACGACATCGCAAAAAATATAATTTACGCGATAAACAAAATCGGCGACAAAATAAATTCCGACCCCCGCATAAAGGGGAAGCTGAAAGTCGTATTCATACCCAACTACAACGTCTCGAGCGCAATGCGCATAATACCGTCAGCCGACTTGTCAGAGCAGATTTCCACTGCGGGCAAGGAGGCGTCGGGGACCGGCAACATGAAGCTTGCTCTCAACGGCGCGGTCACGATAGGCACGCTCGACGGGGCGAATGTCGAGATACTCGAGGCTGTCGGAGAGGACAACATATTCATTTTCGGATTGACCGTCGAGGAGGTGCAGGCGCTCAAGGGGCGCGGATACAATCCGTGGGACGTTTACGCGTCAAACCCGAAGCTCAAGGACGTTCTCGACTGGCTCGTGTCCGACTACTTCATGCCCAGAGATCCGAACGCGTTCATGCCGCTTCGCAAATCTGTGCTCGACTGGGGAGATCCATTCATGGTTTGCGCCGACTATCAGGCCTACTGCGACGCCCAGGCGAGGGTTGACGCCGCCTTCCGCGACAAGCGGCGCTGGGCGAAGATGGCGATATTGAATACCGCGCGAATAGGGAGGTTCTCCTCCGACCGCACGATACGCGAGTACGCCGAGCAGATATGGCATCTCTCTCCGTCGAGATAGGCTAGGCGCCGGGGCTCTTTTTTCTACTGCCATGTCGGATTCTTTAAGGTTTTCGGAAGAGATTGTCCTCCTCTCTCTCGACGAGGGCGGGGCGAGGCTTCCGCTGCCTGAAAAATCGCTGGAATTCGGAGTTGCCGGGGCTCTCCTTCTCGAGTTGGCATTTCTCGGCCGCGTGGATACGGACGCGTCGAGATTGGAAAAGCTCGATTCGTCGCCGACAGGAGACAGGATTCTCGACAGGGTGCTCTCAATGCTTCCGGCAGGCTTCGTTCCAATACGCGACGCTCTCGCGTCCATCGCCCGCAAGGGCGACAGTTTTGTGAATGCCCGCCTAAATTCTCTCGTTGAAAAGGGCGTTCTTGAGAGGCGTGAGGAGAGGTTTTTGTGGGTTGTTTCCGAGAGGCGATATCCGGTGTCGGACGCAAGCAGGCTCGTCGAAACGCGCGGCAGGCTGCGCTCGATTATTCTCAGCCCGGGCGAGATTCCGTCGCCATCGGACGCCGTTCTCGTTGCTTTGGTGTCCGCATGCGGTTTGATGGGTACTGTATTGTCGGACGAGGAGGCGAAAAGCTCTCGTTCGCGGATAGAGGCTATTTCAAAGATGGATTTCATTGCGCAGGAGATTTCGCGCTCGCTGGCGGAGATTCAAAGGGCTATTATAGAGGCGATTGCCTATTCGGGTTTTTGATATGTCCTTGGGCAGGGTTTCCTTCCGCACGCTCGGTTGCCGCGTAAATTCATTCGAGACTGTCGCCTTGTCGGATGCGGCTGCCGCGCGCGGGCTTGAGATTGTCGGGTGGGGCGCCGGGGCAGATTTGGCAGTCGTGAATTCATGCGCTTTAACTTCGCTTGCGGAGGCGAAAACGCGGAGGGAAATTAGGGTTTTTGCCCGAAGGAATCCGAAGTCTCCGATAGCGGTAGTCGGCTGCATGGCGCAGACTTCGCCGGAAGCTCTAAAGTCGCTTCCCAACGTCGCGTGGATTGTGGGAAATTCCGATAAGATGCGCTTGTTCGACATCATTTTTCCTGATGGGATTTCAAGAATTCCGCGCGGAGTTCCCAAGTCCGGTCCGGCAGTATTCTCGGGAAAATTGCCGCGCGGGGCGGAAAATGCGCCGCTCTTGTCTTCCTGTGGCGCTATTCTCGACGACAGAATGAATTTAAAAATTCAGGACGGCTGCAATAACGCGTGTTCGTATTGCATAATCCCGCGCGCGCGCGGCGGGCCGCGCAGCCGCGATTTCGATTCTGTGCTTTCGGACGCGCGCGCGATGGTTTTAAGGGGCGCGCGCGAAATAGTCTTAACGGGAATAAACATTTTAAAATATTCCTCCGCGCGCGGAGGCTTGGCGGATTTGTTGGACGAGCTCAACGCCTTTCCCGAGATTTTGAGGCTCCGCATTGGAAGCATGGAGCCGGCGGATTTCAATTTCGACTCTCTCTTTGAGCGCATGGCGGACCCGTCGCACAAGCTAATGCCGCACTTGCATTTGTCCGTCCAAAGCCTTTCCGACAAAGTTTTGCGCGCCATGCGCCGCAAATACTGCACGGCGGAATTTCTCGAAATGGTTTCCCGCGCGAGGGAGAGATGTCCCGGAGTGTCGGTGGGGGCGGATATAATTTGCGGGCATCCCCACGAGGGCGCGGCGGAATTTGAAGAGACGAAGGGAAGGTTAGTTTCAAGCGGTTTGACTTACGCGCACATCTTTACGTTTTCGCCGCGCCCCGGAACGGCATCGGCAGTTATGGGTGGCGCGGTGCCAGTGGACGAGAGGAAACGCAGGGCGGACGAGCTTCGGCTTGTTGCCAGATCAATGCGCGATAATTTTGTGAAGTCCCAAATTGGAGCTTGTCTCACTATACTTTTAGAGAACAGGCTTTCAAACGGAGATTATCTCGGCTATACCGGGAACTATGTGCAAACCGCTGTGGCGATGGACAAGGGAGAATTCCGCAACAGGCTCGTCCGCGCGCGCGCGGTTTCAATAGATGATTCTGGAAGATTGCGCGCGCAGTTTGAAGATTTTGCGGATTTATAAACGTAAAGTCGAATGTGGAGGGGGCTGCCGCGCGCGGGCGGTTTATTTTCAAGCATGTTTTTTGCTTTTTATTTGGAGCAAGGTATGGGTGGCGGGGGAAAGTTGCCGTGTTTTATAGGCTGCTTATAGCTTCGCATGTTTCCGCGAAAAGGCAGAATTGAGAGGCGCTGCTCTTTGTTTTGCCCTAAAATGGCGGGGGACATATGGGAGCAAATTTATTAAGCATTTGCCGCGGGACAAATATATTGCGATAGCGGGAACTGCAATGCGCCGATGAACAACCTTTACAATTCGCCACAGGCGAATTGTGGTATTCAAACGGAGGAATATCCGTTATGAGGCAGAGAGAATGTCGAGAATTTTTCGAGCCAAGTCGTCGAATATTTTTTCTGACTTCTCCGACGATTCCGCTTCTTGCAAGGTCTTATCAATCGGT
>CASFWX010000020.1 GCA_949298545.1 uncultured Verrucomicrobiota bacterium | reverse complement strand
TTATTGAACTTGCGGCCCTTTAAAATGGTGGGAGTAGCAGAACTCGAATCTGCGACCCCTTGCGTGTCATGCAAGTGCTCTAACCAACTGAGCTATACCCCCAGATGTGATTTAAGCTAACATACACAACCTCTTTTTTATCTCCTTGCAAGCATTTTTTCCATCAATCTTTTCTTCGTTGTGAAATTCAATCGCAGGTTAATTAATTATCTGCTCATATACTACTTTATTTCCCTCTTATAAGTTTTCATGAAACCTAAACTAAATTCCATAACTCTATCCACCAAGTTCCGCTAAAGTTTTATTAAGATAAAAAAATCTCGCTTGGCTTTTGTGAAAAGCTTCGCATAATTTTTTGCGATTTTTATGTTAGACTTTCTAAAAATTTCCAATCTGGCTCTGCTTTCCGGCGCTGAGATTGATTTTTCATCGGGATTTACTGCTATAACCGGTGAAACCGGTGCGGGGAAAAGCGTGTTGCTTGGCGCGCTTTCATTATTGGCGGGCGCTAAGTGCGGCAGGGAAATTATAGGAAGGAATGGCGATTTTTGTTCGGTTGAAGCTGCAATATCAATTAGCGAACCTTCGAAAATCAACGAGTTTCTTGCAGCGTCCGGCCTGAGAATTTGCGAAGACGGAGTCCTCCTGCTCTCGCGTTATATATATAAGGAGAAAGCGGGAAGGATATTTGTTAATTCGTCCCTTTCATCGCTTTCCACGCTCTCTAAAATCGGCGAGTTTTGGATTGATTTTCACGGCCCGGGAGAACCTCAAAAACTTTTTTCGGCAAACAATCAGCTCGACATGCTCGATTCTTTTGCGGGCCAGGCGCAGTTGCGCGAAACATATATTGATTTGTATCGTTCGAGATTGGATTTACTGAGGAGAATCGAGGAACTTAAAAATTTGAAAAAACTCTCTTCGGACGAGATAGACTATATAAAAAATCAAATTTCGGCCATAGATGCACTCGAAATATCTGCCGATTCCATAGCAAAATTGGAGGAAGTTTCAAAGCTTGTTGAAATGTCGAGCGACATCGCGGAAAAGTCGATGTGCGTTTCAAATCTTCTTTCAGGGGATTCGGGAGCGTCTGATTCCGTATCGGCGGCGGTGCGTCTGGCTTCCGAGCTTTCTTCTATAGGAGAAAGAGGCGCGGATTTGTACGGCAGATTGTCGTCGCTCTCCGTGGAACTTTCGGATATCGCTGCCGATTTTGAAGCCTTGGCGGCATCTTGCGATATGTCTCCTGAGTATATGGCGGACATTCGTAAAAAAATGTCTGATTGGCTGGCATTGACCCGCAAATATGGCCCATCTCCGGAGGCTGTCCTCAATGCGCGCTCCGAAATGGCTGAAAAAATTGCGGCGCAAGGCGATGTGGGATCGAGTATTAAAGCATTATCGGACGATGCTGCGTCTCTTCTTGAGGAAATGAAACCTCTTTCCGATAAAATTTTTAAGCTGAGAACTTGCGCTGCGGGAAAGCTTTCTTGCAATGTCGTTAAAATCCTAAAAAGGCTCGGATTTGCCAAGGCGCGTTTTAATATTGCCGTATCTCCTCTTCAAGACGCATCTCTGTCTTGTGGGAGCCGTTGCGAATTCTTATTTTCGGCAAATCCGGGACAGGGGCTATTGCCATTGTCGAAGATTGCCTCGAGCGGCGAGCTCGCTCGCGTCATGCTTGCGCTAAAGACAGTTTTGGCGGATGCCGACCGCACTCCGGTGCTCGTTTTCGACGAAGTTGACGCAAACGTCGGCGGGGAGATCGGGGCGGAAGTCGGAAGTTTGCTAAAAAAAATTTCCGAACGTCACCAGGTGTTTTGCGTGACCCATCTGCCGCAAGTCGCTGCGCGCGCGGAAAACCATTTTCTTGTGGAAAAATTTCAGACCAAAACTTTGACGAACGTGAAAATATCGGATATTTCTGGAAACGAGACCCGGAGAATATCTGAGCTTGCCAGAATGCTTGGCGATAGGAATTCCGATTCCGCCATTGCGCACGCAAAAAAGTTGTTGTTTGAAAAATAAAAAACGGATATATTAAAAAAAATGGCGAAAAAGGCTACAAAACGCGGAGAAAAACTCGGGGAGGTTGTGGGAAAAAGGCGTCCGGTTTTTGCTTCGATTCTCTTGTTTGTGGGAGTGGTGCTTGCACTGTCCATATTGTTTTACGCTCCCGGGCAACGCATATTTTTACTCTCTTATCTGGAACCCCTCTTAAAAACTACGCAATTTGCAGGCGATAATATTTGCGGACGCTTCGGCGCAACATTTTGCGTATTGTCATACTCCGTAGTCGGAGTGGCTTCCATGATGTTTCCGGTTTACTTCGCTTGGTTTGGCGCGCTCCTTTTTCGGCGACGGGCGCGCGGAATAGGCTGGGGGGAACTCGCCGCTAGCGCGGGGGGGATTTTATTGCTCGCAGTTTTTGCCGCCATACTTCAAGGCGCAGTATCGGGGAAATCGGACTTCCCTTTCATATACGGCTGGGGAGGGGCGCTGGGAGAAGAAATATACGCATCTTTGCTCCAGCCATCTCTCAGCGTTTTCGGAAGCGCGCTTTTGGTAGGGATTCTCTATGCGTTTTGTCTGGTTGTTGTTTTTGTCGATAGCCCTGTGGAGGCTGCAAGGGAAATTGTAGAAATTTCCAAAAAATCTCCGAAGGCGGCGCTTTGGTTGGTTTCGGCGTTATGGAAAATACTAATTTTCATTCCGAAGCTCCTTATACGGCTGCTTGCTCCGCGCGCTTTGCCAGGCAAAGGCCTTCCAGATAGTCGGACAAATTCCGAAAAGGCCGTCACCTCGGCGGATAATAGTGACGAAGTGCCGCTCATAAACCTTGGCGACGACGAAGACCTCGAGCCTTCAGCAGTGCCCGATATTGCCTCTCGATTCGGAGACGAAGAGCCGGTGGCCCGCGCCATTGAGGATATGGATTTCATCTCTAATCCTTGCGTTTCAAATGCTTCCGCTCCCGAAGAGGAGGAAGATATAAAGATAGTGGATTTAAAGCCCGGTTCGGAAAGCGCTGCTCCAATATCCTCAGCTTCATCCGGAAAGACTTCCAACGGCCCATTAAAAGGCGGCGCGAAAGATCAGGAAAAAGGGTTTGTAGTAGAGCGGATAGAGATAGAAAAATATTCTCCGCCCAAACAGGAAAAGAAGAGGGGGGACTATGTTTTCCCATCAATAGACCTTTTAAATCCTCCGCCCGAACAAATGGAGAACCAGGAGGACTACAAGGAGCGAATAAATGAAATTGTGGAAAAAATAGGTGAGTTCGGCATAAATGTCTTGCCTTCATGCGCTTCTCCGGGGCCGGTAATAACCCGTTATGAGGTCACTCCCGCTTCGGGTGTCCGCATAAACAAGATTTCATCTCTCGAGGACGACATAGCCCTTCAGCTCAAGGCCAAAAAAGTGCGCATAGTTGCGCCCATTCCGGGGAAGGGGACTATCGGCATAGAGGTTCCAAACCGGATCCGGAATATGGTTTGTTTGCGCGACATTATCGAGTCCAAGGAGTGGAACGAGAGCAAAGCGGAAATTCCGATAGCTCTCGGCAAGAGCGTGACCGGGGTTCCGACAGTGCTCGATTTGACAAAGATGCCGCACGCTTTAATTGCCGGATCTACAGGTTCGGGAAAAAGCGTTTGTATTAGCACGATTATAGCCTCGCTCGTCTATAAAATGACGCCCGATGATTTGCGCTTTATAATGGTGGATCCCAAGGTTGTGGAAATGCAGATATATAATTCTCTTCCTCACATGCTCGTTCCCGTGGTGACCGATCCGCGCAAGGTTACGGCTGCTTTAAAGTGGCTGACTTCCGAAATGGAGCGCAGGTACAAGATATTTGGGGCGGCAAAAGTTCGCAATATATCGGGCTTGAACGCGAAGATATTAAAGGATAAGGAGGAGGCTGAAAAAGCGGCAGAGCTCGACGCGTCCCTCACCGCCGAAGAGCGGGTGGCGGCTATTGAGGCGGCGAGCGAAAGCGCGGATTCCGATTCGGGCGCGGAGATTGAAATTCCGGACAAGAAGCTTCCCTACATAGTTTGCATAATAGACGAGTTAAACGACCTTATGATGGTGGCAGGCAAGGAGGTCGAGGCATATATTGTGCGTCTGACACAGCTCGCGCGCGCGGCGGGCATACACCTTATCGTGGCAACCCAAAGGCCTTCTACAGACGTAATAACGGGTTTGATAAAAGCGAACCTGCCGACACGCATAGCATTCAGAGTGACATCAAACGTCGACAGCCGCACAATTCTCGACCATAAAGGAGCTGAAACCCTGATAGGATACGGGGATATGCTTTACACTACCGCGGGCTCGTCTGATCCTGTGCGCGCGCAGGGCGCTTTCGTTTCTGACGAGGAGATTTCAGCCGTCGTCGATGCACTAAAGGTGAACGGCGAACCGGAATTCGCCGAAGATGTTCAGGAACAAATTGAAAATGCCGGAGAGGACGAAGACTCTGAGGGCGGAGAATCGGGATTGGACGACGGGGAGGATCCAATTGTCGCCAAGGCGATATCCGTAATTAAAGTTTCGGGCAAGGCGAGCACTTCTCTGCTTCAGCGCAAGCTCGGGATAGGATACGGGCGCGCCGCGCGAATAATCGACGAACTTGAAGACAGGGGATTAATCGGGCCGGCTGACAGTGTGGGCAAGCGCGAAATATTCATGGATTGATTTTAATATCTTCCCATTTGCCGGATTCGTTCATGCATATGGAAAAATATGTGTATTGTAGCTATGCGTCTGTGCCTTGCAGGAGAAGTCAGACAAGATTCAAATAACTGTGCGATTTTATCCGATACTTCAGTCCGCCAGGCGGATATGCGCTTTTCTTTTTTTATTGTAAACGCTTGGCATCTTTAACGGGGAATGGGGATTCAAATAAAAAAGGCGCGACTTGCGTCGCGCCAAGTAATTTTATTTCTAAGCGATATGCGATATTAGTCCTTTGTCGCTTCGTCGAGCAGGTCTCCGAGAGAAGTGAGATCCTGATCCTTGCGGATTTTATCAAAGGCGGCAACCTCTTCGGCGAGCTTTTCAGCGTCGTATTGGGCGGCCTTGATAGACAGCCCTATGCGGCGTTCGTCGCGGTCGATTTTGACGACGCGGGCTTTGACCTCGTCGCCGACCTTGAGGTGGTCCTTGATTTTCTCGATGTGGTCTTCGCTGATTTGGCTTATATGCACCAAGCCATCGATGTCGTTTTGGAGTTCGATAAAGGCTCCGTAGTTTGTTATTTTTGAAACCTTTCCAGAAACGAGATCGCCGATCTTGAAGAGGGAGTCTATATCTTCCCAGGGATCGACAGATAGCTGTTTCAATCCAAGAGAGATTCTCTGGTTTTCCGGATCGACTCCGAGAACGATAGCGTCAACCTCGTCGCCCTTCTTAAGCATTTCGCTCGGGTGGTTGATCTTGCGGGTCCAGCTCATGTCGGAAACGTGAACCATGCCGTCGATGCCTTCTTCGAGCTCCACAAAAGCGCCGTAGGTCGTAAGATTGCGGACTTTTCCGCGGACATGCGCGCCGACCGGATAGTTGTGGACTGCCATTTCCCAGGGATTTTCCTCGAGCTGCCTGAGGCCGAGCGATATCTTTTGCTCGTCTTTGGCGATATTGAGAACGACAGCTTCAATTTCGTCGCCGACTTTGAGCACTTCGCTGGGCTTTGTTATGCGCTTGGTCCATGAGAATTCTGTTATGTGCACCAGCCCCTCGACGCCTTCTTCGAGCTCTATAAAAGCGCCGTAGTTGACGAGATTGACGACTTTTCCGCGGACGCGCGATCCGATGGGATATTTGCGCTCGATGTTTTCCCATGGGTTTGAAGTCGTCTGCTTCAAGCCGAGCGACACTCTCTCGCGGTCGGTATCCACTTCTATTATCATTACAGAAATTTCCTCTCCGACTTTTACCATTTCGCTCGGATGGGATATCCTTCCCCAGCTCATATCGGTAATATGCAGAAGGCCGTCGAGGCCGTCGAGATCGATGAACGCTCCATAGTCTGTGATATTTTTTACTACGCCCTTGCGGATATCTCCGGGCTTGACTTCAGAGAGGAGCTTGCGGCGCTTTTCCGTGCGCTGTTCCTCGATGAGTTCGCGGCGCGAAACAACTATATTCTTGCGCTCGGCGTTGATTTTTACAACTTTAAAATCGTAAGTCTGCCCGACGTACTGGTCCAGATTTTTTGGGGGCTGCACATCTATTTGCGAGGCGGGAAGGAAAGAGTCCACCCCTATGCTCACAATGAGCCCGCCCTTAACTTTGGCTTTTACGCGGCCGGGGAGTATGGAGCCTTCGGCGCAGTTGGACAATATTTGCTCCCAATTTTTCTTTTGTTGGGCCTTGTCATAGGATATGACGGGATTGCCGTCCCGGTCTTCCAATTTTTCCAGAAGGACCTCAATTTCCTGCCCTATTTGAATGTCGTTTATATCGATGAACTCGCTTACAGGCACTATGCCTTCGCTTTTCCCGCCGATATCCACTACGACTTCGTTTTGGCGGATTTCTATTATTTTCCCTTTTATTATGGAACCCTGTTTGAGTTCGGCAAAGCTGCTCTGGGCGAGCAGTTCTTCCATTAGGTTGCTCATTATTTTCCTTGGTGTCGCCCTCCGGTAAAGAGGACGGGTTGATTGTTAATGTTTATCGCCGCAACACATGCAGCGATATGTTTTAAAGGGAATAAAGCTACACTTCCGGATTTCAAAATCAAGACCATTTTCATTTTTTTTGCCTGAAGCGCTCGCTTATAAAAATTTTTATTGCGCGGAAGAAATTTCCCTTTTTGCTTTCTAAGTGCAATGGCGCCTTTCTCAAAATTTGTGAAGCTTGCAAAAGAACAGCCGGTGGGCTGTTTCTTTTCTTCCTTGCTTTCTTTCGTATTTTTATCGTTTGCAATAGGCGGACTCGTGTTTGTTGCTTATGCGGTATTTTCCGTTGCACTGCTTAAAGACGCCATATATTCCAATACGGGGTTTCATGTCTCAGCTAAGAGCATATTTATCAACGCATATACGGGAAATTGCGTTATAAACTCTTTAACGCTTGAAAATCCGAGCTCTTATAATTTGTCGGATTCGCACGGCGAAATGGATTTGGATGCGTCGAATATATTTTTGAAGGCCAGAAGAATCCATGCTAAAATTTCTCCGTTGCAGCTCATTAGAGGCAAGATAGAAATTTCCTCCCTTTCACTTGAGATAGACGAGATAAATTGCATAAAAGTAAACAGCTCGAATTATAATTTCACTGAGTTTTTATCATCGTTGTCCGGCATATCCTCATTAAAAGATGGTTATTTGGACAGCTTTTTTCTGTTCGTAAAACAGGTTCGCTATTGCGACGTTACGGACAGGCGCGATCCCTTTGTCTGGACAAAGCAGGTAGACCTTACTTTTGACAAGACAAGCCCCGCTAACTTTTCCGCTCTGATAACGCAATTATCCGAAGTTTTTTCACAGGCAAATGTTCCGTTTATCGCGCGCGGATTGGATTCTATTAAAGAAAAATGAAACTGGCAATACTGGCAAGCGGCAAGGGTTCTAACGCCCGCGCAATATTCGAACAAGTCAAAACCGGGAAACTAAAAGGTGTCGAAATAGAAATCGTGGTTTCGGACAATGCCGACGCTCCTGTTCTCGATATCGCCCGCGAATTTGGAGTAAGGGCCATTTGGCTCGATCCGATGCGCCCCGGGGCGCGTTTTACGCCCGAGAGCGAAGGGGCTTAGATTAGAACGCTCAAAGATGCCGGTGTTGATCTCGTTGTATTGGCGGGATTTATGAGGATAATTCCGCCGCGTTTTGTAGGGGAATTCAAAAACAGAATGATAAATCTCCACCCGAGCCTTCTCCCGGCCTTTAAAGGCAAGGACGCGATAAAACAGGCTTTCGAGTACGGGGTAAAAATTTGCGGCTGCTCTGTGCACTATGTCAGCGACGAGCTCGACGGCGGGAAAATTATATCTCAAAAATCCGTGGAGATAGATCCGGCGTGGTCGCTTGCCGAGCTTGAGCAAAAAGTGCACGAGGCCGAACATATACTTCTTCCGCAAACGATAGCAGACATCGCGGAAGGCAAAATTGCCGTCGGCTGAAATGTATCCCCGCGCCGAAAGATATGAGGGACGCGGATTGAGCCGTTTTAGGACTTTTCACGTTGCCGAGTTTTTCCGTACTGTTCGCACCTTATCCGATGTATCGGCAGCATTTGCGGATGCCGAAAAATTGGGGAAATCCGATAAAATCTTCGTTATAGGGCGCGGTTCAAACGTTTTCTTCAAACGCACAAAGATAAAGTCGTTTCTGATAAAAAATTCCTTGCCGCAGGAGATAAGGGATTTGGGGGGCGGAAGATTCGAGGTCTCATCTTCAGTTGAAATTCTCCGGCTTTTAAAAGAAATTTTAAAGCAGTCGCGCGACGGGCCCTATTATTTGGCGGCTGCTCCCTGCCAGGTCGGGGGGGCTATAGCTATGAATGCCGGAAGCGGACCGAAAGACGGAAAATCCGTGTCGGATTTTCTTGAAAGCGTCAAAGTTTTCAGAGGAGGGAGGATAGCGACTCTGCAAAAAAAAGATATGGCATTCTCCTATCGCGATAGCAATTTTTTGCATTCCGGACCCTCGTTTATCATATCGGCTGTCTTCTTTTTCCCCGAGGGGTCTTTTGATGGCAATCCTATAGAAGAGAGGCTCAAGTGGAGCGCTGTGAATCAGGATATGTCGCGTCCAAATTGCGGATCTTTATGCAATAAATACGACGCGCGCATAATGCGTTTTGCCAGGGCGCTATTTCGAGTGCTAAAATTTCCCGCGGGTTTGAGTTATAAAAAGTTAAATTGGGCTTATAATACGGCGAAGAATCCCGTGTGGCTTCGGATAGTCTTAGGCTTTTTAAGAGTTATGCACAGGGTGTTCTGCCGCGAGATAAAGTTTGAAATCAGGATAGTAGACTAGGGCTCGGCTTGGAAATGCGCCTCGCTTCGAGCCTTGAAAGCCCATATCGTTCTGTTCCGGGACAAGCTTGCCGATTTATTGACGCTTCAATGCGCGAGCGTATGCGGCAATATTGTGAAGCCGGATATTCTGGATATTATGTTCAGAATTTTTTTCCGTAAAAAAATATGCCGGAGGGTTATTGACAATCGCGCAACCAGCATGCCGAATGCTGATGTTTGCAAATTGCGAATTCCAAACCAGGGGTCAGCAAAAGACGGCTCCGCCCAGAACGGTATTTTGTTCTGGGGAATGAATGGCGAGGATTTGTCCGGGTGCTATTGCGCGCTGTTTTTTTTCAAACACCACGCGAGCGCGGTTGCCTTCGAGAGGCTCGAAAATGATTTTTACGAGCGGATCGCGGTACCGCACGCGCGCATAAGTCTCAAACTTTTCGCGGAAGGGTTTGTTTATCCAGTTTATCTTCGAGACCATGGCTTCGGAACGCCATAGATTAGGGGCTTCCGGAGAATCAAATCCTACGACAAGCCTGTTTGAAGAATAATCTTTGGAAAGGACGACGTAGCTTTTTTTGTCGGTATTGGAAGGGACTCCCATTCCCTTCCTTTGGCCTATGGTATAGTTGTGCAAGCCTTTGTGTGTCCCGATAACGGTGCCGTCCGTTTTGACTATGTCGCCTTCGGATTGCGGGATATACCGGCTGAGAAAATCCCGTATTTTTACTTTGCCGAGGAAACATAT
>CASFWX010000019.1 GCA_949298545.1 uncultured Verrucomicrobiota bacterium | reverse complement strand
TAAAAGATGCCCTATCCCGAAGAGCCGAAGCGGAAAGGGCGGCGAGCGATTTGACAGCCAAGCGCGCCGCCGAATTCTCCGCGCATGCCGATTCCGCGCGCTCCGCCGCCGACAGCCGCGCGCACAGCCCGCTCTCCGAAGCGAGCTTTGAAGCCGGAGGGATAGTGGCGCGGAGCCCCGAAATGAAAGCCGTCATAGCCGAAGCGCTGCAAGTCGCCCGCTCAAAGGCCACCGTAATGCTGACAGGGGAGACAGGAACGGGAAAAGAGCTGGTAGCGCGCCTGATACACGATTCGTCTCCGCGCAAAAACATGCCGTTTCTGCCCGTCCACTGCGCCGCCATTCCATCAAACCTCCTCGAAAGCGAACTTTTCGGATACGAGAAGGGCGCCTTTACCGGCGCGAACCAAAGGCGCATGGGACGCTTTGAAGCCGCCGATGGAGGCACGCTTTTCCTCGACGAAATAGGCGAAATAGACGCCGCCACCCAAGTAAAGCTTCTGCGCTTTCTCGAGACGAGAAGTTTTGAAAGGCTCGGCAGCGTCCAGACTATTCCCGTCGACGTGCGCCTGATCTGCGCGACAAACCGGAATCTCGCAGAAATGAGCAAAGACGGAAGCTTCCGCGAAGATCTTTATTATAGGCTCAACGTCGTCGAAATAAAAATTCCCCCGCTCCGCGAGCACAGGGAGGACATTCCCCCGCTCTTGAAATCCTATGTAAATTTCTACGCTAAAGACAATGGAGTAGAGCCGATAAAAATCCTGCCGGACGCAATGAAGATTCTTTCGGAATACGACTGGCCCGGAAACATCAGGGAGCTGAGAAATTTCTGCGAGAACGCCGTCGTCATGCAAAGCGCCTCGGAGCTGTCCGCAAAAGACTTAGAGGAAAAGTATTCGGAAAGGAAACAGCGCGCACCTTCGCTTCATCCGGAATCGGAAAGTTCCCCGGATTTCCCGGCTGAAGTCCACTCGCTGTCGAAAAAGGAAAACGAAGCCTCGCTAATAAAAAAGGCACTCGAAGCGACGGGCGGAAACAAAAGCAAAGCCGCGGAACTTCTCGGCATAAGCCGGCGCACCCTCCACCGAAAACTTGCCGACGAAAAGCAGGAGTGACGGGCAAGTGAAGAACGCCGCAAAAAATATCGCAAAGGTGTCCGCCGCCACCATAGGCTCGCGCATACTCGGGCTTGTGCGCGACGCGGCGACAATGGCGTATATGAGCATCGGGGCGGTGTCCGCAGCATACACGTTTGCATTTACTCTTCCAAACCTTTTCCGCAGGCTACTCGGCGAAGGGGCTTTGACCTCCGCATTGATTCCCGTATTTTCCCAAACGCTCAAGGACAATGGAACGGACGGGGCATTCGCGTTCCTAAACAAAGCCCTGACGCGCGCCGGCATAGCGCTGGCGGCAATAACGATCGCAGGCATAGCATTATGTTTCGCAGCAGAAGCGTTTATATCGCCAGATGCCCAAAGGCTCGTGCTCAGTGCCAGATTCGCCGCCGTGCTGATGCCCTACCTCATGCTCATATGCCTGGCAGCCCTCTTTTCGGCAGTCCTGAATGTCCTCGATTCCTTCGGGGTTCCCTCGATAACCCCAGCCCTTTTAAATATTGCAATAATAGGCGGCCTATTTTCGGGAGTGGCAATTTTCGGGGCGGACGATATAGTCGGCATAGCCTATTGCATGTGCGCGGCATGGCTCGTGGGCGGGGCTTTGCAGCTTGGCATTCCGGCATATTGGCTCAGAAGAAAGGGCTGGAGATTCTCCCCCGACCTCTCCCCATCCCCGGAGTTGAAGGAGCTTACTGCACTGTTTACTCCGGCATTGATAGGGGCGGCTGTAATCCAGGTAAATATATTCGTATCCAAAACGCTCGCAATACTGCTGTCCGATTCCGCCCTCCCCGCGCTTTATCTGTCGAGCCGCATACTTGAATTTCCTCTCGGTGTCTTTACCGTGGCCATAGCCACTGTCTACTTCCCGAAACTCGCCTGTCTCGCCAGTGCGCGCGATGAAACCGGCTTCAAAAGGGAGTATAGCAACGGCATGGTCATGACTATGTGCATAAGCGTTCCCGCCATGTGCGGATTGGAAATTCTCGGGAAGGATATTCTGACGCTCCTGTTTGAATGGGGGCTCTTCAACGCTAAAGACGTAGATATTTGCCTGCCGGTTCTTGCCGTCAGCATACTGGGGCTCCCGTTCTTTTCAATATCGACATACGCCACGAGGGGCTTTCATTCCTCGAAGGATACTATCACGCCTGTAAAAATCTCCTGCTGGTCGTTTGCGACAAACATAATATTATCGCTCGCTCTGATGTGGCGCTTCGGAGCTGCCGGACTCGCCGCGGCGAATGTCGCCGCCGCCGCACTGCAGGCGGTTATGCTCAACAGAAGCTTAAAAAAGGTCAGGGGCGCGGAATGGGACGCGGGTGAAATTGCCAAAGTATTTTTGGCGTCCGCGGCCATGTCGGCAGCCATAATTCTATGCAGGTGGGCCTTGGCACACGCTTTTGACGGAAAGATTCTCGCGGCAGTTTCGTGCGCGCTGATAATTCCTGCCGGCGCGGCGTTTTACTTCGGCACATTGAAGATTTTTAAGTTTAAACAAATATCAACCTTGGAAAGAATGCTCAGGAGAAAATGATCTCCCTTTCAACAACGACCCCGCGCGAATTATTTCTCGCCGCAGCCCGCGGTGAAAAGACGAAGCGACCGCCCTTGTGGATTATGCGCCAGGCGGGGCGCTATCTGCCGGAATACCGGGCGCTAAAGGAAAAATACGGCTTTTTGGGGATTGTAAAAACTCCGGAAATAGGGGCTGAGGCCGCCCTTCAACCAATCCGCCGATTCGGCTTCGACTGCGCCATAGTGTTTTCGGATATACTTGCCATGGCTGAGGCCTTGGGATTCCCTTATAAATTCGCCGACGGCGGAGGCATCAGGCTCGAAAGAAAGATAGCTTCTGTGCGCGATATCGAAAATATGCCGGCTCCCGAAAACGCCGCCGAAAAACTCCAATACGTATTCGACAACCTAAAAATTCTCCGGGCGGAACTCCCGGACCGCGCGATATTCGGATTTTGCGCCTCGCCCCTCACCCTCGGGGCATATATGGTTGAGGGCGCAAGCTCGCGCGATTTCCCGGCATATGCGAACTTTATTCTCGAGGAACCGGAAACATTTAAAAAACTCATGGAAAAACTTTCGGCAGCTCTTGCGCTATTCGCAAAAATCCAGTCCGAAAGCGGAATTGACGCATTCCAGATTTTCGACTCCCACGCCTGGCTCGCACCTATTGGCCGCTGGAATGAGACTTCTGGGAAGTGGTCGGAAAAAATATCCGAAGCCGCCGGGGAAAGGTGCGCGGTTGCGCTCTTTGCAAACGGCATGGGAAAAAGGCTCGCAGAAATCGCGGATTTTCCTGCGGATATAATCTCGCTCGACTCCTCCGTGGAACTCGACAAAGCCAAGGCGCTTTTTGCAAAGGCAAACTCCGTGCAGGGGAACCTCGATCCGAACCTGCTTTCGGAAGCTGATGAAAAATCCGTAGAAACCGAAGCGCTTGGCATAATGCAAAAAATGTCCCCCATCGGCGGGCACGTATTCAATCTCGGGCACGGAATACTTCCGAGCGCAAAAATCGAAAATGTCGAGGCCCTGTGCCAAACCGTAAAAAATTTTAAGCCAATCTATGGATAGAAACATTCGCGATTTGATAAAGAAATACGAGACCGCCGGGCCGCGATACACATCGTACCCGACAGCTCCGCATTTTTCGCCGGACGCCGATAAAAAGCGCCTCGCGCAAATGGCGGTGGAAAGCGACTCGCCTGTATCGCTTTACATGCATATCCCGTTTTGCAGAAGCAAATGCCTGTTCTGCGGGTGTTCCTCTACGCTTTGTTCCGACTCCAAAAAAGCCGACGAATACATCGCGCTTATCGGGAACGAATTGCTCCTTTGGAGAGAAAACGGCCTGCAAAAGCGCAAACTGAAACAAATTCAGCTTGGCGGCGGAACCCCGAATTTCCTTTCTCCGCCACAGATACTAAGGCTCAAGGCCCTGCTTGAAAGGCACTTCGACATAGACGGCAGCGACTGCGAGTTTTCGACGGAATTAGACCCCCGCACGCTCGACAAAGAACAGGTCAAAGCCTTTGCAAGCATAGGCGTCAACCGCGCATCTATCGGCATACAGGATACAAACCCGCAAATTCAAAGCGCAATAGGCAGGATACAGCCGCATGAAAAAAACCTGCAAGCCGTACAATGGCTGAGGGAATGCGGCATAGAGGAAATAAATTGCGACCTAATATACGGGCTTCCGCTCCAAACCCCGCAGAATTTTAAAAACACCGTGCGCGACGCCCTTTCGCTTCGTCCGACGCGCATTGCGCTGTTCGGATACGCGCACGTGCCATGGATTAAACCAGCTCAAAAGGTTCTTGAAAAGTTCCGCATTCCGCCGCCCGAGGAAAAAGTCGAAATGTTTACCGAAGCCATGGAGGCTTTCGAGGCTGCGGGATACGAATATATAGGCCTCGACCACTTCGCAAGACCCGAAGACGCCCTGATACGCGCCAGAAAAAACAACACACTGCACCGCAATTTTCAGGGATACACGACCTGCGCGGGAATTGATTCCTTCGCCGTCGGACTCACGTCCATTTCGGAAACAAAAATATCATACAGGCAAAACTTCAAGGATATGGGCGCCTATGCGGAATCTCTGAAATCGGGAATGCTGCCGATAGAGCGCGGAATAATTCTCGACGGAGAGGACATTCTGCGGCGCGGCGTGATTATGGACGTTATGTGCGCGCTGAAAGTTTTCTTTAACAATTACGGAGTGGATTTCCGCTCAAAGTTCGAAGGCGCGCTTGCAAAGTTGGAAGGCATGCGCGACGATGGGCTCGTTGATATTTATCCCGACCGTTTCGAAGTCACAAAACTCGGCAGGCTCTTTCTGCGAAACATAGCCATGCTTTTCGACGGGCGCCTCGACATTGGGAACGCCAGATATTCCAAAACGGTTTGACTCTCATGGCATTGCTTGAAATAAAGAAATCCGCATGAAACTCTTCCTGCTTAGACACGCACAGGCAAACGACACTTGGCCGGATTCCGACCGCGCGCTGACACGCTTCGGCGAGGAGCAAGTAGGAAAACTTTGCCGAATCCTCGAAAAGCGGGAATTTGAAAATGTCGCTCAAATTTGGCACAGCCCGTTTGCCAGGGCGGCGCGCACGGCGGAAATATTCAAAGAATGCATGAACCTCCAAGCGCCTCTGGTACCAAGCCCTGAAATAAGGCCCGATGAAAATCCACACGCCGCGGCAAGAATGATAGCATCGGTATCATGCTTCGGACGCGATTTAATTGTCGTTTCACACAATCCGCTTCTGGAAAACCTGTCCGACATACTGCTTAACGGAGAGAAGCGCGGCGGAAAGACGGCATTCGGCAAATGTTCCATAGCCGCCCTCACCATGCAATCTCCGCCCTCCCAAGACGGGGAATACGGATTCTGGTCGCTCGACTTTTTAATCTCTCCGTCAGTCATATCGGATTAGGGCAACCGCGCATTATCTCTGAAAATTTCACCATAACAGCGCGTTTTTTCTACTTGCCCAATCTACCGTACCGCCCGCAAAACTCCCGCCTGCAACACCCGACAGGCAAATGGCAAACAAAGCGCAAAAAAATCCGCGCAGCGTTTCCTGCGCGGGTTTTTTCATCGGAACACTGCCCAAAAGCTGTCAGTATCCTTTCTTTTTAAGCCACTTTGAAAGGATTTCAAAAACGTCTTTATCCATATATCCGTGCTTGCCCTCGGACAAGAGATAGAGTTCGGCGGGAATATTCTCCTTCTTCAGCGCCAGATAATACGCGACCGCCGCATCTCCGTAAGGGTCGAACTGGGTTTGGGTTATGAAGGCCGGAGGAGTGTCTTTGTCTACGACGTTCCAATCGGCTATGGCGTACCTTTCCGAATAGTCTTCGGAAGGCTTTTTATAATCTTTTGAAAGCCGCCTGTCTTTCTCCGGCTGCGAGCAATAGGCGGGATATATCAGAATCGTGCAATCGGGGCGCGCGGAAATTTCGTCTATGGAATCGATAGGTTCATAAGAGGGTTTTTTAAAGTTTGTCGACGCTCTTGCCGCAAGGCTGGCCCCGGCGGAAAACCCCATAACAGCAATTTTGTCGGGATCTATATTCCATTCTTTCGCCTTTGAGCGTATCAGCCTTATCGCCCTTTGGGCGTCCATAAGAGCGCCGTCGAAATTGTCGGGAACCCTATATTCGAGAACGGCAGCAGATATCCCCTTGGAATTGAAAAATTCCGCTATCCTGCTGCCCTCTCCCTTTACGGACCAGAGCGCGACATATCCGCCGCCGGGGCATATCAGCACGCAACCGCCGGGAGCGTCCGAATCCGCCTTGAAAAACGTCAGCACGGCATCTTTTACCGATATGCGCGACGGAGGACGCTTTACTTTGGAATAATCCTTCGGTTCGGTCGTCTTGCCCGGCATTTTCACCCCTTCCCATACTCTGAGAGGCGCGCTTGGCTCGCCATGCAATATTGTAGCGGAAAATACCGCACAAAAACTAAAAAACAAAAAAAATATTTTCCTCTTTATCATAATCCAAATAT
>CASFWX010000018.1 GCA_949298545.1 uncultured Verrucomicrobiota bacterium | reverse complement strand
TATATCTGTTCTATTGCTTGGAATAAAACCGGGCATATTCCAATCAAATATCATATTGATGGTATTTCCAGCATCTATTTGTTCTTTAACGTTTGTTGTTATTTGTTCGCCGCCGCTTTCATACATCCAGTTCGTACCAGCAGTCCAAGAAACATATGTACCTTGTTTCTGGGGCCAGTAATACAAATCAATGTTCGCCGCACTTGCAAAAAGACCATAAATAAACAATCCTAAGGCAAACAAAATATTCTTTTTATTTTTCATACTTTTACCCATATGATAATATGTGAGAGATGATGAGGAAGTTCACAGAAAAAAAACATTAATCCAAAAATTCCTTCACAAAATTTTAAAGATAACGTTTACTCTTATGTAGAGGCGAACATACCCCCCCCCCTCCGCGAGTCAAGTTTTTTTTTATTTTTTAAAAAATGTTATACAATCATAATGCAAAACAGTTGCTATTTCATGCATTCTATGGGAAACACAAGATATTTTACCATTGTAAGTATATGGCAATTAAATAAATACAAAAAAAACGGCTCCAAGGAATGGAGCCGCATGCGCAACTTAAATGGGAAACTAAAAATAAGTTTCCGCAATGGAAATTAAAAGAGCGAACGGGTCTCCTGCTTAGCAATCTGCACTTGATCTTCCCAAATCATCACTCCATCACTATTTATAGACATTTGAAAAGTGTATGTCACCTCCCTGTCCCTATCTACGCTCTCTCTGTCCTCAAGAATTTTTCCGCTTATAGTAATTTTTGCCGCGGGTACAGTTCCTTTGTTTGACATAAACCTATTGTATTCGGCGAGCTCCTTTGAATATTGATCGGAAGTTTTGGCTATTGCAACCCCGGAGTTATTCAATGCTATTGTGATGCGCTTTGTGAGCATGTCGGTATCGATCCTATCGCTCGTGCGGTTTACAATGCGGCTCACCTCCAGGAGAACGGGCTTTTTAAACTTCTCAAAAGCCGACGAAGCCAACATCGAATTAACAAGCTGATCTGCCGCCTTGTTCCAATCGGCAACGTTTATCTTGTTTGTGGATATGAGCGAACGCGCCCCTCCCGCTTCGACATAAGTCGCGTTTGAACCGCACCCTGAAACCCAAAAGAGCATGTGCGCCAAAACTATGGAAATCAAAATCGCCTTTTTCATATTATTGCCTTTTTTTAAACTTGTAGAAAAATTATTCACCCCTGACATTTCCAAGCAGTTTCAGCCTGAAATCCACGGCTTTTGAGGACGGAGCAACCGCCGATATGAATTTGGCCTCGCCCGCGTCGATAACCGATGCAATCCACACCGGAGCGGGAGTTCCAATGACCATTCCGGAAGCGTCGTACCACTCGAATTTATAATTAAAATTGCGCGCCGCTTCCGTCCGGTTGACGAGCTCGACTTGAATTTTCAGGAGGCCCGTTTCAGTGCGGGTTTGGTTCACGCCCGCGATATATACTATATCGTCAAGCCCCGAATCGGTAATGACGCGCTTGTCGTCGACCATGCTTTTTTCCGCCTCGGGAGTTGCCCTTTCGACCATATTTACGCTCGAGCAGCCCGAAAACAAAGAAGCGAACAAAACGCCCATAAAAAATATTTTTTTCATCTCACTCCTTTTTTAGCATTAAAATTTCCCCATTTCAAAATAATTCGAGCTCATTTTACCGTTTCCCGACCGCAAAGGTCGAGACTGAAATTTTGGAATTGGCGCCGGTGCGCCTGACGAGGACGAAATTCGCCTTGGCGTCGGCGAGTTTTATCTCCTTTGTTCCCACCAGCAGCTTCAAGTCTTTTGGAGTTGGGAAGGAAGCGGCGCGTATTTGTTTTGGGAGTGTTCTCCAAGAGCGCAAATCCGCGTCGTTCATAGAAGCCTGGTATATCGACCCGACTATCATTGCCGCCAGCAGCGCGTACTGGTTGTCCGACTGCCTGACCGCCTCCTGAAATCCGTATTGCATAGCAGCCTTCGTTCCAGCCGAAATGAGGGTTTTCGCAATCACCATGGGCAGCAAATCCTGAAATTCCCGCTCGACGATAGCGTCCATGTCTGCGAGCATTTCCGTTTCAAACGCCTTGCCTCCGGCATTTATGATTAACGACGGCGACCAGTCGGCATTGCGCTCGAGCTTCGGGAACGCCGCACCCACGTACGGGACGTCCCGCGTGGCGATAAATAGCGGTATGTCTATCCTTATCTGCTTGCGCGAAGGAGCCGCCCCGGTTTCAAATATAACATAAGTCCTGTCGGGGAAGGCTTCTCCGTCAGAAACCCTGCGGGCAATTTCCAAATCGGAATCTATGCAAGAGGCAGCGACCATATCCCGAGCTAACCGCAGGCTGTCCACCGCCCTTGCCCTATCAGCCGAATCTAGCCCGCAGACGGTGAAATAAACCCCGTCGAGCCAATACGCGAAAGGGTTGACATACAATCCCCTCGCCGAGATGCCCCCGCCTGCCCTTCCGAATGCGCCAATCCCGTATTGCGCCATAAGAGAACTGCGAAATTTAGCATCGCCCATTGCCGCGTTGTAATTGTAAACTGTTCCGTCGCTTCTCTTCTGTCCTGAGATTTTAGAAGCTTCCGATATGCTTTTATTTACTTTCGAGGCGTTTTCCCTCTCCGCAGCATTCTGAAAATTTTCCACCCGCTTGAACATAACTGCCGCCTCGTCAAACTTTCCCAACTCCATAAAATTTAGAGCCTGATAAACGCCTAACATTATGCGGTCGTAGTTGTAGCCGACATACGGCAAATATGAAAGATTTGTAAATGCGGCTTTCGTCTCCCCCGCCAAATCTATTTCCGGTTCGGCATCAAATTTAGCGACCAGCTTAAAAGCTTCTTCAAATGCCGCCGCGCTCCCGGTTAAATCTCCCGATGCCCTAAGCGCCGAAGCCTGTTCGAGCTTCCAAACGAGTTCATCGGCGCTTCCGGAGCTCTCGCCGGCACCATCGGAAAAACGCCCGGCGGCGGCGGAATAGTTGCCGCGCATCCAATCCGACACCGCAGCGCGAGTATCGTCGCGGTAAGTTGAACAGGCGCACAGGCAAGCGCACCCCGACACCGCGATGAACGCCCTGACAAAATCAAAGCTTCGCCCAGCCATCTCCCAAAGATTTATTCGGCGCTATCTCTCGCCCCCGGAATCCCCATCGGCGCGCCCGCCAGACGGGGAAGCCGGCGCGATTTTGCGGGCTATATGGCCCTTTTCCACCCCGAAATTTTCGCTTAAAACCCCTTTTGAAAATTTCGGGAGCACCTCCGTAATCTCCGCCACCCCCACATCTGCCTCGGCGAATCCGAGGTCTTCGCCGGTGTCGGGATCTACCATGCGCTCTCCAGTAGCCATTATTTTATATTTATCCCCAACCGATATTCCCGTGCCGTCGCCGCGGTTGATTATTATTTGGTTTCCTATGAGTGAAATCACCTTCGGCGGAAATGCGACATCGCTTATGCGGGCGGCTATTTTTTTTGCCATTGCTTTGGCTATCTTCGCGACAAGCTCGTCGTTGAGATTTCCGTTGCGGACGGAGTACGAGGCAATTTCCGCAACATCGGAGCCGTCTACCGTTATATTGGCGCTCTCGGCAAGCTTTCCCGTGCTTGAATCGTAAAGCTTGGCAACCGCTCCAAAGCGCAATATGCGCTTTTGCGCGGTCTTTCCCAAGCTCGGGAAATTTGCCGTCTCAACATAGTCCTGAAAATCCGTTATCGTAGTTTCAAGAATAAACTTTGCGCCCAAAGCCTTTCCGAGCCTTGCGGCGCTTGCCTGGTCTACCGAACCAGACTGCCCGAAATCCTGCTCGCGCAGCACCGACTCCCAATCCGAACGCGCAACGACGTCAAACTTGCGCGTGGAAGCCATCGCGTCGATAAAGTTCGCGTCCATAGACTGCCTCACCCTGTCGAGAGTTGAAATGGTTCCCTCCGCCTTCAGCTTTTGCTCGAGAGCCGGAAGAGCTTTTACCCCGTATATGCCAAGCGTCGCCTTGGATTGGGCAAAAATTGGGCACGCCGCGGAAAGGATTGCTATCAATGCTATCGTTGTCTTTTTCATGTTTTTGGCTATCTCAATATAGGTTGCGGAAGAAGGCTCGTGTTTTGCTGGATTGTGGGCGGCTGGTCGGTATCGGTTTTATAATATACCCTGAAACCAGAATTTTTATAAGACTCGGCTAGCCCTTCGAGAACTTTCACCTGGGCGTCGCTGAGCTTGGAGCCCGCCTTGAGAGACTCGAAGAATTCGGAGTCAGCCTTCCATCTTTCACGCGCGGAATCGCTCATGCGAAGATACACCGAAAACGTCTTCATATTTTCGGACACGTTTATCATGCGCGCATAAGGCTGCAAATCCGCCCTTTCAAATCGGATTTGATGGACGCCGGAAGGCAGGGAAAACACATTTCCCGTTTTTGAATCTGCGCCGGCCCCGCCGAGCATCAAGCCGTCGAGCATGACGGACACCCCGGAAGCTTCCGCGGCAAATGTTTTTTCGCCGACAATATATTCACCTTCTGCTGTCTTCTCTATCACGGGGAAACGCATTCCCTCTATGAAACATACAATATGCACGTCGAAATTTTTAGAGCTCTTTGCCACAAAGCTCCCGCTTTCGGGCCTATCCTGGCGCAGGGAGCTGGCGATTTTCGCGGCGAGCTCGTCGACTATTGCCGCGGCGGAATCCCTGTCAATTATCGCCAAATTCTTGGACTGCCTGACAGTCTTGTCGGCGAGCACAGTATTGCCAGCCAGGCCCCTGCCGGAACCGGTTTCGTAAAGGGAGTAGCTCGCTCGCATCACGGTTCGGACGGAAACGGTATCCACCCCCATATCTGAATAAACGCGCTCTTCGGAAGCCGCCGGAAAAAGCACTGCGTCAAGGAGAAAATCCGCCCCGAGCATTCGCGCCACAGAAAGCATCGACGCCGAGGTCCAAACGTCTTCGGAGCCCGCAAGGGTTCCGTCGCGCAGGGCTTCTGCGAGCTTTGAAGCCCCTGCCAATTTTACCGCCGCGGAGTTTTCAGCGCCTATATTGGAAAGCTCTGAAACCGCGACCTTCCTGCTCACTACGGAAAACCCTTCGGAATTTACCTTTGCGCACAGCGCAGCGTCGAACATGTCGAGATAAACTTTCGCCGTCTCCCCGTCGGCGCGGACGAACACCGCCACGGTTTCGCGGTCTCCGGTTTGCGGAGCGTTTCCGCTCTGCGCCCGCGCGCCAGAAGCCCCAAGACAAGCCGCGAGAAAACACAAAAATAATTTCTTCATATATTTTGCTTTCTTAAAAATGCTATCTGCGCGCCAGGAAAATGGCAAACCTTTTTTACTCGCCGCATTCCGGTTGCGGCAATTCACGGAAACAATTTCCTAAGCAAGTCTTTAAAATCCTCGGTAGCGCGCGCCTCTCCTTCTTCGGAAACGCTTATCATGCGCCGGCACTTGCGGCCTATCTCGGAAGGATTGTAGGAAATTATCTCCAATTCTCCCTCCCGCGGATTCTTTTTCGGATTTTTAATGCGCTCCAACTTTTTCGGCAAGCCATACCAGGTAAAGTGTATATCCCAACCGCAATCGTCGCCAGATTTATCGACAAGTTCCGGATATATTCCCGCAAAATCCGGCGTTTTAGAAGTGTATATTCTGGCCACAAAAGCAGTTGGAATGGCATCGAGATACGCGGCAATCCCATTTGCGAGCGCTCCCGACTTCGCCTTGACGAAAAAATCCCACGGATCGAAACCGACAAGATTCAATCCGTTCCAATTCCCAAAGCGATTCGGCTGGGTGTACTTTTGGGCGGAATACCATCTGTCGAAGCCGTCGCTGAGGCGCAAGCCTATCTCAAAGTGCAAATGCGCCTGCGCGCGGGCTATCCTGTAGGAGGCGCTGCGCCCCATCTTTCCCAAAACCGTTCCGGCGGATACGCGCGAACCTATGGAAATATCGGGAGAGATTTCCGAGAGATGCGCGTACAGAGTATATATTTCAATGTCGGCAGACTGATGGGTCACTACGACGTATCTGCCATATCCGCTATTGCCTGCGATGCGGTTTATCATTGCGACCCTGCCATTGGCCATGCAAAATATTTCGTCGAGCGGCTCACCCTTGCGAGAGCGCTTGACCGGGCGGATATCGATTCCCTCGTGAAATTTATATCCCCCGCTTCTGACATCGCCAAAAGCTCCGCTGAGGGGTTTTCCGCCGGCAGTAGGCTGAAGCACCTCTTCGGGTGGGAGCCCGCGGGAAAATCCGTCATTGGGGGTCGGCCAGCACACCTCAAGCCCGAAAGCCCGGCAATGCGCAAGCAGGCAGGTTGAGGCAAAAGCAAGATAAGCGCCTCTCCGCAAAGCGCGCGACAAATGCGATGCAACCCCGTTAAGCATTGACGAGAACACTCTCCCCACGCACCGACATTAAGCCCGCCCTCAAAGCAAGCGCGCCTCCTCGGCTATTTTGTTTATGTTTTCTATGCTTTCGTTCATCTCTTTGAGCAGCCTTGCTATCTCGCTTTCCGAAGTGTCAGGTATCTCCGCGACGACAAACAGCTCTCCGTTTGTGATGGCGGTATCTATCAAGCGGATTCCTATAGGTGTCCCGTCATACTTGACTACGATGAATCCTCCCATATTGCCTGCGGTCGCCTGTAGAAGCCGCTTTCTGCCCCTATCGTTGCACTTGAATGTAAAACCGTAAACTTTCTCATTGTCGACAGCCTTGCAATAAGACCAGTCCACGTGTTCCAAATCGCCGCTATACATAAAATAGTCGTTGTTCGTAACCACCGTGAACCCCGAAACGGGCATCGTCACCGACGAACGGGCAAGTTCCGAAGCAATAGAGCGCGAATTCCCCAAATGAAAAGTAAACATTTTGGTAGGGCCGTCTATTGAACAGCCGCAAATGAGGGAACAGAATCCGCAAAAAAGCGCAATTCTCAGGAATTTCGCGCCCACAGCTGACAAAAAGCGCCCAGCGCAAGAAGCGTTTCCATGTGAAGGCGCATGGCAGAGAGAAGAAACCAGTGTAATCATATTATTATGCTTCCGAGTTGAGTTTGAATTTTTAATACGAGTTCCGCGTCCATCTCTTTCTGGGGGACATCGAACTCGCGCTTGCTTGAGGTATGTATATACTTTTGGATACCGCGCGACGGGCGCCCTACAGGCTTCAGGATTCTTTTCCTCTCGAGCATGAGGGCAAGTATCTGTTTTACGGCATCTGCCTCGTCGGCCTTTACCGGAGAAGAATCATCAAACATGGACAGGAAAAAGTCCTCCGAGCTCGCCAGTGCCAGGCGGCGCGCGGCGCGTTCGTCTGCATCGGGATTTGCCGCGACTTCGCGCTCCCATCTGCCGATGATTTTTCCGCGAATTTTAGAATCGTCAAATTCATCTGCATGGGCGTCGAGCCTGTCGAGATTTCCCATGTCGTCGATAAACACTGTACAGACGACAGTATCGCCCGGCTTGATTTCGCGGCCGCTTATTCCTGAAACTTTAGCAAGAGATTTTATCTGCCAGTCCATGTGCGATTCAAATTTTAAAATATTTCAGATTTTCAGCCATTCAGCAAGCGTTTCTTTGGCTATTCGGCGTCGTTTACATTTATGGCTTTGGTTCGCACCGTTGGGCCTCCCGCGCGAAGCCATGCGTCGATAAACAAATCAATATCCCCGTCCAGGACCGCCTGCACGTTGCCAGTTTCAGCTCCGGTCCGCAAATCCTTCACCATTTGGTAGGGCTGCAAGACGTAGCTGCGAATCTGATTGCCCCACGAAATTTCACCTTTGGGGCCGTAAAATTTGTCCATATCGGCGCGCCGCTCATCGGCGAGCTTCTCAAATATTCGGCTCTTCAGGATTTTCATGGCAGTTGCTTTATTCTTGAATTGGCTGCGCTCATTTTGGCATGCCACTACTATGCCGGTGGGAATATGGGTTATGCGAACGGCGCTTTCTGTCTTATTGACATGCTGCCCGCCCGCCCCGCTCGAGCGGTAAGTGTCTATTTTCAGCTCCTCGTCCTTGATATCCATGTCGCGGTCGTCCTCTATTTCAGCGATAACGTCCACAGACGCAAAACTCGTATGGCGCCGCTTGTTGGAATCGAAAGGGCTTATCCTGACAAGCCTGTGCACCCCGCGTTCTGCCTTGCAATAGCCGTATGCGTTCGCCCCGACAACCCTGAAAGTCACGCGGGAAACACCCGCCTCCTCTCCTGCCTGAATATCCTCAATCTCCGGCTTGTACCCGCGCCGCTCCGCCCATCGAGTATACATTCTCAAAAGCATCTCGGCCCAGTCGCAGCTTTCGGTGCCGCCTGCGCCTGCATGAATGGTGACAATGGCATTGCACGAGTCGTGCGGGCCGCTTAGAAAAGATTCTATTTCCAGCCTGTCGAGGCTGCCGGAGAGCCTCGAAGATTCCGCCGACAACTCAGAGGAAAGAAGTTCGTCAGGCGAATCAGACTCTTCCGCCAGCTCAATGAGGGCCTCGAGATCAGACAGAGACTTTTCAAATGCTTCAAGCGGCGCGACAAGTCCCTTCAGGCGCGACAAGTCCGCCACTGTTTTTTGAGCCTCGCTTTGGGAATTCCAAAAATCGGGAGAAGCCGCGCGCGCTTCAAGCGCCGCTATCTCAGAACGTTTGCCAGGTACGTCAAAGAAACCTCCACAACTGCCCAAACCGCCTTTTTATATCTTCGCAAACGTTTTTTACATCAGTATCCACAGTCATAATGCGCCACATTTTTCCAAAGCGGGAGTGAAGAGCAACACTAAAAACTCAAAACCCTAAAAAATGCTTGAAAAGAAATAACGACGAAACAATACTAACAACTCGAAAAGTTCGCTTCGCTTTTTTCAAGCGGAGCATTTTATAATTTTTTAACGAAAGAAAAAGATGCCGGAAGAAAACAAACCCCAACTGCCGGAAAACGGCAACGCAAAACCAGTGCTTCCTGAAGCCAAGCCCGCGGAAGCGGAAGCCCAGTCAAAACCCGTGCTTCCGGAAGCCCCCAAAGCTGTGCTTCCAGAAGCTAAGCCCACTCTGCCCAAAGCGCCGGTTCTTTCATTCTCGGACGAGGCGGCCCCCGCAAAAAAACCCGCCGCGCCGTCCTTTGAATTGCCAAAGGCCAAAGCAAATGTCGCGTTTAAACCGCAAGCGCAGTTTTCGCGCCCGGCTCCCGCGCGCGCCGACGACGCTCCGGGAACACTGTCGGTGGCTGTCGATTTTATCGCCGCGGCAGTCGCGGTGGCTTTTGCCGTTATGATAATTTTGGACATCTAATTAAAATACAATTTTCGAGTAAATTTTTAATCGGAAAACCCGATATCGAACAAATATGCCAGTACTACATTTAAATTCATCAAACTTCGATTCAACAATATCTTCCCCTAAGCCTGTTCTCGTTGATTTTTGGGCGCCATGGTGCGGCCCATGCAGAATGTTGGGCCCGACAATCGACGCGCTCGCAGAGGAAGTCGGAGATTCCGCACTCGTATGCAAAGTGGACGTGGACCAATCTCCGGAAATCGCCCAAAAATTTGGAGTAAACCAAATTCCGACAATTATTTTCTTCAAAAACGGCGAAAGGGTCGGAGCGGCGGGAATGTCATCTAAAGACTCTTTATTGGCAAAGCTAAAACAACTCATGTAATTCCACATATGAAAAAAAACGCGGGAGTATTATTTGAACTCCCGCGTTTTTTTATCTCGCCCGCATTATATCTGCAAATACTGATCCGCATCAATAGAAAGCGCCCCGCCATAAGCTCACGCCATTTCTATGGCTTTTAATGCGAGCCATACAGAAAATATTTCCATCTTTTAAAGCATGCAATTGCTTCTTCAAAAACACATTTAACCTCTGCCTTTTGAAACTATACGCAAAAAAACTCGGGCATATAAAAAATTCCGCAAAAAAATCTCCTCCTTTTAATCGATGGCCAGCTTTGCATGCGGCAATTGGCAGCCCTCCCAAGTGGCTAATCCGCGCTTTTTAAAAAAAAGAGAGACTAATGCCATTTGGCACAAGCCTCTCCCAGAATCGCATAAAATCTAAAAATTATTTTGCGAATATCTCGGCGACTGTCTTCTGCTCGGCGAGCAGCTCTGCGTTAGTCGCGTCTATCTTCTCGCGCGAGAAGGAATTTATGTCGAGATCGCGGACGATTTCCCAATTCGTGCCGTCGGAACGGACGGGAAGAGAAGTAATCGTTCCCGCCGGAGTTCCGTAGGCGCCGTCGGAACAAACGCTGACGCTAAACCAATCTCCGGGTTTCGTGGGCGTGACGAGAGAACGGACAGTGTCGATGGCGGCGTTCGCGGCACTCGCAGCGCTGGAAAGCCCGCGGGCGGCTATTATGGCAGCCCCGCGCTTTTGAACTACGGGAATGAATGTGTCTTTCAGCCATGCCTCGTCCTTTATAACTTCAGTCGCGGGCTTGCCGCAAATCTTTGCATTGTAAAAATCGGGATATTGCGTGGAGGAGTGATTGCCCCATATGGTCATGTTGGTGACGTCGGAAACGTGGACGCCGGCTTTTTGAGCCAACTGGGTCTTGGCGCGGTTCTCGTCGAGGCGGGTCATCGCAAACCAGCGGTTTTCCGGAATGTCGCGCGCATTCTGCTTGGCTATCCAACAATTTGTATTGCAGGGGTTTCCAACGACCAATACGCGGACGTCGGAAGCCGCATTTGCCTCTATTGCCTTGCCCTGGCCTATGAAAATCTTTCCGTTGATGCCGAGAAGATCTCCGCGCTCCATACCCTGTTTGCGGGGAACACTGCCCACTAATAGGCACCAGTTCGCACCCTTAAAACCTTCGTTGAGATCGCAGGTCGTCACAATATTTGAAAGCAGCGGGAATGCGCAATCGTCAAGCTCCATCTTGACGCCTTCGAGAGCCTTCATGCCGGGCTCTATTTCTATAAGCCTGAGTTCCACGGGCTGATCAGGCCCGAATATCGCACCGCTGGCTATGCGAAACAAGAGAGAGTAGCCGATTTGTCCGGCAGCTCCGGTTATTGACAGTACTATTGGTTTTTTCATATGATTTTTTCGGTTTAAGTTGTTAAGTCCTTATATTTATGAAAATTGTGCGCAATTGTTCCCGACGCGGGCAGAATATCCGAATCAGTACTTCCACCCGAAGGGAAATTCAAATGAAAGCATAAGCCGCTCCTCGCTCTTCTGCGCATCGGCGGCGTTGATTGAGTCGTATTCATAGGAATACCTGAGGGCGATATCCATGGCGTCGTCGGCGTGCAATATAAAGCCCAAGCGCAAATAGGCGGAATATTTGCTCGGATTTGTGAGCGAAAACCCCATATAGCCGTTCTGTTCGAAGCGGAAAAGCTTGCTTATTTTCCAAGTAATATCTTCGGCTAAAACCCCCATAGCCGCCCAATGCTCGTCGTAGCCGTTTGCATTGACATAGCGGACTGCGGGACCGGGAGCGATGTCTATTGTCAAGTTATAACGCTTAAAATCGAAACTGTATCCGACGACCACGGCTTCGTCAACTTGGTCCCGAATCCCCTTAACCATATCTTTGCGATACGAAAGGATATTTTCCAAATACCAATTTGTAGCTTCGTCGAACTGCCTGCGGTAAGTGGTATCAACTCCGTATTTATCCAACGTGGTGCTTGTAATATTGTCAACGCTCGTCTCTGTTGTATAGAGATAATACGCCGTAGCTGTAAATTTATTGATGTCGTTCCATTCCTTTACGACGTCAAAATTCGCGCTCAAAGCGAAAACAGATGAGGTCGTTTTTCGATAGTCAAGCCCCCCGCGAAGGCGAAACTGCCAGCCGTCCGGACAATTCTCCTTTATAAAATTTCTATACGCCACAAGCCACTCCGGGTCTTTGTCTTCCGGAACTGGAGCCGCAGGATCCTCCGCGGCGGCCGAAGCGACAGCTTCGCCTGTTGCGGCACTGCCCTGCGCAGCAGCCGAATCCTCCGCTTGCGATTCCGCAGCTATTGTCTTTACGAGATTTTGCGGTATTACAACCGTTCCGAACTGGGTCTGAAGAAGAATGCCGTCTGCCGTACTTTTTAGGACGGAACCTGTAATCCTGTCACCGTTAGACAAACTTACAACTTCCGCACCTGCCATTGTAGAAAAGGCGGCGAGCGATAAAGTTGCATATATAAATTTTCTTATATTCATAACCCGAGATTCGCATTGCTCGTAAAAGCAAAAGGCGGATATATATAAATAAATCCGTTCTTATCGCCGATTTTGACAATGGCACCGGCAAATATTCTTACAAGCGTTTTTTATATGCAAAACGGAAATAAAAAAAATTATTGAATAAAAAGCGTACGGCTACATTCTTATCGCCTTTAAAGCATAATAAAAGGAGAAACAGTCATGGCAGTACCTTTGTCGCAGGCATATACCGTCGCGAAATACGCGATATCAAAAACATTGAAAGGCGAAAAGCGCTACCCGCTTGTAATGATGCTGGAGCCCCTCTTTCAGTGCAACCTCGCCTGCTCTGGCTGCGGGAAAATACAATATCCCAAAGATGTTCTCGCCGTTAGAATGCCCAAGGAAAAGGCATGGGCGGCGATAGAGGAATGCGGGGCGCCTGTAGTCAGCATAGCAGGCGGGGAACCACTCCTGCACCCGGAAATGCCGCAAATGATAGACGGTTTCATCGAGCGCAAAAAGTTCGTCTATATGTGCACCAACGCCCAAATCCTCATGGGCAAAATTGACCTTTACAAGCCCAACAA
Organism: uncultured Verrucomicrobiota bacterium; assembly: GCA_949298545.1. Classification (GTDB taxonomy): domain Bacteria; phylum Verrucomicrobiota; class Verrucomicrobiia; order Opitutales; family Intestinicryptomonadaceae; genus Merdousia. The sequence continues at coordinate 33,655 of CASFWX010000018.1, read as the reverse complement.
ATATCTGTCTCTCGGCGTCCACCTCGACGGCACGCGGGAAATGCACGACAGGAGCGTGAACAAGCCCGGCGCCTACGACATCGCGGTGAAAGCCATAAAGGAAGCCGTAAAGCGCGGATTCCGCGTAACGACCAACACAACCATTTTCAACAACGCCGATCCGGAGGAAGTCAGGAAGTTTTTTGACGAAGCGATGTCGCTCGGAGTCGAGGGCATGATGATTTCGCCAGGTTTCCCCTACGACAAAGCGCCCAGCCAGGACATATTTCTCGAGCGCAACAAGACGGTTGAGCTTTTTAGGAAAATACTTTGCAACCCGAAAAAGAATTGGGTTTTCAACCATTCGCCGGGTTTCCTTGCGTTTCTCAAGGGCGAGCAGGAGTACGAATGCACTCCGTGGGGGAATCCGACTTACTCCATCTTTGGCTGGCAGAAGCCCTGCTATCTTATAAACGACGGATATTGCAAAACCTACAAAGAGCTCATGGACTGCATAGACTCCTACGGGCTTGGGCACAAAGGCACGCGCCCAGAATGCAAGGACTGCATGCTCCATAGCGGATACGAGGCGAGCGCCGTGCGCGACATCTTCGGAAGTTTCGGAGGCCTCGTGCGCGCGGCAAAACACTTCGCCAATTTCTCCAAGAGAAGCGGGCCGGATTCGTAAAGTGGACGGATTTGACCATACTCTCGACCTCTCATTCCTTCCCGACCTGTGCGAAAAAATCTTCGCGCGCGACGGGTATGCGTCCATTCTTCCCAATTTTGAACACAGGCCGGAGCAGGAAAAAATGGCCTACTGCGCAGCCCAGGCTTTCGCTTCTGACTCTCCGATATTATTCGAAGCGGGAACTGGCGTCGGAAAGAGCCTCGCCTATCTTGTCCCCGGGATTATAGCCGCAGTGAGAAGCGGGAGGCAACTCGTTGTCGCAACCCACACAATAGCTTTACAGCAGCAGATAGTAAAAAAAGATTTGGAGAGGGTAAGGGCGCTCTTCTCCAACCGCGATGCGCTCGCAGACTGCGCCGGTTTTAAATCTGCAATACTCGTTGGACGCTCCAACTATCTCTGTTCCCACAGGCTCAAACGCGCCCTCGCAGAACGCAGGGAATTGTTCGACAGCGAAGAATCGCGGGAACTCGACCGCATCGCGGATTGGGCAATCTCCACGAAAACCGGGCTTGTCGAGGAGCTGAATCCTCCCCCGAATCCGGAAGTTTGGGCCTGGGTAAATGCCGACTCTTCCTCATGCACTCCGCGAAACTGCTCCGACGGCACTTGTTTCTACCAAAACGCCAGAAAAAACGCGGCGCAAGCTGATGTCGTCATACTCAACCATAGCCTTTTATTCTCCCTGCTCGCCTCGGGACTGGGAACGGAGTCCGACGAGCGCGGCGTTCTCTTCCCCAACGACTTTCTCGTAATGGACGAAGCACATCTGGCTCCAGATACGGCATCGGAAGCTTTTGGAATATCCCTGAGCGGCGGGGGCGCCCTCAGAATCTTGAGGCGCATATACGATCCCAGAAAAAAACGCGGGCTAATTACGCGCGGAGGAATGGCGGAATACGTCGACAAGCAGAAAGTCTGCGAAGCGATATCAACCTGCGAAACCTTCTTCGCAAATATCCGCAAGGACATGCTCGCCGAGTCCGACACCGTGCGCCTGCACTCTCCGGATTGGAACGACGGCGAAATCCTTTTAAAACTCGACGCGCTTGCCCGCCTGCTCGATTCCTTCGCCCAAAACGCAAAGGACGAAAAGCTGTCCGCAGAAATAAAAGACTTGCGCAAAAGCGTAGTCGGCATGCACAACAGCATCGAAGACTGCCTGTCCCTCGGAGACAGGGACAGCGTATATTGGCTAGAGCGCTGCGGCAGGGGAAATTGCGACGCCCGCATAAATTCTGCTCCTGTAGACGTCTCGAAAATACTGCGCCGGGCAATATTCGACAGGGGGGTCGGAGTTCTTATGACCTCCGCAACCCTCGCGGTAAACGGCGACATGTCCCCCTTCTCCGAGCGCATCGGCGCCGAAGGAGCGGAAAACTTTATTTGCAGCTCGCCTTTCGACTACGACAGGCAAATGTCCGCGCTGCTTTGCGTTAACGCCCCCGAGCCGGACGCCGAAACAAAAAAACTCGATCCGGAATGCATAGGCAAAAGCGTTGAAAAATTCAGCGCCGAATGGGACGGAGGCACGCTCGTCCTATTTACAAACCGCTCCGACATGAAAGGAACCGCCGATTTTCTCAGAAATTCCTCCCCGCTGAAAGAACGCGAAATTTTCGTGCAGGGCGAACTCGGAAGGAGCGAGATAACAAAGAGATTTTCCGATGCAGGCAATGCAATACTCTTAGGAACCGACACATTTTGGACAGGCATAGACGTCCCGGGCCCTGCTCTGAGCCAAGTTATAATTACCCGCCTCCCTTTCGACAACTTCCGCCACCCCCTGATTGAAGCCCGCATGGAGAGGGTCGAAGCCGACGGCGAGAGCTCTTTTCAAAAAATATCGCTGCCGAACGCCATAATAAAATTCCGGCAAGGCATCGGGCGGCTCATCAGAAACTCCTCCGACGAGGGAAGGATCGTAATACTAGATTCGCGCATAGCTAGCAAGCCCTACGGCAAGAAATTTGTAGCCGCCATTCCCACGGCAAAAATCACGAGAATTTCCCTAAAATAAAATTCGCATAAACATGGAAACAAAAGAATCAAAACCTTCACAAGAAACAAGCTCCAAAGACTCCCACTGGAACGACAACGGCAAAGGGGAATCATGGCGAAAAGGTTCCGACCTCAAAAAGTATTGCGACAATTACGATAAAATCTTCCGCAAGAAGCCCCATAAACCATGCCGTTAGAGCCGAAAAAATCGAATAGCTTGAAAGACTATTTGGCGGCATGCCCCAATAGTCTGAAATAAGACGCTCTCTCTATAAAAGCTCTCCTGCCTCAATCGCCTTGAGAACTATAATCCATTCGCCGCGCAAATGAAACCGGCATCGGGAACGAATAAGCCTCTTGCGGCGCCCCGATACCGCTTGCGCCCCGATACCGCTATAAAACTGGCGCGCTGACTGCGTTTTTTATAATATTATTCAAAAAGACTTTTTTAGACAGCATAAATATTTTGCTCTGCCCATGCCATCAAATTGCCAAGCATCGAAATAAACCAAGCTATTGCGCAATTTAATGCGGCAGCTGGCATTGTCAATGCCGGCAGTAGTAAGGGGCATTGCTTAAAAAATCCAAGGGCCGTCGCCCCTGCAATGCAATATATCATAATCCCCTCATTCCAATAGGAAAGATTCCGGTTATAAAGGCGTTTACTTTTATCTTTTCCTTTTGGCGCACGACGGGCAAATGCCGTTGAATGTAATGCTGACGTCCGAAACGTCAACCAGGGCACTGGGAACTGTTATCCCGGAAATGTCCACATCTATTATCTTTCCGCATTTTGAACATAGGAAATGCCCGTGTTTTTCTGAGGCGTATTCATATTTCCTTACTCCCGGAACTTCGACTTTCCTTATGTATCCGGCCTTCTCAAAATCTTTCAAAATTCTATAGACGCTCTCTTCTCTGAGTTCGGGATTCCTCTTGGATATTATTGACATAGCATCGTCCACGCTAAGATGCCTGCATGCCCCGTAAAAAAGCCTGTAAACAATTTTGCGCGGCATGGTCTTTCTAAATCCCGCTTTCTTACAAAACGCCCCAAATGCCGCCTCTAAGGAATCTTCCTCTATTTTCATCGCGGATAAGAGTGCCCGTCCCGAGACGAATTGCAAGATTTTAATAAATAATACTTGACTACTATTGTTAATTATTTACATTAACTTCAAAAATACACTCCGCCAAGCATGCGCCAAAGGCGCGCCGGAGACAATAGACTAAACCTCAAGCTAATATGCTGATAAAGAAAGGAAATAAGCTATGGAAAAAGATAAACTGACAAGCAACTTCGGAATTCCGATACCCGACAACCAAAACTCACGCACAGCCGGGCCGAGGGGGCCGATGCTGATGGAAGACGTATGGTTTCAGGAAAAGATGGCAAACTTCAACCGCGAAGTAATTCCGGAAAGGCGCATGCACGCAAAAGGCTCGGGGGCATTCGGCACATTTACTGTCACAAACGACATTACGAAATATACGCGCGCAAAGTTATTCTCAGAAATAGGGAAAAAAACCGATGTGTTTGTGCGCTTCTCAACGGTAGCGGGCGAGCGCGGGGCAGCCGATGCTGAAAGGGACATCCGCGGATTTGCCGTAAAGTTTTACACAGAAGAGGGGAATTGGGACTTGGTTGGGAACAATACGCCAGTGTTTTTTCTGCGCGACGGGCACCACTTCCCCGATCTAAACCACGCTGTGAAGCGCGATCCCAAAACCAATATGCGCTCTGCAAAGAACAATTGGGATTTTTGGACGAGCCTTCCCGAGGCTCTCCATCAAATAACCATTACGATGAGCGACGACGGCATTCCGGCATCCTACCGCAACATGCACGGATTTGGAAGCCACACATTCAGCATGTATGATGCCGAATGCAATCTGGTATGGGTAAAATTTCACTGGGTTTGCCAGCAGCCCATAAAATTTCTCACAGACGAAGAGGCTGAAGCTGTAATTGCCAAAGACAGGGATAGCAACCAACGCGATCTATTTGAGCACATTGAAAAAGGAGACTTCCCGAAGTGGAAACTTTGCATTCAAGTGATGAGCCAAGAACAGGCAAAAAAGATGCCGTATAATCCTTTCGACCTCACAAAGGAGTGGTATACCGACGAATTTCCGCTAATCGAAGTGGGCATTATGGAATTAAACAGGAATCCCGAAAACTATTTTCAGGACGTGGAACAAGCGGCATTTAATCCTGCGAACGTCGTTCCCGGAATAGGTTTTTCGCCAGACAAGATGCTGCAGGCGCGCCTATTCGGATACGGGGACGCCCAGCGCTATAGGCTCGGAGTAAACCATTATCAAATACCGGTCAACCGCCCGCGCTGTCCGGTCACCGGATATTCGCGAGACGGGCAAATGCGGGTTGACGGGAACCATGGTGCGAAGACCTCGTATGAGCCGAATTCCTACGGAGCATGGACCCAGCAGCCGGAATATCGGATTCCCCAAACCCCTGTTTGCGGCGACGGTGACTCCTGGAATTTCCGCGAGGACGATGACGACTACTACTCGCAACCGGGAAGGCGTTTTCGCGCAATGACCGCGGAACAAAAGGAAAGGCTCTTTGCAAACACGGCGCGGGCAATGGGAGACTCCCCAGAATTCATAAAACGCCGGCATATTGAAAACTGCTCAAAAGCAGATCCCGAGTACGGCATAGGCGTAGCAAAAGCGCTTGGGTTGGAATAGCCAGCTCGCAAATAAGCATGCGATGCCCGCCTGAAAAACGGCGGGCATTTTTTTTCATGAAGGGCGGTTTCACATGCGCTTAAGCCTAAGAATCAAAGCCCATGCGCAAACATATAATCTCTTTGTTGCCGTTTGCCCCCTTGCGGGCCCTAATTGCCCCTCGCATCGAGAAGCATAAATAGAGCCAACAAGCAACTACTTGTTCCACGGAAGCTTGCCCAACAGCGACGCCATAGCGCACGTGTTTGAAATTCCGGCATAGATTAGCCCGCACCCGACAAAAGCCGGCAATAAAATAAAGAAAGTATTTACGAGCAGAGCCAAAACGCTTCCCAAGAGGACAAGCATGCCTGCCGCTATGCGCACTTGCCGCTCCATCGACATTGTTGAGCTCTCGTTGACGAGATCGGGATTTCCCTGAATAGAGGATATTCCGCCATTTATTACGCACACATTTGGATAACCTGACGCCTCAAGCATTGCCGCTGCCTTGCTCGCGCGCATTCCGCTCTTGCAAAGGATGTAAACGCGCTCGCCCTTCAGCCTGTGCTCCTTGATAAAAGTCTCCGCGTCAAAGCGCGGCAATTCGACAAAATAGTGCTTTCGCTTCAAAGCCATTTCGGAATGTTCATTCCCGTTTCTAACATCGAGTATGATTGCATCTTCTGGCAGTTCGGAATAATTAACCAGATTTTTATATAGTTCGTTTTCCATCTTACTGCTATTTTAAATTGACCGCTTTCCAAGTCAGATATCCGCCGGAAAGATTTGCCGCATTGAATCCGTTTTGTTTCAATATGCGCTCTGCCAAATATCCCCTTAGCCCGACTTGGCATGATGCCACTACAAGGCGAGTTTTGTCTAATTCGCTTAAGCGATTTCTAAGCTGCCCAAGCGGAATATTTACGGAATTCGGTATCTTTCCGTTAGAAACCTCAGATGTTTCCCTCACATCAAGAATAATGGCGCCATCTGGAATTTCGGCGGCGTAAACAGGATCAGACTTTCCTGACAGAACATTTGAAGCCACATAGCCGAGATAATTTACCGGATCCTTTGCGGAACTAAAAGGGGGAGCGTAAGAAAGCTCAAGATCTCCGAGCCGATCGGCCTTCAATCCGTTGAACATCGCCTGGGCGATAGTGTCTATGCGCTTGTCAACTCCTTTTTCGCCTATTATCTGGGCGCCGTATATCGTTCCGTCGTCGGCAAAAATAAGTTTTATGTCCATGCGCGCCGCTTCGGGATAGTAGGAGGCTGACGAGGACGGATGGGTGTATATCTTTCGGTATTTCTTGCCAGCAGACTTTAAGCGCTTCTCTGTCATACCTACACTGCCTGCGGTATATTTCCCGAGTTTTATCACCGAAGCTCCATAGGTTCCCTTATAAGTGCTTTTGATGCCGGCGATATTGTCTGCGACTATTCTCCCCTGTTTGTTCGCCGGCCCCGCAAGCGGTATGTGAGTCCTCGAGTTGAATATCGGCTCGGAAATCTCAACTACGTCTCCGGCGGCATATATGTTCTCGTCGGAGGTTTTCATGTGGGCGTCCACTTTTATAAATCCGTCTTTCGAACATTCTAATCCGGCATCTGAAGCGAGCTTAGAGTTGGGCTTTATTCCTGTTGACGATATAACGATATCTGAAAAAATTCTCGTACCGTCGTCTAAAACAGCAGCAATACCATCTTCGGCATTCTCGTATCTTTTCACGACACGCCCGAGTAGTACATTTACACCTAACGCCTTCAGCTCATCCGTCAGCGGACGTGCCATTTCCTCGTCGAAAACCGGAAGCACATGTCCGCTCCGCTGTATTAACGTGACATCTACGCCCCTGTGCCTCAAGTTTTCGGCTGTTTCCAAACCAATAAAGCCTCCACCGACAATCGTTACTTTCGCGGAACCTCCCTTGAGAGAGGATATAATGTTGTCCATGTCTGACATCGTCCATAAATGCCGGATCTTGCCGTTGTCATCGCCATCGGTCTTTGGGCTAAAAGGGCGCGCTCCAGTGGCTATCACGAGTTTGTCGTAATCTTCAAAATATTCCCCGCTTTCATTTCTGACAAGGACCCGCTTGTTCGCTCTGTCTATTGATAGCACTTCCGAAGAAACTCTAACTTCTATATTAAACCAATCTGAAAATTTTTCCGGCTTCGTAACTATTAAATCATTTCTGTCGGAGATAATCCCTCCTATATGGTACGGCAGCCCGCAGTTTGCATAGGAAACGTATTTTCCGCGCTCAAGAATGAGTATTTTTGCCGTTTCGTCTAATCGCCTGAGACGTGCGGCAGAACTTGCTCCGGCGGCAACTCCGCCTATTATAACCACCTTTTTAGCTTTATTCATAAATATAAAAATACAATTTTTCAGAACTCCGCCCTATTACTGCAAACACCAACTATATTTCGCAAAAAAATATTCCGCTTAAAGCAAAAATGCATTGCCTATGTACAATTCATATCTTGGAAAGCTTTCAAGCATATATCGCTATTTAACTGCTAAAAGCTCGCTAAACTATAAAAAATTTCATTAAGACGCCCTGCACAAAACAAAGCCGCCCGCCAGATATAAAGAGAAAAGTTCGCCTACCGCTTTGGAAGGCGAACTGCTGCAAATAGGCTAACAAACTAAATTTCTTTGCGGATTTTTAGGCTTATCTTCCCGAGCTCTCCGATGGATCGGAGACAGTAGTCTGGCAACCACCTGCCCTGTATCTGCCCTGTCTGGGACCATTTTTCAAACTGCTTGGCATTGCAAGCCGAATCGAATGAGGATGGCCCGCACCACATAGGCTCACCCTGCGTATTATGGTGAGGCCCCATTAGGTTGCGCAAAGTGGTATAGAGAACTATCTCGATTGTTGCAATTTTTCCGTCGAGGCAGTCGGTAATGTCCGCCCTCAAAGGAGCCTCATAAATTACTTTCGCGCGCTTCCCGTTGACAAAGACTTCCGCGACGGGAACATCGAGAGCGCCTTCAATCTCCAGTTCGGCGCGCGCGCCGTTCGGCACCGAAATGTCCTTGAGCATGGCGGTGTAGCAAATCCTGCCAGTATAGAACGGCATGCCTTGTTTTGTGACGTCTCCGGTGGATATTTCGCGCGGCTCGCATAGTGCAATCGACGGAGCCGACGCCAAAACCAAATTCGGCGGAACAAACTCGTATTGGGCATTGCGCACAGGTTTGCCGTAGGGAGGACACGCAGAGATATCGGGCTGTTCGGGCATCTTCATGTCGGAATATTCAGCCTTCACCGAAAAGTCTCCGACCAAGTAAACGGACTCTATTTCCGTACCGTATCTGCGCCATGCCGGTTCATATACGGCGGTATCTCCGTATTTAAAATCTTTGTAAAAGAGCTCCACCGTATTTTCGCCGTCACGCAATTTTCCGGTGATATCTATCGGCATCCACCGAAAATCCAGCCAAAATCCGAGCTTTGGATCGTATTCGACGATTTCTCCGTTTACCTTTATCTGGCAACGCTCGGGATACTCAACAACGAGCTTCACAGGCCGATTCTTTGAAAGCCCTTCGACTTTGAAAGGGTATGACAAAACCAGCTGACCGTCCTGCTTGAGCCTGTTCAAGTGGCGCTGTATTTCTATCACGGGGACGGCAGCCTTGCTCATCTCGGATCCGTCAAAGGAATAGCGAGCCATATCGAGAGTCAGGCAATTGTCGTCCAACCTGCGGACGCTCCAATCGCCTATCGTTTCAGACGCTATCGTGTAAAGCTTGGCGGGTTTGTTCACGGGAGACACGCCCGAAGCCGCGCGCAAGGCAACAGCGTCGGCGGGCGGAATTTCAACGGGAACGCTGATTCCGCCTTCCGTCTTTTGGGAATATATGTCCTTTATTTTTCCGTCGTTATAGTCGTATTTTTGCGCGCGTGAAAAAGAGCCACCGGAAATGGAAACTTCGCCTTTAAAAGTTTCCACCCGCCCAAGGTTTGCAACAAATACCGTCTTTGAACCGTCTTCCATCTCTTTTATGAAGACCCGCATAAACTTGTCGGCTCCGGGCGTGGAAGATTTCAAAGATACTGTCTTTTCCGGAGCCAAAGCCGCTCCGAGCTCCTCCGGAGAAACTTTATGAACCTTTTTAAACCACTCGACAATCTCGTCGTTCTCCTCGCAATCGAGCTCCGACGGAGGATCGCCAGCGAGAATAACCGTTCCCCCGGCGGCGGCAAATTCTTTCAAAAAGGCGAATGTCGAGGGGCGCATAGTGTACATTGAAGGAACCACGACGTTTTTATAAGCCATATTGCCAATGCCTATTTTACCGTCCTTTACAAATCCGTCCTCCTCGAGCAACTGCTCGTCGGCAAAGTCGAAGGTGTTTTGCGAAGAAGCCAGCGACTGTATTACCGCGTCGAAATTCGAGGCTATTTTTTCAACGTCGTCATAGGATTTCTTTGTGGCGGTCATATAGACGTTGCGGTTGACGTCTTTGCCGGTATCGATGTCTATCGCCCATCTTGACTGTATGCTCTCGAAAGGATGTATCACGAGGGTGTCGACGTCGGGCTTGCCCTTGGACAGGAGATAGCACAGGCGCGCCAACGGCTCGTCGAGATATTTATTGAGCTTCCACCACGCTTGCGGATAGTAGATATTTTGCGGATAGTCGCGCTTGCGGCACCCGGACATCGTATAAAGGCTGATATGGGGATTTATCAAATTGACCCCATATGACATTTGGCTGAGCGCCAGCCACTTTCTGTCGGCAAACGACATGCCCTGGCCGCAAACTCCGTATATCTCGGATATTATGCGGTTTTTCCCGTACTGGTTTGCGACGCTCGCGCACTGCTTTACGGTTCCTGCATGGAATTTTGTCTCCATGCCGAGAGCGTCGACGCCGGGAATGCCCATATGCCGATAATATGGCATGACCCTTCCGCTCGAACACTGCTGGCGGTAGAGGGGCCATTCCCAGAGGCAGTGTCCGGTGAGGCTTATGCCGCGCGAATCGCACCACTGGCCGATTTGCTTGAAAAAGTTTCGCTCCATCAAGGCGTTTAAAGTTCGTGAATAGTGCAGCCTAAACTTTTTCGCGCCGTCCCTATCCAGAAACAATTTATAGAGCTGGTCGCTCGGATCATACCCCCACATCTCTTTAAAGGCGGCTATTACATCTGTCGAAAATCCAGCCGAGCGCGGGGGAACACCGCGCCTCATTGACGGCTCGTCCGTGAATTCGGCGAGTATCAAATTCCCATAGGAATCGGAATACCGCTTCCAATAAGGCTCATAGGCGCTGTCGATAAACTTCCGCATTGCAGCCTCCGACATCGTGTCGACATAGCACGCTCCGTTGAACCAAGCGTTTCCTATCGGAGTCGTATACGAATACACCTGGATTCCGTCCGCGGGAGAGCCTATGGCAACGGCGTTTTCGGGAGCTTTATCTCCAACCTTTTTTGCGATGAGCATCTTTTCACGAAAAGCGGGATCGGCAAATGGCACCTCGCCGCCGGAAAAACCGCTTGGGAACTTGTCTTCATCGTAAAGCCAAACGTACATGCCGTTCTCCCTGCACGCCTCGATTGTAGCGTCGACAGCCTTAAACCATTCATCTTTCATGTATGGGGTTGTCAAGCCGACGCGGCTATGGACAAAAGCCCCGCCCCAGCCGGCGTCTTTCATTTCGGCAACTTGGCGCTTTATCTCGGAGGGAAGCATTTGTTCGTTCCAACTCCAAAATGGGACGCTCCTATATTCGGAGGAAGGGTTTCTAAACGAATCCAAGTCGAAAGCCGCCGACTCCACCGCCGGAGGCTGCATCTCTTTCCCGAAGGCGCAAACCTCCGCGGCTGTCAATAGTGCTACTGTGAAATATTTTATATATGAATGTGACATAACGCACTACTTTTGTTTTTTCGCTTTGAGCAAAATGCTGTATGTGCCGCTTGGCATCTCGCGGATTGTCGGAACGCCGTTTACATTTTCCAAAGTTCCCGAAGGGACGACGTGACCATTGACGCGAATCAGCTTGGGATTGTCAGTGGGGAATTCCAAAGTCCCAGTCGAATTCGGAGGTATGACAACTTTCCATTCCATTACTCCGTCGGATATTTTCCACGACGACATCGCCGTTCCATAAGGAGTAATATGGCTGGTCGAGGCGAAGTTTATTCCGCCTTCGGGTTTCGGCGCGAAAATTATGTTTTTATATCCGGGCTTGCTTTCGTCGAGCCACAAACCTCCCAAATGCCTATACATCCACTGCCCGATCGCCCCATAGGCGTAATGGTTGAAGGAATTCATGTTAACATCGCCAAAGCCGTCCTTGTGGGTATAGCTGTTCCAGCGTTCCCACATGGTGGTGGCGCCTTGCGTTATGGGATAAATCCACGACGGATAATCCTCCTGCTGGACAACAGCGCACGCGAGGTCGTGCCTGCCGAAGCGAGTGAGCACTTCGCATACGAGAGGAGTGCCGACAAACCCAGTATCCAAGTGCCTGCCGACCCTTTCAACAGCGTCAACAAGCTTGGAAAAGCTCTTTTGGCGCAAATGCTCGGGCAGAATGTCAAATGCCAGCGCCAAGAGATAAACCGTCTGGCAGTCGCTCATTATCGTGCCGTCGGGCTTTACAAATTTTTCGACAAAAGCGCCCCTGACGGATTTGGCAAGCTCCGAGTATGTTTTGGCGTCGCCGTCGCGCCCGAGAAGCTTGGCTGTTTTTGAGAGTATGTCGCAAGTGCGGACAAAGTATGCCGTTCCTATCACGCTCTTGGGCGCGACGCTGTTGCCGGGCTTGCGCCCGACCTGAAGCCAATCGCCGAATCCAACATTCGGGCGTATCAAGTTGTCGGAAGTCGCCTTTTGGAAATCCACCCACTTCTTCATAGCATCGTAATTCTGACGCAGGATTTTATCGTTGCCGTAGGCGAGGTAAATATCCCATGGTATTATTACCATGGCGTCGCTCCATGCGGCAGAGGCGTTGTACCAGTTCGCTGTCATGTCGCTGACGGGCTTCCCGTTGACGTGCGTATGGTAAACGAGCGGAGAAATCATGGCGACATTGCCGTCAGCGCGCTGGGAATCGCGAACATCGAACATCCACTTTGTATAGAAGGCTGCCGTATCCATATTATACGCCGCGGTCGGGCAGAATACTTGCGCGTCTCCGGTCCAGCCGAGGCGCTCGTCCCTCTGCGGACAATCTGTGGGAACGGAGAAGAGATTTGAGCGCTGCCCCCAATATACGCAGTTTTGCAAGAGGTTCAAATTCGGATTCGAGCAGACAAAAGTTCCGGCGTCTGGCATATCGTTGTAGAGAACTATTCCGCGAACCCAATCGGTCGTGGCTTTTGTGTTTTCAGGGAAACCGCTAAGCTCGACATAGCGAAACCCGTGAAAGGTAAAATTGGGTTCCCATTCCTCAACCCCGTGAGACGAGCATATGTAGTAGTCGGTGGACTTTGCAGAGCGATAATTTTCGGTGTACATCGTGCCGTCCTTGTTGAGCATTTCGGCAAAGCGTATTTTTATCTCGCGGCCGGGAACGCTCGGAATTTTTATGCGCGCCCAGCCGACCATGTTTTGCCCGAGATCGAAGATAAAAGTGCCATCGGAAACCTTTTTTACCGACACGGGATACAGGACGTCTTTTTCGACAATCGGCTGATTCCTGCGCGGCTCGAGAAGCGGCATGTCCTCCACAGGCTTCTCCGCCGCGCTTTTCCATTCGGAATCGTCGAAACCGGTTCTGTCCCAATCGTCCATCTCAAGGCGGGAGTCATAACGCTCGCCGTCGTATATGTCCGAATCGACAATCGGGCCAAACGACGCCTTCCAGGTCGAGTCCGTGGAAACTGTCTGGCGGGAGCCGTCTTCATATTCTATTTCAAGCTGGGCGAGCAGCTCAGGCTTCTGTCCGCCGTAGTTGCCCTTGCTCATGTGCCACGTCATGCGGCCGGAATACCAGCCGTCGGCGATTATCGCGCCCAAAGCGTTGTCGCTGCCTTCCCACACGAGCTTGGTGACATCGTAGGTATTCGTCTGGATTCTCTTATAATAATCCGTCCAGCCGGTGCCCCAAAAATCATTTCCGACCTTCCTGCCGTTTATGGATATGCGAAATATACCGCGGCTGGCAACATAGAGACGAGCGGATTTTATGCCGCTTTTAGCTTCAAACTCCTTGCGCATGTACGCAGGAGGAACGCCGAGCCTCTCAAATGAGCGCTTCCTTCCGGGAAGATTCAGATCCACGTCTCCCATCTTGCGCAGCGGCTCGGGCGTAAATATCCATTTCCCGGACCAGTCGGAATTAGATAGAAGACCGGCTTCGAAAAATGCTGGATCCGACCAGTCGGACATCTTCCCCGTCTCGTCCCATACGCGCACGCGCCAATAAAGCCTCTGGCGGGAATTCGGTTTTTTCCCCTTATAAGGAACATTTACAGAGTCTGAAGACTCTACTTTCCCGCTGTCGAATATCGGCTTTGCCTCTAGATTCTCGGGCGTATCCGCAACCGCTATCTGGTAAGCGCTTTGCCTTATGCCTTGATGCAATGCCGGTATTTGCCAACTAAAACTGAGATCATCGAGTGAATACCCTATCGGGTTTGTAAAAAATTCACCTACGCTCAGATTTGTGGGCTTAAATCCGCCCACTGCACCCAATGCATATGTTAACACCATTAAAAATGCCATTCCCCCTAATATTATTTTTTTCATATTACTCCTCATAGATTCTTTCAACAAACAATAATTTACCAACTAAAACTCAAAAAAGTCAACTTTTTTTTCGGGCAATTTACACTCCATATTAGCATGAAATCCGACATAAGCATGCAATTGTATAATGAAACCATCGCGCTCATATTCATATTTACAGCACATACATTCACTCTTATTCGTTTTAAAATTTTCTTTTCCATCATCAAGCAAAATATGACGGAACGCGCCCATGACTCGCTCATTTAAGACATTTAACAAATCAAAAAATCCTGCCGAAAAACAGAGCAAGGCATTTGAGACCTCAATAAACAGCTTGAAAAACAGTTTATTTAATCCCGGAGCGCATGTTTTTCACAGAGCTGCGGCAAAACAAATAATATTTCCGCCTTCCGCAAAAGGCGCAAAGACTAAATGCGGCAAAACTCTAATGGCAACTACATTTTCCAAGGCATAAAAGACTGCGGCGACTGCGGCCGGGAAAAAATACCCATGGCAAATTATCCGAAACATTTGCTGCTACTTAGCAAATGCTTTTGAAGCAAAATCGCTGGCGAGATGCGATAGGAATTTAGCCGCCCTGTTTTGCGCCTCAAGCATATTGGGAGCAATATTTGCAATTTGCGCTATTTTTAAATTGCCAAGCTTGTGTTTCTCCACGTCCTTTTCCGTCATTGGAGAGGACCCGCATAATACCCATACCGGCTTTTTATACTTGAGGGCCAGCTTCGCCAATGCAAAAGGCCCCTTGCCCTGAGCAGAAGTAAAATCGAATTTCCCCTCGCCCGTAATGAGAACATTGCAAGTTTTGATGTGCGACTCCAAATCCGTATATTTTGCAAAAAGGTCGAAACCGCTTACCCGCTTAGCTCCAAGAAAGTTCATCAGCGCATATCCGCACCCGCCGGCGGCCCCCGCCCCTTCTTCCGCGTCGAGACTTTTTCCAAAACATTTTTTCGCGACGGACACGTAATTTTTCATATTGGCTTCAAGCTTTTCCGCCTCCGCGCGCGTGGCGCCTTTCTGCTCGGAAAATGAGAGAGCCGCCCCGTTCTCGCCCAGGAGAGGATTGGCGACGTCCGTTGCCACTATGAATTTTGCGCGCACTCCATCTTCAGGCGGCACAATTTTGGCAAGATATTCGAGCCCCGCGCCATTAGGCTCGATATTTTCGCCGTTTTTATCGAGAAATTTAAAGCCGAGAGGTATTAATAATCCGATTCCGCCGTCGGTTGTGGAACTTCCGCCCACTCCGACTATTATGGTTTTATACCCGCGCTCCACAAGCTTTGCGAGAATCTGTCCCGTGCCAATATTTGTAAGTTTTGAAGGGTTTCTATCCGATTCCGATACGAGATTCAACCCCGACGCCTCGGTGAGGCCGACCAGAGCGGTCGTGTCGTCGAGGAGCGCGCACTTCGCAGTCAAAGTCTGTCCTGTGGGATCAATCGTTTTGAGGCGTATGATCTTTGCCCCGTCTTTCGCCCTCGCAATAATGTCTACAAATGCTTCGCCCCCGTCCGTCATTGGAAACTCGCTTATCTGGGCGTCTTTCAAAACCGACATAACTCCCATTTTTATGGCGTGCGTGGCCTGACTCGCCGAGAGCGAGCCTTTAAATTTGTCGGGAGCTACGAGAAATTTTACGGGTTTGTTCATAATAAATCTCCTTTTGGCGTTTACAAAGTAAATGCCATTATTTTGAACTTACAAAAAAATCACGCAAACGCAAATACTTTTTTTAAATATCGACTATATTTTATTATTTTTAGCCGCAAAATGCATTCAAAAGCGTTTTCCTGGACAATTTTTCAAATCGGAATTCCAATGTTCCGCGCACGATAGCCCCCCTGATTCTTGTCCGATATCACAACTTCAAAATGCGATGTATTTTTAATGCGCCACGCAAGACTGGCTTAAATGTTTCCCCATGAAAAAAAAATCGGGGACGTCTCCGAAGAGACGCCCCCGAACAAATCGAAACACTGCAAAGGGCAAGCGCCTATGAAAGGCGCTCGAGAAGAGCCTCGCGCTGCACTTTGAGCGAGCGCGGGAGCATTTCGTAAAGCTCCTCCTTCAAGGGCTGAGCCGCCACGGTCTCGGGATCGAAACTCATCAATTCCTTGAAAGTCTCTTTCGAGAACTCCATTCCGTCCCAATCGAGATCCTCGTAGTTGGGCACGCTTCCGATGGCAGTCTCCTTGGCTTTGGCCTCGCCGTTTTGCCTGCGGACTATCCAAGCGAGAACGCGCGCGTTTGCGCCGAATCCTGGCCACATAAAATGCCCGTCGGCGTCTTTGCGGAACCAGTTCACATGGTAGAAGCGGGGCGTCTGCTCGAGATTCTTGCCCATCTTAACCAAGTGTCCCAGATATTCCGCCATATTGTATCCGGCAAATGGCAGCATAGCCATCGGATCGGAACGCAATTCGCCCTGTTTGCCTTCTGCGGCGGCAGTGCGCTCGGAACCCATCATGGCGCCGAGATAGACTCCGTGCGTCCAGTTGAAGGATTCAAAGACCAAAGGTATTCCCTTGGGACGGCGGCCTCCTATGACTATCGCGCTTATCGGAACGCCGTCGAGCTTCTCGGCGTTTTCGTCGAGGCAGGGGCAGTTTGCTATTGGGGCGGTGAAACGGCTGTTCGGGTGAGCCGCCGGCGTTGTCGCCGTGTCCGGAGACCAGTCTTTGCCGTGCCAATCTATGAGGTGCTTGGGCGCCTCCTCGGTCATGCCTTCCCACCAGACGTCGCCGTCGTCGGTGAGGGCGACATTTGTAAATATGCTGTTCTTCGAGCAAGACGCCATCGCGTTGGGATTGGTCTTTTCGCTCGTCCCCGGAGCGACGCCGAAGAAACCGTTTTCAGGGTTAATCGCATAGAGCTTGCCATCGGCGGCGGGTTTTATCCAGGCGATGTCGTCGCCCACGCAGGTGATGTGCCACCCTTTCTCCTGCATGGCCTTGGGCGCTATGAGCATTGCGAAATTCGTCTTTCCGCATGCGCTCGGGAAAGCGCCCGTCACATAGGTCTTTTTGCCGCTAGGATCGGTCACGCCGAGAATGAGCATATGCTCCGCCATCCAGCCTTCGTCCCTTCCCATCACGGAAGCGATGCGCAAGCTCAGGCACTTCTTGCCGAGCAGGGCGTTGCCGCCGTATCCGGAACCTATGCTTATAATCTCGCGGGTCTCCGGGAAATGCGTGATGTAGGTGTTGTCCGGATCGCAGGGCCAGGCGACGTCGTCCTCGGGAGAGTTGATCGGCTTGCCTACGGAATGCAAACACGGAATAAATCTGCCCTCGGCTCCGAGAATATCGAGCACTTTCGGCGACACGCGCGCCATAATGCGCATATTCACAACTACATAGGGAGAGTCGGTTATTTCAACGCCTATCTGCGATATAGGTCCGCCTATCGGCCCCATGCTGAAAGGTATGACATACATCGTGCGCCCCTTCATGCAGCCGTCGAAAAGCTTGTTCAGCTTTTCTTTCATCTCTACGGGATCCATCCAATTGTTGGTCGGGCCCGCATCGGCCTTGTTTTTGGAGCATATAAATGTGCGGGATTCAACGCGGGCAACGTCGCGCGGATCGGAACGGAAGTAATAGCAGCCCGGACGCTTTTCCTGATTCAGCCTGATGCAAGATCCTTTCTCTATCATCTGGTTGAAAAGGGCGTCGGCCTCTTCCTGGGAACCGTCGCACCAATACACTTTTTCTGGCTTGGCGAGAGCGGCTATTTTTTCCACCCACGCTGCGAGAGCCTTATTCTTTACTGTTTTGGGATCTATCATTGTGTATTTCCTGTGTTAGATTTAAAAGGCATGAAACTTTTATATCGACAACCCGCTTTCCCGCATAAATTTCAAAATGCGCGGACAGGTTTATCCATAATAAACTGCTCTTTGTTTTACCTTCGACTGCTGTCCTTTCAACCTTTTTTTTAATTTTTAATGTACATTTTTGTAGCTTATTGCATATTTTTTTTACCCATTTTTACTACATTTTTGTACACATATTCCATATACTTTCCTTTATGGGCCAATTAATAATTAATGCCGCACAACTTATTTTAGCTTAAATTTCGAACACTCTATTAGCTCTTATCCTTACGATCTTTCAAATTATAGGCTTGCGAAGAAAGTTTAGAGCAAACAAATTCGAAAATATCGGCAGTAAAAAGCCGAATCCACATAAAAACGCCGTTCAGGGAAACGCCGGATTATTGCATTTCAAAATAGCTTATCCGCCAGAAGTCCAACAACCCGCAAGCCGCCAACCTGCCAAAATGAGAGGAACGATCTTATATTAAGCAAAGTAATTTGCCGCATCCTCCTATATGCCCAAAGCTATAAGCGGTTTATTCGGAGCTAAATTTTTCGACAATCTCGCATGCCGCTTTGACACACGCATGGCACGGAGTCTTATGTACGCGCTTGATTTCAGCGCATTTAGCCGACCCCGTTGCCGATGCGAAAAGCCTTTCAACCTCTCCTGATAGTTTTTCCGGAAGGAGCTGTTTTGCCGCATAAAGGGCTCCGCACAAATTGCCCGGCGCCCTCCCGCCGCTCATCGCCTTTAAATTATTCAATTCCTCCGCATCGGGATTCGCCGCATATGCGGCATAAACCGTCTGCGAACACGAATAGGGATTGCGAAACTCCGCAAGGGCTTTTTGCATTTTTTGCGATTCGCTCATAGCAATCCGCCCCCTTCTGCGGCGCCCGAAACGCATTCCTCCTCAGCTGAGGCAATAGCGGCTTCCTGAAGCAGCGCGATCTCGGAAATGCCCTTCTTTGCCAGGGAAAGAAGCTCTTTCAAATCTTCGTCCGAAAAGCTCGCCTCCTCACCCGTCGCCTGTATCTCGACAAACCTTCCCTTCCCCGTCATTACGACATTTGCGTCGACGTCGGCGTCCTTGTCCTCGACGTACGGGAGATCGAGCACTCTCGTTCCCTCCAAGATTCCGACGCTCACGGCCGCCACGGAATCCACAAAGGGATCGGCTGGAATCTCTCCTGCGCGCAACAGTTTCCCGACCGCAATTTTAGCCGCCACGTACGCTCCGCTTATGGAGGCGGTGCGAGTGCCGCCGTCGGCCTGGAGGACGTCGCAATCTATCCAAAGCGTAATTCCAGGCATCTTCTCGAGATCCGCCACCGCGCGCATGGAACGGCCTATGAGCCGTTGAATTTCAACCGACCTGCCGTCGACTTTTCCCGCGGACGAAGCGCGCTGTTTGCGTGACAATGTCGAATACGGGAGCATTGCATACTCCGCGCTTATCCAGCCTTTTGAAGGGGAGGATCCCATCCACGGCGGAACGCGCTTCTCGGCGGTGCATGCGCATATGACTTTGGTGTCGCCGAAGCACGCCAATACGGACCCCGTGGCATTGGGAGCTACACCGGGCTTAAAACTTATCGTTCTAAGCGCGTCGGCAGACCTGCTGTCGGCGCGCGAAAACTTTGGCTTTTCGTTTTCCATTTGACACAATCATTATGCTGCTTATTTAATCCACAAGAAAAATTTTCGATTATAAACAAATATGGACAACTATCTCAATTCCGAATCCTATGCAAGCCAGGCAGCGAGCGCTTCGCGAAGAAGCGCTTTCATCAAAAAGACTTACTTGAATCTCGCTATCGCATTCGGAGTATTTATATGCCTTGAAGCAATGCTCATGTCGTGGCAGCCGGCGGTAGAGCTTGCCGCGCGCATGGTAAGCGGAGGCAATTGGCTCATAGTCCTCATCGCTTTTATGGGGGTATCTTGGCTGGCAAATTCATGGGCGCTTTCCGGTGCGACACTCGGCAAACAATATGCGGGATTATACCTTTACGTTGCGGCGGAAGCCATAATTTTCCTTCCCCTGCTCCTGCTCGCCGACGCAGTTGCTCCGGACACCATTCCCCAGGCGGCAATACTAACCGCATCGCTCTCCATCGGTTTGATGGCTTACGTCTTCTTTTCGGGAAGGGACTTTTCATTCCTCGGCTCATTCCTTACGATGGGATTCTTCATCGCTCTCGGATTGATAGCGTGCGCGCTCCTCTTTGGAATGCAGCTCGGGCTCTGGTTCTCCATCGGCATGATAGTCTTCGCGGCTGTGGCGGTAGTTTACCAGACGAGCCTCATCGTGCACCAGTATGGAGATTCGCAATATGTGGCAGCAGCCCTCGGACTATTCGCCGCTATCGCTTTGATGTTCTGGTACGTCCTGCAATTCCTGATGGGAAATAGAAGATAATTTTTTCGGATAAGAACGTTCAGAACTCCGCACTTTATGTTTTGCCAAAAGGCGGATAGATTCGGCACAGTAAAATTCCTCCAAAAAATCGGCGCAATTGTTAGAGAGCGCCGATTTTTGCATCTTAAGAGGTTTTTTGGAAGGCCATGCCGAAGCGCCCAAATACCCGGAAAATGTCTTTGCAATGGCAAGTCAGCCTACGGTTTGATAATTTCCGCTGAAGCGCAGTCAAATGCGTCGGCGGCATGGTAGGAGCTCCGAACCAGGGGCGCGCTCTTGACAAAGCGAAAACCCAATTCCAATGCCCTTTCCCTCCAGCGTTCAAACTCCCCAGGAGCCACCCACCGCACAACTTCCATCTGCCCGGAAGTCGGGCGCATGTACTGGCCTATTGTCAGCATGGAAACGCCCGCTTCGCGCATGTCGCGCAGGCAGCGCTCAATTTCAAAATCCTCCTCGCCCAAGCCCAGCATAATCCCGCTCTTCGCCGCCAATCCGAATTCAGCCGCAGCAGATAAAACCCTGAGGGAGGTTTTGTAATCTGCTGTCAGGCGGACAGATTTTTGAAGGCGCTCGACGGTTTCCAAATTGTGCGCGAAAACATCCGGCCGGGATTCAAAAACCTCTTTGAGAGATTCTTCGTTTCCCTGAAAATCGGGTGTCAATATCTCAATTTTGGCGTCAGGATTTCTCTCCCTCACGCGCCTGACAGTCTGGGACCAGATGCCGGCACCGCCGTCGGGCAGGTCGTCGCGCGTGACGGATGTAATTACAACGCATTTTAAGGCGAGCTTTGCAACAGCCTCGGCTATTTTTTCGGGCTCCCCGCAATCGGGAGCTGCCGGGCGCCCGTGCGATACCGCGCAAAAGCGGCAATTGCGAGTGCATATGTCGCCGAGTATCATAAATGTCGCCGTTCCGGCGGCCCAACACTCCGCCCTATTTGGGCATTTCGCGCTTCGACAAACCGTATGAATCGCGCCATTTTCGAGAATGGCGAGAGTGCCGCTGTATTTCCTGCCTTCGCCAAACTTTATTCTGAGCCATTCCGGTTTTCGCTCTATATTCATATTCATATTTCTTCAAATCAGCCGGCTTTCTTCAAGGAAATTTAGACGATTATTTGGACTCGGCTAAAATTCGAGCCGGTGAATATGCGTTCACTTTTTACTTGACAGTGAACGTGCGTTCACTTGAAATTTATGCATAATGAAAAAAATATTGTCCCTATGCACTGCCGCATATGCGGTATCATTAGCGAGCCCCATCTGCACCTTTGGAGCGGGCTACCAAATCATTGAACAGGGAGCAGCCAATATGGGTACCGCCATGGCGGGCTCAACAGTCAATGCAAACAACAACGCGTCTGCCGCATATTGGAATCCCGGAGCGGCTTTCTACGCGGACTTAAAACCCGGAGAAACATTGATAGACGCCAACTTGAGCATAATAGTCCCCCACCTGACTTTCACCGACACAGGTTCGTCAAATATACTTGGTGAACCCGGCGGTGACGTCTATAACTGTTCCCCCATATCGCCCGTTCCGAACTTGTATGCCCTCCATAAATTCTCCGACGACTTTATAGGAACATTTTCATTCACAGCCCCCTATGGGCTGGAAGCAGACTACCCCAATGATTGGATAGGGCGTTTTCAATCCCTGCACAGTTTTCTTTTCACAATGGACTTCAACCCCGGAATCTCGTATAGGGTAAACGATTGGCTGACCATAGGCGGAGGGGTGTCGGCGCAATACATGTATGTAAAGCTCACGCAATCGGTTCCAATGGCGGCCGCGCCCTATTCTTACAGAATGAGATTGAGCGGCGACGGTTGGGGCATAGGGGGCAATATCGGATTCTCC
Source organism: uncultured Verrucomicrobiota bacterium (assembly GCA_949298545.1). Lineage (GTDB taxonomy): Bacteria > Verrucomicrobiota > Verrucomicrobiia > Opitutales > Intestinicryptomonadaceae > Merdousia. The sequence continues at coordinate 11,445 of CASFWX010000018.1, read as the reverse complement.
ATAAATTACGCCGAGGAAGGCAGGTTCGGATTTGCTTGGAGAAGCTCCGTCTACCAGAACCTCGACGGCAACGCCGAAATGATGGGAACATTGTTGCCGATAGAAGCCGAAGTAAACACTCCGCACACATTTACTGTCGGCTGGTACCAGAGACTTCCCGGAAAGCTCAACCAGTTTGCGGTAATGGCCGAATACGCATATACAATGTGGTCTCTCTTCGAGGATCTCACAATCAAAAGGGCTGAAGGAGGCGTTTTATCCTCTGTGAGAGAGGGCTGGAAAGACACCTCGCGCGTAGCTTTGGGATTCCACTACTACCCGGATTTCCTCGAAGGCGTAACGTTCCGCATCGGTTCTACTTTCGACGAAACGCCCGTGCGCTGCGCGGAGCTGAGAACTACCCGCATACCTTGCGTCGACCGCGTATGGCTCTCAACCGGCATAGGCTATCAATATAGCGAGAATATAACTTTTGACATCGCATACATGTATATATTTCTCATAGGCGGCAACCAGATAAACATGAACGAAGCGCCTATTTCAGATGTCCAAGGGTATTATTCGGGGCATATTCACGTTGTGTCGACTCAAGTGAGCTTTAGATTTTAATCACACTGTTTTTCCTATTTAAAAAAGCGAAGCGGCGCGGGGAAAAGATGCGCGACATAGCGCGCACCCGCCTCTTTCGGCAAGACAATTTCGGCAAAACGGCAAATCTGTTTTGCCGTTTTTTTATTTTCCGAAAATTTATTTTTTTCAACTCCGCGCATTTCGCCCTCTCGGCAATGCGCGGATTAGCCACCCTCTATCGCACGCCCAAAAATATCAGGATAGAGGAAGCGTACGAAGCCTGAAAAAAAAACCGCAAAGAAAAAAATCCCGCCCTTGAAAACACCGGGAGGGATTTCGCAATGACTGCCCGATTTTTTTCTATCGGAACAAAACATGCAAACAAGTTAATCTTTTAGTATATACTCGTCTGCGAGGGCGTTAAATTCTTCGACTTGCTTCTTCTGCCAAGCTTCGTCCTTTCCGAGTTCTCGGGCGAGAATTTCCGCGACCTGCCCCGACATCTGCTTGGCCGCGCGCGCATCGACAAAGAGAGCGCGCACGCGGCGGGCGAGAACGTCCTCTACGGTTTGCGCCATTTCCTCGCGAGCCGCCCAGGCGACATGCGCCCTTCTAAAAGTATAGTTGGGGTGCAAAAGCTGGTTGTTTTCCGGTTTTTCGGCCGCGATCCTCTCTATCAAATCGGAATCGCTTCCGTATACGTAGTCCCATTTTGAGCGATCGACATCGCGCTTCCAAGCATGGAGCTTTAAGTTTGCGGTTGAACACTTGCGCGCAGAGATTCCCACAATTTTGAGAGCCTTATTGAGCACGTCTTCAGCCATGGCGCGGTAGGTTGTCCATTTGCCACCTGTAATAGATACCAAGCCGTTTTGCGAAACGTAGATTTTGTGAGACCTTGAAATTTCTTTCGTTTTGGAAGAACCCGAATTTGCCGGAGCCGCCAAGGGGCGCAAGCCGGCGTAAACGCAAAGGACGTCCGAACGCGCAGGTTTGCGCTCGAGATATTTCCCCGCCTGGTCGAGAATGAAATCTATTTCCTGCGGGAGGGCGCGCGGCTCAAGAGATTCGGAATCCATGGGGGTGTCGGTCGTGCCGAGTATAGCCTTTCCGTGCCACGGAACGCCGAAAAGCACGCGCCCGTCGGCGGTTTTTGGTATCATGAGAGCCGAATTTCCACCGAGGAAGGACAAATCCACCACCAGATGGACGCCCTGGCTCGGTTTCACCTTGCGGCTATGCTCCGGAGCGTCCATCTTCATAATGTCGTCGACGAATACGCCGGTCGCGTTAATAACAATTTTTCCCTTAGCTTCGAAATCTCCCGCAGAACCAATCTCATCGGAGGCGGAAACCCCGCAAATTCTGCCGCCGGAATCTTTTAACAGGGATTTGACTTTGGCGTAGTTTAGGCATACCGCGCCCTCGTCGCGGGCAGTGAGAGCCAAAGTGATTGCCAATCTGGCGTCGTCGAACTGGCCGTCGTGATAGACTATGCCGCCCATGAGATGCTCCTTTTGAAGCCCGGGTATCTCGGAGAGAACCTTCGACTTTGAAAGAGGAAGGGAGCGCCCGAAGCTCAAGGAACCCGAAAGGAGATCGTAAAAAGTCAAGCCTGCCGTATAAAACATCTTTTCCCACCACCTGTACTGGCCGATTATGAAACGCATATCGGAAACCAGATGCGGGGCGTTGCGCAACATCAATCCGCGCTCGCGCAGTGCCTCGCGGACAAGAAACACGTCGCCCTGCTGAAGATACCGCACTCCGCCGTGAACGAGCTTCGTGCTTCGGCTCGACGTCCCCTTGGCAAAGTCGGATTGTTCGAGCAGCAGCGTTTTCAGGCCGCGCGCGGCGGAATCGACGGCAATGCCCAACCCGGTTGCTCCGCCGCCGATTACTATTACGTCCCATAGCTCTTCGGCGGCAGTTTTTATCAGTTGATTTCGATCGCCTTTCATGTCTTACAGGTTATTATCGTCTTATTATGGTTTTTTTGCAGTAGTGCAAGGCGTTTTCATCTCGAGGAAAGAATTTGCCAGCATTATCCCTATAGTGACGACACATGCGGACAATATTAGGATAAAACTGTTGCCCCAGCCCATGTACTGGACTATGTATCCCATTCCGAGATTTCCAAAAATCGCCGTCCCGACAAAATATCCAAACAAACCCGTAAACCCGGCAGCAGTTCCCGCGGCCTTCTTGGATACCATGTCCAAAGCTTGAAGGCCTATCAGCATGACGGGCCCGTATATGAGAAAGCCTATTGCAAAAAGCGCGGCTATGTCGACTGTCGGATTCCCCTTGGGATTGAGCCAATAAACGAGTATAGCCAACATCGTCAATGCCATGAACAGCGCGTTTACGGGAGAACGCCTGCCCTTGAAAAACTTGTCCGACACCCAGCCGCAAAGTATCGTTCCAAGAATTCCCGCCAATTCGAATCCGAAATAAGCTCCGGCGCTTTTGCTGAAATCAAATCCTTTTTCGTTCTGCAAATAAATTGGCGCCCAGTCGAGAATCCCGTACCTCACGAAATAAACAAACGCGTTCGCCACGGCTATGCTCCAAAGCGCCCCGTTGTTAAGGACGTGTTCAAAGAAAATCTGCCTGCTTGAAAACTCCTTTTCGTCCGAAGACGAATATGATTTTGCGGCGTCGTTCCTGTAAATTTCTATTGGAGGAAGGCCGCAAGACTGCGGGGTGTCGCGAATTAGCCAATATGCCAAACCCGCCACGCAAACTGCCGCGCACGCGGGAAACAGAAATATCCCCAAACGCCAATCCCCTCCAAACAGCTTCATTCCCAAAAGCGCCAAAGGCGCCATCGCAAGCCCTCCGACATTGTGCGCCACATTCCATATGGACATTTTCATTCCGCGTTCATTGTGCGAAAACCAGTGGACCATCACTCTCCCGCACGGCGGCCAACCCATTCCCTGGAACCAGCCGTGCAAAAATAAAATCGCCGCCATTGCGAATATCGTGCCCGTCGCCCAGTCCGCGAGTCCAAGCAGGGCTGTGAGAAAAGCCGACAGCGCAAGCCCCATCGGCAAAAATATGCGGGCGTTGCTCCTGTCGGACACGCTGCCCATCACGAACTTGCTTATCCCGTACGCAAAAGCTACCGCAGAAAGCGCCCAACCCAAATCAGATTTTTCAAAGCCCGCATCTTCGAGATAGGGCATTGCAAGGGAAAAATTTTTCCTTATTAAATAAAAACCCGCGTATCCCACGAAAATCCCGCAGAAAACTCTTCTGCGGAGCTTCGCGTATTCGGAATCGATCTTTTCTTCCGGAAGGGGATTTTTTGGCGGCGGCGGCTGGAAAAATTTTATCATGGATTATCCTAATGCTAATTTTTGCAAAACACCTTTTATTTAAATCACTTTTTTATGAGATCGTAAAAACGCCTTACGTCCTCCATCATGCGGCGGCAGATGTACGAATTTGAGGGAGTATCGGTGATGTAGCTGGTTCGCCCGAGTATCGCCAATATCGTCGCACCTATAAAATTCTCCGGCAGATCCCTTATTTCCCCGCGTTTTATGGCATTGCGTATGACGCCGCGCGCCTTGTCGAACTCCCCCTGCGCCTCCCGCTTAAATTCGGCGTCATGCTGTATCATTGCAGAATAGAGAGTGTTGTACTTCAGCATCTCAACTTCGACCCCGTCGAGACTGGTCATGCGCGCCAATGCGAACTCGACATGATCTATAAACTCCTTCAGGGATATTTTCGAATAATCCACATCTATAAAATATCTGTCGTAGAAGAATTTTCTGCAGGCGGCAAATATTAGCTCGGATTTGTTTTTAAAATATTTATACGGCAAACCGCGCGCTATGCCCATGCGCTCTTGGATATCCCCTACCTTCACCCTGTCGTAGCCTTTTTCAAGCAGCAATAAGAAAGTTGCGCGCAATATTTTATCTTTTGTAGTCATCAAATCTTATTGCCTGTTTTTCTATAATCGCTGGCGAGAAATCAAGCTTTTAGATTGCCTTTGAGCGTCGGCGCCGTTTTTCACCCTCCGATTTCCTCAGCTGTGCGCCGCTGCCAAACGCGGAACGCGCGGCGCTTTAAATTCCGCATTTTCCTGTCGCGCAAGGAGGTGGAACATCTGCCCGCAGCGGAATTAAAGCTCCGGCTATGGAATTGCCCCGCGCCGGCAGCCACTGTATCTTAAGAATCCTTTGCCGCAGAATGTATGCGGGCATGGTATAATAGCGCCTCGCAAATCGTCACGATATGGACGCATATTCCCAAGGGAAGAAGGAAAGCATATCCCACCGCAGTAATAATAAAGAAAAATACCGCCGCAAACCATCGGCCTTCGTAAGCTTGACCAAGCCCAGGACACAAGAAACTGGCTACCGCGGGTAAAATATTCGCCTTAATTTTCGCCTTGTCGTACATATCAAAATTCAAAGTGAAAATCATAACGACTTTCGCAAGTAAAATTATTAAATTCAAAATATTTCAAAACTAAAAAATCTACTTGACTAGCAAAAGAGAGGAAATAGAAAATACTTCAAAAGCTCAATGCAACGATTTATCACAAGAAAAAAAACAACTATGGCAGCCAAAATAAGAATTTTCTCATGCGCGGCAATAATATTGGGATCATTGCCCATCTTTGGGGAAAACGGCGGGGAAAAACAAATTATGGAAGCTTCCCCCGTGAGGGAATTGGCGCCGGATTACGTCGTTGTTGGGCGTTCGCCAAATCCTAAAAAAATTCCGACATTCTCTCCGTCAATCATACGCGGGTTCGGCAAACGCCTGATAGCGGCTTATGAATACGGGAAGTTGGGCAACAATAAAAACGCCCACATACTGACCTCCGACGACGGTGGAAAAACTTGGACGGAGCGTGCGAATGAAAAGATGGTGCACGGGCGTTTATTTAAATCCGGCAAAAGCGTATATTACATCGGCAATTTCGGAGATCTTCGCATAATGCGTTCCGACGACAATGGCTCGACCTGGAGCCAAGCGGCAATTCTGAAAGGCTCGGGCGGGAAAGAGCTTTATTGGAACGACAAATCCAATGTTTGGAAAGACAAGGGCAACATCTATCTGGCAATAATGCACAGAACTGAGAACAGGCTCATGCCAATGACCTGGACGCCGTGCGAACTCGCGCCTGTTGTAATGCGCGCAAAAGAGGACTCTGACTTGACAAAAGCTGAAAACTGGACCTTTTCCAACGAGATATGCTTTGCCGATCTCCTGCCCGGTTTTAGAGAGAACCAATTTCCCTGGGAATATTTTGGAATCCCGTTTTACGAGCAAAAGTATCCGGGACGCAATCTCGTGTCCGTAAAGAGAGACAAATCGGGAAAGATGATTGACTATAAGGAATTCAGCCCCATCGGCACATTAGAGCCCAACATAGTCCGCATAAGCGATCCGGACCACTACTGGTTTGACCCCGAAAAAAAGACTCTGCACATACTCGCCAGATGCAATTCCGGAACCGTCAATTACGCAAATTTATTTAAGGTTTCCGAAAATGGCGACGGCACAATAACGGTCGGGCTCGAATCCGTTCCGAGCGGCAAGAAGTGCCTGTTTCTTCCAGTGCCCGGCGGCCAGATGTACTTTCACATACTCTACGACAAAGAGACGAAACTATTTTGGATGCTCGGCAGCCAGGCAACCTATTCGATGACGCGCCCGGACAGGCTCAAGCCCAGGGTAAACGGCCTGCCGTGCGAACAGCGCCAACGCATGGTTCTGCACTTCTCTAAAAATCTCGTCGATTGGTGTTTCGCAGGGCTGGTCACAAAGAGCGACAAGCCCTATGAATCGCGCCACTACGCTTCGTTCGACATAGACGGGGACGACCTTATAATTTTGTCTCGCAGCGGCGATGAAGACGCAGCAAATGCGCACGACGGCAATATTATCACTTTCCACCGCGTTAAAAATTTTAGAGACCTGGTTTACTGATTTTTTTGGCAAAGACCAGCCTGATTCGGGGAGTATTTTTTATAGTCCGCAAATCTGCCCCCCCGTTGATAAATGAGCCCTTGTGGGAAAAGCGGATTTGTAGCATAAAAAATCGGGGAATCCGCTTTGCGGAATCCCCGAAGCTTTTTCAAGATTTGTCTCCGGACTTAGCCAATGGGAAACTCGGCAGATTAACCCTCCGAGCGAAACTTGCGAAAGCTTTATTAGTTTCCGTCGCCCACCGTGTCCACAGGCGTCGGGCAGCCTGGCATTCCCGCCCCGAGATAACCGTCGCTGCGCCCGTTCTCGGCGACGCTAACCCAGAACGAGTAAAATTTGCCGTTCTCCATTTTAAAGCGGAATCGAACCGGCAAATAGGCGAGTTTGCCGATGTTTTCAGCTCCGCGCCATTTTATCCGCGCGCGGGTTGAATCACCCTTGGCTGGTATGCAGTTTTCAAACGAATAAGGCTCTATCACCTTGCCGTTCATATCCTCTATCTGCGCGTAGAGAGCGCCTTCTGGAGCATCTGCGTTCACAAACAGATAAGATCCCGCGAATTGAACCGGCTCGGTTAGGATCTCAGCCGGCTTGCCGTCGGCATGTGAATTGAGAGAAACAAATCCGTCGCGGCGCAAAGTGGCGTATCCGAGGGAATAATTGCCGTGCATTGCGGTGGACGTCAGCAGTTTGGGGACGGTAAACTTGTCGTCTTTGGGAGCGCCTTTTCCGAATCCTTTCGCGCCGACATACCATATGCGGATTTCGTCTCCGTGAACGGTTATTCCGCCGTTTATCGACTGGACATATCCCCTGTCCCATTTCCACTGCTCGTCGCTCCACTTTATGGCTTCGCGGTAGTCGGGGCGCGAGAAATGGAAACCGTCGCGGCTGTAGGCGAACTTTACAGCGGTATATTTCGGATGCCCCTCATAGTAGCAAACCTCGTTCGACGGCCCGTACCAGATACTCAGGAACCCTATTATCAAGCTTTCGTAGGCTATCGCGTCAAAATTGTAGAGACCCGTTTTTGGGGCCCATTTTTTTATGGGCTTGTCATTCTTATCCGGGCGCATCCAGTAGACGACTTCCTCGGGAGACCAATACGCGCCGTGCATGAAGTCGTCACCCTCCGCATAGCACCTGTGCGCACGGTTGAAAGTATGCCATCTCAAGCTGTATATCCACTTTTTGCGAAATGGATTGTAGAATATCGTAGTCCGCTCGGCGGATATCCCCGCGGAAAACGGCTTGTCGTAATTGAAATCCGCACCGTCGGCGCTGTACCACATCATTCCATGGCTGTTGTTGCGCCCGCCTATGTTGTACTGCTTGTACTTCTTGGCGGGATCCGGCTCGTACGGATCATAGAAGGCGGCGCCGCTGTCGATAAACGCATCGCTGGGAAACAGCTGGTTGTTGTCCCCGTAAATTCCAAGATTCGGGCGCTCCCAAGTCAATCCGTCCTTTGAATAGGCATATGCTATTGTTCCGTGCCAACTGGCGTTATACCAAAGCTCGTAAACGCCCTTTTGCTCGTTCCACCAGAGGCCGCCGGAATTAGGAACGCTGGCCGGAGCGGTCTTCATATCCTTAAAAGGTGTGGGCTTGCCTTTTTCGATTTCTGTTTCGGGCTTTAAAACTGGATTGTGCTCGTACTTTTTAGGATAGTGGTACTCGCGCTCGAAACTTCCTTTGGAAATGAGAAAATCGTCGACAAAAAGCTGCCGCCCGACGCTGATGTTTATTAGCTTGGGCTTGTTCTCCAAATAGGGCACGGGCATTGGCTCATCGCCGGCCGGATCGAAATACTTATCGCCCTTATTGTAATCCGGCGGCCATTGGCGCGGAAGTATTATGCCGTTGTAGAGAGTTTCCCCGCTTCTAAGATTGCGCGGCATCTCAAGCCCGGCATAAACAACCCATGGCTTTATGTTTTTCAGGACATCGCCCTTTTTCACCTTGCGGGTATACAGGGAAAGATTGTCTTTTTCATTCATTCCCAGAAAGCGAAACGGCTTTACGCCCTCCATTTTCTTGAACCCTTGCTCCTCCATCTGCTTGGCGGCATCGTTGCTCGGATGGTCGTGAACGACCGCGCATATCTCCCCGTCCGTGTGGACGTCGTAAACCAAGTCTTTGCCGAAAGGCAGCTGGTAAAATGAAAGCCCTAACAGTTCCTTGGGAAGGGAAAACGCCTCCTCCTGCCCTTTCGTGTGGTACGTAAACGTAAAAATGCGCCAGTTGCGGCCCGACTCAAACACACTCGTCACCGATGCTATGGTCGTTTCTTTCGTAAAGGCCGAAATCTTAGCGTTCGGATTGTCGCGCACGGTGAAATACGCCCCTTCAATGTGCTTGTCCTCAAGCTTTAACGCGATTAATGAATTTGCCGACGCCGCAAAAAATGCGGCTGCGGCGAATAACCGGATTGTCTTTCTGGCAAGGTATTTTTTCATCATAATATAGTTTATTTTTCAGTTAGTGCAGTTGATTTTTTAAGCTCGGCGTACACGGGAGAGGGACCAGCCTTCATCTTCCCGCTCTCCGCAACGGGCGCGGCAATCTCTTTTCCGCAAACATCGAAAAAAACATATTTTTCCGGAGAATTAAAATCAAATGCTTTAATGCCGCGCGCAGACCAGAACGCCCAAACTTTTCCGCCGTCTTCCGGGCGAACCCAATTTACGACGAAAAGTCCGTCCTTTTCCATGTACGCCGGCTTTGAAAGTTCCCCCAGCTTTTCCGTCAACGTTTTGTAGGCGTAAAACAGAGGCTTCTTTTCCATATTCTTCCCGACAATGCCAAAGTTTTCCTCTCGCGAAATGCCATATCCGCTATCGCGCAGGCAATACACCGCGATTTTTTTTATGCCCAAAGCATAGCAAAGAAGCATTTCACGCACGGTATAATTTGCCTGCATGTCTTGCGGGACAACTTCGTCTATAAAGGACGTGCAGCAAATTATGTTTCCTCCGCCGCGCTTTTTGTATATCGCAGCCGCGGGAGATTTTTGAGTCTCTCCGCGTTCGTCTTTCCAAACTCCGAGCAGAATCGGAACTATGCTGTATCCGCTGCCGGCTTCGGGATCAGGCAAGCAACGCGCGACAAATTCACCCTCAGGCTTTATCTCCGCGAAGCCCTCCGCAGGCTCCACTGAGTCGAAATATGTGAAATGGACAGACCCCTTTATGGGAGCGACTATCTTTTGGGGCGGAATGCCCAAGGCTTTGCAACCGGCATCCATGCGGGCAACTTTCCTGGAGTGCCCGTCTGCGTCGAAAACTATATCGTACCATAACGGGTAGCCCCCGGGAAATAGCACTGTTCCGCCCGCATTGATATAGTCCGTGAGCGCGGGAATTTCCGAGTGGGGGAAAGATTCGTCAAAAGGCATGACGAGGACGGGATTATTTTTGGGATTGAGCTTCCCTATCTCCGAAAATGAAATTTTTTTTTGGATTCTCGCGCCGTCGATTAATGCCCCGATCCTCTCGAAAAGTCCCAAGCTATTTGAATTTGCCCTCGCGTCTTCTATCACGGCATATTCGATCCGGCGCGGATCCAAACCCAAGCTCCTGAGCGCGGAAGCAAAGATTTGCGGTGTCTTCAATTTTCCTGTGGAGTGCCCCATTTCCGTGATTGAAATCGGCTTGTCGCCAACGCCATATTTCTTCATCAACTCTTTGAGAGCGCCGATATCCCTGATCAAAGGGTATTCGGGAATGCCGTACCACTGGTAGGGATGGATATTCATCTCGTCGAAATGCTCCGTTCCGCCCTCTTTGAAGACCGCTTCTATGAATTCCAAAGGCACTCCTGCCACTCCGGCGAACATAACCGTAGCATTGGGATCGGCTTTTTTTACCGCGGAGTAAAAAGCCTTCAATAGTCCGGCATACTCTTTAGGAGAAGGTTCTCGATACCAGTAGTGGGAAAGATTCGGCTCGTTCATGACTTCCCAGTTTTTCAACCCGCTGTGTGAAACCACCGCGCGCGCGAACTCCGAAGCCGCCCCGAGATTGTCTGCTATATGCCTGGCAAACGGCGGAACGCCGCCCGTCAACAGCGCGTCCACCCTCAAGCCGCGGCGCTTCGCCCCATCGAGAACCTCGTCCCAAGAATCGAAATTAAACGGCGCGCCCTTTTCAGGCTGTGCGGCAACCCACGAGGTTTCCGTGCGGAAATACCCAATCCCGCATTCTTTCATTGCATCGAGGCAGAGATCCAAGCGGTCGCGTTCGTCTTTCATCCACATGAAATGCGCGCATACTCCAAAACGCGACTCCCTTGCCTTAGGTTCGGCAGCCAAGCCCGATAAAGACAAATTGCAAAGGCACGAAAATGCGACCACATACCGCGCGACAACCGATAATCTTATCGCCATTGCGCTATTTCTCCTCGTCCTTATCGATTATTTTATTATCCCAGAGTACGATATTTTTTGATGATGAATCCGCAATTATTCTGGGATTTGGCGCATACGGCGACTTCACCCAAGAATTTTCCAGAATTTTTATATCGGAAGAATCGGTTATATAAAAGCATGCGCGGTAATCTTTTTCAAGCTTGCGCGGAAGCTCGTCGATAAAGGTGTTGCCTTTAAAAATCATGTTTTTTGCCGACATCAGCCTTGCGACCAACCCGAAGGAGTTTTTAAAGACATTATTCTCGAAAAGAATATCCTCCGCGACTGGAACGGCTGGAAGTTCAGAGGCGTTGTAGTTTTTAATGTACGCGCCGGTCATGATGGAGCACTCGTAGCCGCCGACCGTAGTCCCAGTGGAGTTGGGGGAATCGAAAAGGCAGTCGCGGACGACAATATTGCGCGAGAATACTCCCTCGCTCCAAACTCCCAAAGCATATCCTATCTCAAAGCGCATTGCCAGCATCTCGTTGCGCAAAAAGCGGCAG